>NZ_CP050831.1:2774529-3082810 GCF_012113595.1 Bacteroides faecium
GCTGGGCATCTATGGTTTGGCAGCGCTGCCGTTTGCCAATAGACATCGGGAGTGATGTTTGAGCTAAAAGAGTGTATTCTTTTCTATATAATTAGTACGATATTACAAAGAAAAACAGACAAACTTGCTTATTTTTGTCCGAAACTAAATACGATATATTTATGAAAAGAATCAGCTACCTTGTCTTACTCTTCCTTTGGATTCTCCCTGCGTCGGCACAGAATCAGTCCGAATCCGCTTTTTTCGACATTCTTGATAAACGTGTTTCCACTATTCCCCACAATCTGGTTCTTCACAATCGCCCTGTCGATTATAAAATAGAAAAAGACCGGATTAGTATAACTGCGGCGGGGAAGACAAACCTATTCAACAGTCCTTCCGGGAAATCGAAAGTTACGAACGCTCCGCTTATCCTGTTTGAACCGGAAGCGGACTTTACAATGAGCGCACGGGTTACAGGTAAATTAAAGTCTGTTTATGATGTAGCCGCTCTTGTGATTTATCAGGATGATGACGTTTGGGCGAAGTTTTGCTATGAGAACTCGGTCAATCTCCAGCCGACAATCGTCTCGGTCGTTACCCGTACTTTTTCCGATGATTGTAATTCCATGCCGACAGGCGGTTACGCATACATGGCGGTAGTGAAGCGTGGCTCGGAATACTCATTCTTCTATTCCTCTGATAATAAAAACTGGTTGATGGTGAGGAATTTCAACCTGGAAACGAAAGGAAAAGTCAAAGTCGGTTTTGCGGCACACGGCTCTCGTGGAGACGGCTTTACAGGAATATTCAGCGAGATAAAATATCAGCCGAAAGCCTTGGACGATATGCGAATGTTGTCTTTGGAATGAATGTTTTTGCGAACGTTCTTTGCCATCTGAAAACTTTTCCATAACTTGCCACTGTTTAATTATTAGATTTAAAACAGTTTTAAAATATTTGTTATGAGCACAATTCTTTCTTTAGCTCCACAGAACGTGTGGAAGCATTTTTATTCGTTGACTCAGATTCCTCGTCCGTCAGGGCATATGGAAAAAGTGACTGACTTCCTGATTAATTTCGGAAAAGGCTTGGGATTGGAATCTTTTGTTGACGAAGCAGGCAACGTGATTATCCGCAAACCCGCAACTCCGGGCATGGAAAACCGGAAAGGTGTTATTCTTCAGGCGCATATGGATATGGTTCCTCAGAAGAACAACGATACAGTGCACGATTTTGAAAAAGACCCCATTGAAACGTATATAGATGGTGACTGGGTGAAAGCGAAAGGTACTACCCTGGGCGCTGACAACGGACTTGGCGTAGCCGCCATCATGGCCGTACTGGAAGCCAAAGACCTGAAACACGGACCATTGGAAGCCCTCATTACCAAAGACGAAGAAACCGGAATGTTTGGTGCATTCGGATTGAAACCGGGTACGGTGAATGGGGAAATTCTTCTGAATCTCGACTCGGAAGACGAAGGCGAATTGTATATCGGTTGTGCCGGCGGTATGGACGTCACTGCTACATTGGAATATAAGGAAGTGGCTCCCGAAGCAGGCGACATCGCTGTACAAGTTATATTGAAAGGCTTGCGTGGCGGACATTCCGGATTGGAAATCAATGAAGGCCGTGCCAATGCCAATAAATTGCTGGTTCGCTTTATCCGTGAAGCTGTTGCCAGTTATGAAGCTCGTCTGGCTAGCTGGGAAGGTGGCAATATGCGAAATGCCATTCCACGTGAAGCACACGCCATCGTTACTATCCCTGCTGAGAACGAAGAAGAATTGCTGGGCTTGGTGAAATACTGCGAAGACCTGTTCAATGAAGAATATTCGGCTATCGAAACTCCAATCAGTTTCACGGCGGAGCGTGTGGAACTTCCGGCAGGTCAAGTGCCCGAAGAGATTCAGGATAACTTGATTGATGCCATCTTTGCTTGTCAGAATGGCGTGACGCGTATGATTCCTACTGTACCTGATACAGTGGAAACTTCTTCCAATCTTGCTATAATAACGATTGGTGAAGGCAAGGCGGCTATTAAGATTTTGGCTCGTAGCTCCAGTGATAGCATGAAGGAGTATCTGACTACCAGCCTTGAGTCTTGCTTCTCTATGGCAGGAATGAAGGTAGAGATGACAGGCGGCTATTCCGGTTGGCAGCCCGATGTTAATTCACCGATTCTGCATGCGATGAAAGCATCTTATAAACAGCAGTTTGGAGTAGAACCCGCAGTGAAAGTTATCCATGCGGGTTTGGAATGCGGTATTATTGGTGCTATCATTCCGGGATTGGATATGATTTCTTTCGGTCCTACATTGCGCTCGCCGCACTCACCGGACGAAAGAGCATTGATTCCTACCGTACAGAAGTTCTATGACTTCCTCGTAGCTACTTTGGAACAGACTCCAATGAAATAAAAAAAACGTATTATATGACGTATTCTTTCCTATTATATAGCTTATTTATTTCTATTATATAATAGGTATCGTATAGAAAAAGGCACGGATGATATTTCTTCCGTGCCTTTTTGTCTTATTTGCTGCCACTTTGTTATCGGTTTACTTCCACTTGTGTTACGAAATAGTTTCTTAATAATTAAATTAATTGATGCAAATCAATTAATATGCTATAAAACATAAAATTCCGCCTTTTTTAGATACAACCTATAAACAAAGGCTGTATTTTTGTGTTATAAAACATGTAAATGAAAGGATAACAAAATGAAAAGGTTAAAAAGATTGTTTAGAAAGTTCGGCGAAGCCGACGTACATGTTTGGGGATATTCAACAATTAATACTCTCCCGAACGAAGAAAAGTAGTTTTTAGTTTTCAGGAATTAGTAATTTTAAAGGTTTAAAGATTATGGCAAAGAAAATGAGTTCTTTAGTAAGAAAAATCCTCAGTGAAGTAGGTCGTAACGAAATGCTTGCATGGGGGTACAGAATTGAGAAATGAGAAAAAGTGCATTAACTAAGTTTATAGTGGGGATACGTTATTGAAAACGATATCCCCACTTTTTTGTATCTATAATATCTCTAGTAGACTAACAATTCCAATCTCAGATACGATTATCCCCAAATCTTCAAACATATTCTTCGTAGCCAACAGTTGCGGCAGTTTGTCTGTTCCAGTGACAGTTCTTTTTCTAATTTACGTATCCACTTGTACTGTTCCCGGCATTTCGTTTGTAGTGTGTCACATTGACTTTTTGTTTCTTCATACATTCCGATTTCCTTGTCTTGTTTGCCCAAAAGTGACATATATATGGAGCAAAGTTTCGATTTGTCTATGCAAAATCGCTCCAGCTTCTCAATATACATTAATGTAAGCCCGTGTTTGTTCCGGTTTTTAAAGTCCTGAACACTTCCATCGTCTATGATGTCGACACCGGGTCGTTCGTAGCATACGGTGATTTCTCTCATTTCTATTAGAATCCAAACGTATTCTTTTTCAAATCCGTATTTCTCGGCTGCTTCTTCTATGGTAATCCATTGTGCCATAAATGTTTGCTTTTTTTTTATGTGTTATACAATAAGGGTGAACAATGCATCTATTTATCTATAAATGCTTTATTCATTTATATTAGTACAACGAGCATTCACACTTCTTGTTGTCCGGTGAGTGGGGACAATTTAGGGAATATTGCGGATTATGAAACCGACCGGATACAAGAAAGACGTGAATGCTGTCGCACCATTATCCATGACTGAGGCTAGCAATACCATCGCAGAAGATAATGATAACGACAGACATCCACGTCAATCGTTTATATATAACACATCTTTTACGGATATGTTGATATACAGCCGTTCACGTGAAGTATCTGCCGTATCATCTCCCTCTGCTTAGATTTGCTATTTTCAGTCATGAGAGATAATACACTTTTACTTCATTAAGAAATAAAAACCGCTTTCTGCCTATTCATCACGCCGATGAGCGGAAAGCGTATGACAAAGATAAATGATTTATTTGAAATATATTGGAAATAAGGAAAGAAATGCAAGAAGTTTTGTATTAATTCATATGGGACGAAACTTTACTACATATGATTTATATTTGATAATTTGCTGTCATCTGTCACAGATTACCACTTAATGCGCTGATTGTGAAATAGTAATGACGTGACAGCAGGATGTGACGGCACTGTGACAGAAGAAATGCTGTCACATCATATTAGTCTCGGTTTATGTGTTTTGGTTCCATTCTTTGGAACCATAGTTTCCTCGGTGTGAAACTCTAGTTCCAATGCTTTGAAACCAATAGTTTCAAGCTGGTGAAACTAAAGTTTCAAGCCTATGAAACTCTAGTTTCAAATAACAGAAACTTTGGTTTCAAGCAATAGAAACTAAAGTTTCACGCTGATGAAACTAGAGTTTCGCGTATTGAAACTGGTAGTTTCAAGTGGGGAAACGATTTGTTTCAAGGCACGCAACGAATCATATATGCAGGAGGTATGATTTTAGTAACTTGGGATGCCGGGAAATATATTGCCGATTGATAAAGTTTTAACTTTGCTTTATTTTCTGTTTCTTGTGAGACAGAGTGTGACAGCATTTTTGTTGTCACAGTGCCGTCACCTGCTGCTGTCACGCTCTTACTGTTTTATACTCAGTATGTTAAGTGGTAATCTGTGACAGGTGACAGTTTTTTATTTTTATTTTATTCTTATGTAGGCTGAAAAGAAGCAGATTTTGTATCATACAGAGTAAAAACAATAATTGCTGAAAAGAGTTTTTTAATCTAAAAAGTACAAATCTTTAAACTTTATTTCCTTACTTTGTTGTTTATAGTATGTGACAACTATCAAACTTAAACTAGAGTGATTATGAAAGTAAGACAGATTTGTATGATGGTGCTGTTATGGCTGGGAGTGATTCCGGCAGCGCAAGCACAAACTTTCGACAAATTATGGAAAGATGTAGAGCAGGCAGAAAAGAAGAGCTTGCCCAAAACGGTAATAAAACTGACTGATGAGATTTATCAGAAGGGAGAGAAAGAGAAGAATTCCGCACAGATGCTGAAAGCATATATGTGGCGGATGAAAAATCAGGAAGCACTGACACCTGATAGTTTTTATGTCGGTCTGAAAGGCTTGGAACAATGGGCAAAGCAGACGGACAAACCCATGGACCGTTTTATATTACACTCTTTGATAGCAGGAATCTATGCAGACTACGCTGCCCAAAATCAGTGGCAGCTCCGGCAAAGAACAGAAATCGTAGGGGAAAACCCTTCAGCCGATATGCGTGAATGGACAGCAAATATGTTCGTTGAGAAAGTACGGACAAATGTAAAAGAAGCCTTGGCAGACTCAGTACTGCTGCTCAAAACTTCCTCGCGTACTTATATTCCTTTTGTAGAACTGGGCGAAACCAGTGAGTACTATCACCACGATATGTATCATCTGCTGGCTTCCCGTGCCATAACGGCACTAAATCAGATAGAAGGGCTGGTGCGCAACAACGGTTTCAATGATAACACGCCTTCCCTTGTGAAGCAAGATATTATAAACATCTACGGAAGCATGATTGCTGCTTATAAAGCTGCCGACCTGAAAGAAGGGTATATACTGACTACACTCAACTATTTGGAATGGAGACGCAATGCGGATAGAGATTTTGTACCTTTCAAAGCACACGAAGGACTTCTGGGATTGACGGAAGATACGTTTCTGACTGCATTGAATACACTGAAAAGCAGGTTTGCGTCAGAACCCGTCACTGCGGAAGTCTATTTAGCGCAAGCCCGCTATGCCATCCAAAAACAACAGCAAGTCAATGCCTTGCAACTTTGTGATGAAGCGATTCGCCTTTATCCGAATTATCGCAGGATAAATGCGTTAAAGAATCTTCGAGAGGATATTTTAGCACCTTACTTGAATGTCGCGGCGGCAAGACAGGCTTTCCCGAATGAAGAAATAAAGTTGAATGTTTCACATAAGAATCTGGACGGTTTCACCGTGCGGTTGTATCAGGCGAAAAAACTGGTTAAAGAACAACATTATTCGCTTCTTCGTCCGAAGGACTACCGCTCGCAAGATACGGTATTCACTTTCAAGTCTCCCGACTTAGGCTCTTATGTGATGCGTATCGTGCCCGATATTCGTGCCAAGAGGGATAGCGAGAGTTTCTTTGACGTGACACGTTTCAAAGTGCTGACGTGCCGTCTGCCTGAAAAGCAATATGAAGTGGCGACGCTGGACGGACAGACCGGGCATCCTATACCGAATGCGAAAGTTACGCTGTATAGTAATGACGAAAAAGTGTTGCAGGAGTTCACGACCGGAGAAAATGGTAAAGTCGTATTCCCCTGGAAATCCGAATACCGCTTTCTGAAGGCATCGAAAGGAACGGATACAGCCATGCCGAAACAGGGTATTTACGGCGGAAGTTTCGGATATTACGGTGATGAAAATAAAGCGACCGAAAGCATGACACTGCTGACCGACCGTTCCCTGTATCGTCCCGGTCAGACGGTATATGTGAAAGGGATTGCTTATACACAGAATTCGGATACGGCAAACGTGCTTCCGAACAAGAACTATACAGTCGTCTTATTGGACGCAAACAATCAGGAAGTGGGGCAGAAGTCCGTACGTACCAATGACTTCGGTTCGTTTACCGCTGATTTTGCATTGCCTTCGGCTTGCTTGAACGGAATGTTCTCTTTGACGGCAGGAGACGGCAGGACGAATATCCGTGTGGAAGATTATAAACGTCCGACATTCGACATAACTTTTGAGAAACAAACGGAAAGTTATAAACTCGGAGATGAAGTACAGGTGAAAGGTAAGATACAATCTTATAGTGGTGTGCTGCTTCAAGACCTTCCGGTGAAATATACGGTAAAGCGTTCTACCTATAGTTTTTGGAGAATCTCTGAATCTACGCAGATTGCTTCGGGCGAAGTGACTGCCGGCGGGAATGGGGAATTTACAATCCCAGTTCGCCTGGAAGAGAGCGACGCTTATAAGAATAATGATAAAGTCTATTACCGCTATTCTGTTGAAGCCACTGTTACCAATGTGGCGGGTGAGACACAATCATCTACGGATGTGATTTCGGCGGGCAGTCGTTCTTTGGTCTTGCAGACGGAATTGAAAGAAAAGACTTGTAAGGATAAACCGTTCAGCATCGTGTTTAAGGCGCAGAACCTGAACGGGCAACCTGTGGAAGTGAAAGGGAACTATGCGTTGTATCCTGCGAATGAAAAGGATTTCAAGGTATCGGGTGAAACTCCGGTAGCGACGGGAACATTTACTTCCAATGAGGAAATGACGCTCGACTGGAAGAATATTCCGTCGGGAGCTTATGTGCTGAAAGCATCGGTGAAAGATAATCAGGGAAAGGAAGTGACGGCAGATGCTAACACCGTTCTTTTTTCACGGGAAGATAAACGTCCGCCTGTGCAGTCTACCGTATGGTTCTATGCGCCGAATACGGAATTTGATGCCGCGCATCCGGCGGTGTTCTGTTTCGGAACTTCGGAAAAGGATGCTTATGTGATGATGAACGTATTCTGCGGTGATAAGCTGTTGGAAAGCAAGGCGCTGAATTTGTCCGATACGATTATGCGCTTTACCTATCCGTATCAGGAAAGTTATGGCGACGGTATATTTGTGAACTTCTGCATGGTAAGGGATGGACAGGTTTATCAGGAACAGGTTCAGGTAAAGAAGCGGTTGCCGGACAAGACGCTGGCGATGAAGTGGGAAGTATTCCGTGATAAATTGCGTCCGGGACAGAAGGAAGAATGGAAACTGACGATTAAGACGCCACAGGGACAAGCTGCCAATGCGGAAATGCTGGCAACGATGTATGATGCTTCGTTGGATAAGATATGGAACCGCCGTCAGGATTTCCAGATTTATTATAATCAGATACTTCCTTATTCCAATTGGATGAGCGGGTATTCCGGAAATAATTCATTTAATTATTGGTGGAATAATAAGGCTCTTAAAGTGCCGGGGATGTTGTATGACAGATTTGTCGTGCAGCCCGGATTCCGTATTGAAGAATTGCTTGAAGTAACGAACGATGCGGCAATATATGGTGCATCGGCACAAGGAAGGATTATGATACGGGGAATGGCGAGCCGGAGTGTGAAGAAGGAGATGGCTTCACCGGCTATGGCAGCCGATGCTGCTGAAGATGTGGAATTCTCAGCAGGATGGGGACAAACAGGAATACTGGGTAAATTGGATACAGTCTCTGAAGAGGAAACACTTCCCGAAGCCCCTGCCGACCTGCGTACAAATCTTGCCGAAACAGCCTTCTTCTATCCGCAGCTTCGCACTAACGAGCAAGGAGAGATATCCTTCTCATTCACCATGCCCGAAAGTCTGACACGTTGGAACTTCCGCGGATATTCTCATACAAAGGGAATGTTGATGGGTACATTGGACGGTGAAGCTACGACGAGCAAGGAATTTATGCTGACTCCTAATCTGCCGCGTTTCGTACGTGTGGGCGATAAGACTTCAATTGCAGCTTCTATCTCCAATATGACAGGCAAGCCGCAAGCCGGAACAGTAAGCATGATTCTTTTCGACCCGATGACGGAAAAGGTGGTCAGTACGCAGAAACAGAAATTCTCCGTTGAAGCGGGAAAGACGATTGGCGTGAATTTTATGTTTATCGTGAGTGATAAATACGAAATACTGGGTTGCCGGATGATAGCCGATAGTGGCACGTTCAGTGACGGTGAACAACAGTTACTTCCGGTATTGAGTGATAAAGAGCATTTGGTCGAGACACTTCCGATGCCTGTACGTGGAGAAGAAACCCGTACGTTCTCCCTTGACAGCCTGTTCAACCAGCATAGCAAAACGGCAACCGACCGTAAACTGACGATTGAATTTACCGGAAATCCTGCCTGGTATGCTATTCAGGCGTTGCCTTCTTTGAGCCTTCCGGTGAATAATAATGCTATTTCATGGGCTACCGCCTATTATGCGAACACGTTGGCTTCATATATAATGAACAGTCAGCCACGCATCAAGGCGGTATTCGATAGCTGGAAACTTCAAGGTGGTACAAAAGAAACTTTCCTCAGCAATCTGCAGAAGAACCAGGAAGTGAAGAATATCCTGCTGTCCGAATCGCCGTGGGTGCTCGAAGCGCAGACCGAAGAACAGCAGAAAGAACGTATCGCTACGCTGTTTGATTTGAATAATATCCGCAGCAACAATATCGCTGCCTTGACAAGATTGCAGGAATTACAGAGTTCTGACGGTGCATGGTCATGGTATAAAGGGATGAACGGCAGCAGTTATGTCACGGCCTATATTGCGGAACTGAACGCCCGTCTTGCTTTACTGACAGGCGAGAAGTTGAGCGGAACTGCGCTTTCTTTGCAGACTAATGCGTTGAAGTATCTCCATCAGTCGGCTTTGGAAGAGTATAAGAATATTCTTAAAGCACAGAAAGAAGGGGCGAAGTTCACAGGAGTTTCAAGCGGTATCCTGCAATATCTGTATATTATCGCTATTTCCGGCGAACAGGTTCCTGCGGTTAATAAGGCAGCTTACGCTTATTATCTCTCCAAGGTAAAAGAACTGCTTCCGTCAGCTTCGATGGATACTAAAGCTATCGCAGCTATCGTGCTTGATAAAGCCGGGCATAAGAAAGAAGCGCAGGAGTTTGTCGCTTCCCTGAAAGAACATCTGACGAAAACGGATGAACAGGGTATGTTCTTCGCTTTCAACGAGAATCCTTATGCATGGGGCGGAATGAAGATGCAAGCCCACGTAGATGTGATGGAAGCGTTGGAATTGATTGGCGGCAACACGGAGACGGTAGAAGAAATGAAACTCTGGTTGCTGAAGCAGAAGCAGACGCAGCAGTGGAACTCTCCGGTAGCTACTGCCGACGCGGTATATGCGTTGCTGATGAAAGGTACTAACCTGCTTGATAACCAGGGCGACGTACGTATCGTGATTGCCAATGAAGTGATGGAAACGGTTTCACCGGGCAAGACTACCGTTCCGGGACTGGGATACATCAAACGTTCGTTTATACAGAAGAATGTAGTGGACGCCCGCAAGATTGAAGTGGAAAAGAGAAATCCGGGTATTGCCTGGGGAGCTGTTTATGCGGAATACGAATCGCCGATAAGTGATGTGAAACAACAGGGCGGTGAGTTGAATGTACAGAAGCAACTGTATGTGGAACGTATGGTGGACAACACGCCGCAACTGCAACCGGTTACGTCAAAGACGGTGCTTCAAGTGGGGGATAAAGTCGTTTCGCGCCTGAGCATCCGCGTAGACCGTGCAATGGACTTCGTACAGTTGAAAGACCAGCGTGGCGCTTGTTTCGAACCCATCGGTAGCGTATCCGGCTACCGCTGGAACAACGGAATCGGTTATTATGTAGACATCAAAGACGCTTCTACCAACTTCTTCTTCGACCATTTAGGAAAAGGAGTGTATGTGTTGGAATATAGCTATCGTGTGAGCCGCGCAGGAACCTACGAAACGGGTCTGGCGACCATGCAATGTGCTTATGCACCGGAATATGCTTCACATTCCGCTTCAATGACAGTAGAAGTGAAATAATTATTTATTAACGGTGAACGTTTGGCGTTCACCGTTAATAATCCTTTCAATCCAATCAATATCTCATCTAAAACAGCTACATTTGTGCACCAAAATAAAATGTATCGCATGAAACGTAGTTTACTATCTATATTTTTTCTGCTTTCTGTCGCTTTGGCAGCCGTTGCCCAACCCCGTATCTCTTCGAATAAAGAGACGCACAACTTTGGACAAATAGAGTGGAAACGCCCGGTGACAGTGGAATATACAATCACTAATACCGGTAACCAGCCATTGGTTCTTACCAATGTCACTACTTCCTGTGCCTGCTCCGTAGCCGACTGGACGAAAGAGCCGATTGCTCCGGGAGCGAAAGGAACAGTAAAGGCTTCTTTTGACGCGAAGGCGTTGGGACGTTTTGAAAAGTCAGTTGGGATATACAGCAATGCTACTCCGAATCTGGTTTATCTGAAGTTTACCGGAGAGGTGGTGCAGGAAGTGAAGGATTTTACAAAGATTCTTCCGTATGCTATCGGGAATATACGTCTGGACCGTGACGAGTTTGCTTTCCCTGATGTATATCATGGTCAGCAGCCTTCATTCACTTTCAATATAGCTAACTTGTCCGACCGTCCGTATGAACCGGTATTGATGCATCTGCCCCCTTATCTTAAAATGGAAGCCGAACCGAAAGTCCTGTTGAAAGGAAAGAAAGGAACTGTCAAATTGACGTTGGATGCCAGCCAGTTGAAAGATTACGGTTTGACGCAGACTTCTGTTTATCTTTCCCGCTTCTCCGGCGATAAGGTGAGCGAAGAAAATGAAATCCCTGTTTCGGCCATTCTTCTTCCCGATTTCTCACGTATGACGGCTGCTGATTCGCTGAATGCTCCTGCCATGCGTATTTCGGAAACGGATATTGACCTTAGTGTGCCGTTGATTAAGAAGAAAAAGGCAAGCTATGAGATATTGATTGCTAATGCGGGAAAAACTCCGCTGATTATTAGTAAATTGCAAGTCTTTAATTCATCGGTAGGAGTGAGCCTGAAGAAAACGGTACTTCCGCCGGATGGAATGACGAAGCTGAAAGTGACTATTCGCAAGCGTGATGTAGGTAATAAGAAACATCATTTACGTATTTTGATGATAACAAACGACCCGATGCGCCCGAAAGTCGAAATCAATATCAAACGCTAAATCTTATTGTCATGGAACATCCTGAAAATGGTGAAGAATACAAAGGACTCGTTGTCAACAAAGGCATCGAACAACCTTCGTCTGTGAATCCTTACTTGAAACGGAAACCTAAGAAACGCCAGCTTTCGGTAGCTGAGTTTGTGGAAGGTATAACAAAAGGTGATGTCACTATATTGAGTCAGGCTGTGACACTGGTGGAAAGTGTGAAACCCGAACATCAGGCTGTCGCTCAGGAAGTGATAGAGAAGTGTTTGCCGTTCTCCGGCAATTCTATCCGGGTAGGTATCAGTGGCGTTCCCGGTGCGGGAAAGAGTACTTCGATTGATGTGTTCGGCTTGCATGTACTCGAAAAAGGGGGAAAGCTGGCTGTATTGGCTATCGACCCGAGTAGTGAGCGCAGTAAAGGGAGCATCCTGGGAGACAAGACCCGTATGGAGCAGCTTTCCGTACATCCTAAGTCATTTATACGCCCTAGCCCGTCAGCGGGTTCATTAGGCGGCGTGGCACGTAAGACCCGTGAGACGATTATTCTTTGTGAGGCTGCGGGATTCGATAAGATTTTTGTGGAAACCGTCGGAGTGGGGCAGAGCGAAACGGCTGTTCATTCTATGGTTGATTTCTTCCTGTTGATTCAATTGTCGGGAACGGGGGATGAATTGCAGGGTATCAAGCGCGGTATTATGGAGATGGCGGACGGCATTGTGATTAACAAGGCGGATGGCGATAATTTGGAACGTGCCAAGTTGGCGGCTACGCAATTCCGTAGTGCACTGCATCTGTTTCCTGCACCCGAATCGGGCTGGACGCCGCAGGTGCTGACGTATTCCGGCTTTTATAATTTAGGTGTCAAGGAAGTGTGGGACATGGTCTACGCATATATGGACTTTGTGAAAGCGAACGGCTATTTTGAATATCGTCGCAACGAACAGAGCAAATATTGGATGTATGAAAGCATCAACGAGCAATTGCGCGACAGTTTCTATCATAATCCGAAGATTGAAGCGATGCTTCTGGAAAAAGAACGCCAGGTGTTGAGTGGTAATCTGACTTCATTTATTGCTGCCAAGAGTTTGCTCGATACTTATTTTGAAGATTTATCTTTAATCTAGAGAAAATACGTTAAAAATTTTATTCTCATGTAGGACTCTGTGCTTTTTGCGTGTATTTACTATAAAGCGAAAGGCAGAGATATAAGTACATGACATGAATAATTTTTATCGACTTAAATACCTTATGAACAAAACCTTGTTAACCGGTCTTTTGTGCTGTACCCTGACAGCGCAAAGTTTTGCAGGCCAACCATTAGAGGGCTTCACGTATGCTTCGGTGAACGCTCCGGCAGGAAATGAGTGGGAATCTCCCGAAAATCTGGCATTGAATAAGGAACAGCCGCATGCTTATTTCTTTTCATTCCAAAATTTGGAAAATGCTCGTAAAGTGTTGCCCGAGAACAGTAAGTTTTGGCAATCGTTGGATGGCGACTGGAAATTCCATTGGGCATCTAATCCCGATGCCCGTCCGAAAGATTTTTATCAGACTGATTTTGATGTTACTTCATGGGATGTAATCCCGGTGCCGTCCAGTTGGAATATTTATGGTATTCAGAAAGATGGAAGCCAGAAGTATGGAACGCCTATTTATGTCAATCAACCGGTTATCTTCCAGCATAGTGTGAAGGTGGACGATTGGCGTGGGGGAGTGATGCGAACGCCGCCTACCAACTGGACTACGTACAAAGACCGCAATGAAGTGGGTTCGTTCCGCCGCGATTTTGATATACCGCAGGATTGGGATGGACGGGAAATCTTTATCAGTTTCGATGGGGTGGATTCTTTCTTCTATCTATGGATTAACGGCAAGTATGTGGGTTTCTCCAAGAATTCGCGCAATACCGCTAATTTTAATATCACCCCGTATCTGCAAAAGGGTAAGAACACGGTGGCTGCCGAAGTCTATCGCAGTTCGGACGGTTCGTTTCTGGAAGCACAGGATATGTTCCGTTTGCCGGGTATCTTCCGTACGGTAGCTCTGTATTCGGTTCCCAAAGTTCATTTCCGTGACTTGGTTGCTACTCCTGATTTGGACGCGACTTATACGGACGGTTCTCTGACTATCAATGCCGATATTCGTAATTTGGATAAGAAAGCGGCCAAGAATTATAAAGTGTATTATTCTTTGTATGCCAATAAGCTCTACTCTGACGAGAATACGTTGGTGGATGGTGTCTTGTCTCCTGTGATAGAGAAAATAGAACCGAACGGAACAGGCAGGATTCAGACTGTCTTTAACGTAAAAGCTCCGAATAAATGGTCGGCAGAATTTCCTTATCGCTATACGTTGGTAGCCGAGTTGAAGGATAAGAAGAACAAGACGATTGAGATGGTTTCTACGATTGTGGGATTCCGTAAGGTGGAAATCAAGGATACGCCCGCATCGGCGGATGAATTCGGACTTGCGGGACGTTATTATTATATCAATGGAAAAACGGTCAAGCTGAAAGGGGTGAACCGTCATGAATCGAATCCGGCAGTGGGACATGCCATCACCCGTGAGATGATGGAGAAGGAGATTATGTTGATGAAACGTGCGAATATCAATCATGTACGTAATTCGCATTATCCGGATGACCCTTACTGGTATTTCTTATGTAATAAGTACGGTATTTACCTGGAAGATGAGGCGAATATCGAGTCACATGAATATTATTATGGTGCTGCTTCACTTTCTCATCCGGTAGAATGGAAGAATGCGCACGTAGCCCGTGTGATGGAAATGGTGCATGCTAATGTGAATAATCCGTCTATCGTTATTTGGTCGCTGGGTAACGAAGCCGGGCCGGGTAAGAACTTTGTGGCTGCTTATGATGCGTTGAAGAAGTTTGATTTGTCCCGTCCTGTGCAGTATGAACGTAATAATGATATTGTGGATATGGGCTCTAACCAGTATCCGTCTATCGGCTGGGTACGTGGTGCGGTGAAGGGAAAATATGATATTAAGTATCCGTTCCATATTTCGGAATATGCTCATTCGATGGGTAATGCCTGCGGTAATCTGGTGGATTACTGGGACGCGATGGAGTCTACCAATTTCTTCTGTGGCGGCGCTATTTGGGATTGGGTAGACCAGTCTATGTATAATTATGACCCGAAGACGGGTACTCGTTACTTGGCTTATGGCGGTGACTTCGGGGATACTCCTAATGACGGGCAGTTTGTAATGAACGGAATTGTATTCGGTGATTTGGAACCGAAACCACAATATTATGAAGTGAAGAAAGTATATCAGAATATAGATGTAAAAGCGGTGAACCTTGAAAAAGGTGTGTTCGAAGTCTTCAATAAGTATTATTTCAAGAACTTGGCGGATGATTATCAATTGGTGTGGTCATTGTACGAGGATGGAAAACCTGTGCAAACCAGTCAACCGATGGATATTAATGTAGCACCTCGTCAACGTATGCAGATCACGCTGCCTTATAACCAAACTCTTAAAAAGGATGCCGAATACTTTGTAAAAGTGCAGTTTGTCCTGAAGGACAAGATGCCTTGGGCTGCTAAGGATTTTGTGATGGCGGAAGAACAGATTCAAGTCAAAGCGGCTACCGACCGTCCGTTAATCAGCGAAGTGGCTGCTGCTACTGCTACCGGGACTTTGAAGACTCACATGAATCCGGATACAAAGAAAATCGAGATAAAGGGAGAGGCGTTTGATATGAAGTTCGATTTGCAAACCGGAAGTCTTTATAGTCTGAAATATGGCGATGAAACGATTATTGCGGATGGAAACGGACCGAAACTGGACGCGCTTCGCGCTTTTACCAACAATGATAACTGGTTCTATGCTCCCTGGTTCGAATATGGTTTGCATAACCTGAAGCATAAGCTGATAGAGTTTACTGTTCGCGATAAGGACGATAAGATGGTCTTGAGCTTTACCATAGAATCTCAGGCACCGAATGCTGCAAGTATCAAAGGTGGCACAAGTTCTGGTAAGAATAGTATTGTGGAACTGACAGACAGGGAATTTGGAAGCAACGACTTTAAGTTTATCACTAATCAAGTGTGGACAGTATATCCGGATGGTTCTGTCGAATTGCAGTCGGGCATCACTTCCAATCGTCCCACTCTGACTTTGCCCCGTCTTGGCTATGTGATGAAAGTACCTCAACAATATGCCAACTTTACTTATTATGGTCGCGGTCCGATTGATAACTATGCAGATCGTAAAAGCGGTCAGTTTATCGAACAGCATACCAATACGGTGGCGGGCGAGTTTGTGAATTTCCCGAAACCGCAGGATATGGGTAACCATGAAGATGTCCGCTGGTGTGCGTTGACCAATCAGGCAGGACAGGGAGCTAGCTTTATAGCTACCGACCGTTTATCTGTTTCGGCTCTTCAGTATTCTGCTCTTGATTTAATACTGGCTTCTCATCCTTACCAATTGCCCGAAGCGGGTGATACCTATCTGCATCTGGATTGTGCTGTTACCGGTTTGGGTGGTAACAGTTGCGGTCAGGGTGGTCCTCTCGTTCAGGACAGGGTATTTGCCGGTCAGCATAATATGGGATTCATTATTCGTCCTGTTCGTGGAAAGGACTTGGCTGCTGTTGCCAATGTTGCTCCTGCAGGAGATATTCCTTTGTCTATTACACGTACTCCTGCCGGAATAGTAGAGCTGACATCGGCTAGGAAAGATGTTGTGTTCTGTTACACGATTGACGGCAGTAAGAAAGTACAGGAATATACGGAACCTATTCCTCTTCGTAATGGCGGCACTGTGAGAGCATGGTACAAGGACAATCAGGATATCAGTGCCGTAATGAAGTTTGAAAAGATAGAAAGTATCCAGATGCAGGTAGTATATGCCAGCAGTCAGGAGTCGGGTGATGGGGATGCTGCTAACTTGGTTGACGGTGACCCAAGTACGATATGGCATACGATGTATTCTGTAACCGTTGCCAAGTATCCACACTGGGTAGATCTTGATGCGGGTGAAGTGAAGGAAATCAAAGGATTTACATATTTACCGCGTCAGAATGGAAATAACGGTAACATTAAGGATTACTCTATTCAAGTCAGCATGGATGGCAAAGAATGGGGCGAGCCTGTCAAGAAAGGAACTTTTGCCAATAATTCAAAGGAAAAGAGAGTCGTGTTTGACAAGCCGGTAAAGGCTCGTTATATTCGCTTCACTGCTTTGAGTTCGCAGAACGGACAGGACTTTGCATCCGGTGCGGAAGTGACGATTCTGGCAAATTAGAATAAAACTATTCAGGCACGGAATTACGCGGATTACACGGTTCTTTGATTTACTAAAACCGTGAAATCCGCGTAATTTGTGTCTAAAATAATGATTATAGACTATTATAACTCCCTTCCCGCTTTCTCGAAATCAGCTTTCGACTTACTTTGCGTCACGATATATACCCCAAGAAATACAAGCGCAATGGCAAGTCCTTTCTGCCAGCCAAAACTACCGATTCCCATAATAATGGCGGCAATCGTAGCCACAATCGGTTGCATATAATTATACATGCTGACAACCGTAGGACGAAGCAGTTTTTGTGCCGTCATGATGCAGAGATAGGCAAGGAAACTTCCCCCTAGCACTACATAAAGCACTTGAATGATAGCGACAGTAGAAATAGAAGCCCACTGGATAGTGGAAATATCGTAATAAGAGAACGGTATATAGCACATTGAAGCATAAACGAACATCCACTTATTGATGGTCACTGCCGAATATTGCTGAGTCAACCCCTTGAATACGGTTAAGTAAATAGAAAAGCTGATTTGTGCAATCAGGCAAAGCAAGTCACCAATCAGGCTTCCGTTGCCATTACTTCCTGCCTGACTGCTCATGATAAGAATAAGTGCTCCCATAGCACCGACGAAAATCCCCAGCACTTTTTTATTTGTAACCGGCTCTTTCAGATAAATAGCAGCTACAATCATGGTTACAATCGGTAAAGTCGTTGTAACAATCGAAGCGTCGATAGGCGAAGTCATAGACAACCCGAAAATAAATACTCCCTGATTGAACACCAAAGCAAATAGGGAAGCGAAGAAGATTTTCAGCATATCCCGGTGATTCACATGCTCCTGTTTGCAAAATATAGAAAGTATCCAAAAAGCTGCTGCTGCTCCCACCATACGAAAAGTGGTAACGGAAAGAGCGGAAAACTCTTGGAGAGCTGATTTCCCTATAGGAGCCATCAATCCCCACATAATGTTAGCTGTAAGTGCAAATAGATGACCGTGCAGATTCTTGCTATTGTCCATGTTGATAAGATTTGTTTTACGATTTTCTTATAAGAATAACATTCGAATAGAGAAAATGATTGCAAAGGTAGTTTTAATTCTCGTATTAAAAATCACAAGCTTTTGATAAATGATTAAAAAACTCTTTGAAAGTTTGACACTTTTAATAAAATAATTACTTTTGCAGTGTGCTGCCGCTTTCAAGGGGGGGCAGTGGAGTTTTTGAAAAGCGTTTTTAATAGGTAATCTTTAACATCTTTTGAATTTTGTAGATTCAGATAAAGGGTAAAGATGAATAATAAAACAGATTCCCCGCTTTTCATATATCTAATAGTAAGGGTCGAATCAGGGGGATTTATAGACCGGAAAAACACCTATGGGAATACTGAGCTTCATTGCTACGCTCTTTTGGGGAATACTGGCGGGGATTATCATTGCTGTGCTCGTCATGTATTTGATAAATGAACTGATGGGTACTCCCAAATGGTTGACAGGATTACTAGGCATTTTTCTTTTCTTTTTTCTCTCTTTCCAGTTTACGGCGATTGTTGGTGCTGCTAAGGTAAAAGGGGCAATGGCGGATATTACTGTATTGGGCAATACTGTTAGTGAAAAGACGGACTGGAGTGCTATTGAAACCAATTATCCTGTTTTAAAACCTTATCTCGATAAAGTAGGTATGAAATTGGGTGAAGTGACGGACAAGAAAACTTCGGCACTTTCACTCGTTAACAAAATAATCAATGGATTTATGTGGCGACGTGCAGCTTGGGCGTTAGGCGGGGTAGTTGTGTGCTTCGTGCTGGCTGCTGTGCCGGGGATGACAGGAAATGGACGTGGGCGGCAACAAGGACGACGCGGTGCCTCTGCCCATTATCGAGCCTCTGCACCTGTGAATCGTTCGCATCGTCCACGGCGGAGATAAAGAGAATAAAACAATTATAAATACTAAATGATATTATGGAAACATTAGACCCGAAAAGTCCTAACCACATCTTGGTGGGGTTAGGCGGTACAGGTGGCAAGGTGCTGAAAGCCATTCGCAAACGTCTTTATCAGGAGTTCCCCAATGATGAAGAACGTGATAATTTGTCTATTGGTTTTGTGTATGTAGACTCTACACGTGAGATGATGACACCGGGCGACCCCTCGTTCCGTGTGATGGGGAAAGATGCTTCGTTTACAGAAAGCGAATTTGTCGATATTAAGTCTGTAGATTTGAAGCAGATACTCGATAATGTATCCAACTATCCCGGATTGAAAGGTATCGTGAAGAATGGTGCTTCCATGAAAAATACCTTGGGTGAAGTAGGGCAGGCTGCCGGACAGAAACGCCGTGCAGGGCGTATTCTTTTTGCTGCTAATTGCAATAAGTATCTTTCGGCTTTGAAGGGACAATACAATAAAGTAAAGTCTATTACCAACAAAGACGAGGTTAATATTCATATTTTTACCGGTTTGGCCGGTGGCACAGGGTCAGGAGCTATCATTGACGTGATTGCCCAGACACGTGCACAAGAGACTTACAAACATGCCAATATCATGGTCTATGCCATGGTGCCCGAATTGGATATCCCTTCAGGATGTCAGGCAGGACGTTATCATCAGAATGGGTATGCGGCATTGAAAGAGTTAAGTGCGCTTAATATCGGACGCTTCCTGCCGTCAGACGTTATTCGGGGCGATGAACATATAGAACTGGATCTTACTCCTAACAAACAGTTCGGATTGATGCTTTATTCTAATGTAAATGAGAATGGGGTGGTAGTCAACTCCTTTACGGAATTGCCTCAACTGTTGGCGGATACGGTTTACTTCCGTCTCTTTCTGGAAGAAAAACATGGTACGACCGATGACCTTCTGCGCTCCTTCAGTTTGGAAAATATCAATGATTTTTGTGTAGAATACAGTGAGAAGTCGAAAGGCACAGATAAGGAACGTGCCCGCACAAAGGCTATCAATACTTTCGGAATCAAACGTATTATCTATCCGGAGAAACGTATCCTGGAACATATTACTTATACCATAGGTGAGAGAATACTATGGCAGATGCAATACAATAACTTCAAGGATGATTTCGGTTTCGTACAGGAATCGCTTCGTAAAGATTACCGTGAGTTATATATCAATGATAAGAATCTGCGCGACTGGATGTTGGATGATAGCCATCTGATGCTGGAAGAAAAGATTTTCGATACGGACAAATATTGCAGTAAGATAGAGAATTTCTGGAGTGACATAACAAACAGTTATTCTTATGACGATGCAAAGGCAGTAGATCCGGAACCATTGAGATTCCTCGAAAGCATCTGTTCGGATACTTACAAGACTGCTTTCCGTAACAAACAGGGGGTAGAAGCCTACTATCTGGATAAGGGTAATGACTTGTTACTGAAAGAACAGGCGCAATATATTATCGAGCGTATAGAAAAGAACTTGTATACTAAATGGTATGAGGGTTCCCTTTCATTGGAAGACCTGCTGAATATCTGTGACGCAGTGCTGACATACATCAAGAACCGTAAGGAAAAGATAGAAAATGACATTGCCGGTGTAGATGATAAAATAAAGGTAAACGAGGACGATGCTGATGCCAACAACTATGACTACAATCACTTGTCATTGTTGCAACGTGCTACCGGACGTTCACCTCGTCTGTACTCTGACCATCAAATGATCATGAAGGATCTTTATACACTGCGTACCCAACGTGTGGCTTACGAATTTGAAGGTAAATTATTAGGTAAATTACGTGCGGCATTCGAACAGTTCAGTGCAGAAGTCAGCCAATTTATCGGTGTGTTGCTGCTATCAATGGATGCTGCTGAAAAGCGTATTGCCGACCGTAACAAGAACACTAAAGGTATTGCGGATTTGTCAAGTGCTATCGTAGAAGTCAGCGAAGATGATAAAATGCTTAAACTTGAGCAGACATTGATTCTGGATAAGAACCAACAGGAAACTTGGGCGGGAAATATCCGTAAAGCCATTGCAGGAAATCGTTCCTATGCTCACTTCAATGAATTGGCGGCTACTACTTCCGAAGATACGATATTTGATGTATTTGATGCCGAACTCAGTCCGAAGGTACGTGAAAAACACGACCAGGATTACCAAAATGATAAGATTTTGGGCTTGAACGTTCTTCAGCAATTACAGAAGGTGTTATTGACTGATACTGATATTCGTAATTTCGCTTCTTCCGTTATTAATCAGAGCGGTACATTCCTGAAACTGGATGACGGGCAGCTTTCGAAAGCATTGAACAACAATGAGAATCCGGTATCTCATCCCGAATCAATCAATCGCAAGACGATTTTGATTTCTATGCCTACCGATGAAGGAAACGACTCTCTCAAAGCGTTTTCCAATAAGCTGAAAGCTGCTTTGCAAGGTGCTTTTGGAAATGCTACGCCGGGAAGTACCATTAACTTCAATACTTCGGATGAGCGCATGAATGAAATCACTGTGATTTCTATCCGCTACTGTTTCCCGATGCGTGCCATTGCCTGGTTGCCGTCTTATGACCGTGCATACAATGACATGGTAAACAACAAGAACGAACTGGCTGCTAAAGAAGCACGTATCCTGCTTCATTGCGAGGGAGACGGTACAGAATTGCCGGAATTGATGGGCGAAAAGAAGATTGCGCCGAAAGACTTCATCCCTTATTTCTTCGTAGCTGCTGCTAATGACATTCTTGCAGTACGCGAGAACGAGCGGGAAGAAAAAGGCTGGTGTACTGTAACTGCTGATGAATGGGGTGCCGAAATGGTTACACTTATTTCACCTCAATTCACCGAGATACTGACAAGTGAAGAACTGACGGAAGAAGTCTTGGATACTATCAAGGAGAAGGTGGACGACATTCTGAAGAACCCTGACCTGAAGATGAGTGACCGTGCCGCTATGGTAGAAGGTGTGAAAGTCGTGATGCGTGATTACGTAAGTAAAGAATGCTCCAGCCCTACATCACCCAAATATCAGCAATATAGCGCTGAAGCAAAGAAAGCATTGGAATTAATCAATAAGAAATAAAATAATTATGGCAAGACCCAGTGACCGTGACAGATACAAATATGGTATCTGCACGAATCGTGACAAAGGCGGCGAAGGAGCCCCTTGTCCTAAATGTGAAAGTAAAGAAGTACAGAAAGTAAGGGGTGGACAAGATTTCGTGTGCGACGAATGTAAAGAACCATTGCGTATGGTTCCGCCACCACCAACTGGCCCGAATATGAAGTTGATTGGCGGTATTATTGCTGCTGTGGTGGTACTTGGTGGCGCGGGTATCGGAATCGCCCTTAGTGGTGGTGACAAAACCGAAGAACAACTGGTTGACGACACGACAGGTGGCATTGAACAAGTAGATGGAGCAACCGATGGTGACGGCATGGAAGTAGAAGAAGTAAACGTGACCGACATGACGTTTATGGAAACTGCACAGGATATGAAACTGAAGAAGAGCGAAACCAAACAGTTGAATATAGACTGTAACCCCGGCAATGCGAATGAAACCGTTACTTGGAAATCGGGAAACGAAGCAGTGGCGACAGTATCTCCAAATGGTCTCGTGACAGCCGTTGCAGCAGGTAAAGCTACTATCACAGCCGTGGCAGACCGTTCGCAGACGAAAACCGAGATAGAAGTTACAGTATCCGATGGCGGCAGCACCAGCACCGTAACAGACGGCGGCGCAACCGGCGGTATCGTAACGAAAGACCTGGGTTATGCAGTCTACAAAGGCCGTATGAAAAATGGCTTGATGAACGACGAAAGCGGTGTGCTGACATTTAAAACAACCCATATCATAGAGCCGCGCGACGTGAAGAAGCGTGAAGCTAAAGCAGGTGAAAAGGTGGTTGGTATCTTCGAAGACGGTCATCTCACTACCGGTACGTGGTATAAGAGTGATGGAAACAAAGAAGTAATCATCCCGTAATGAGGAATCCGGCTACTCAAATAGTCTATGCAGTTCTTTTGCTGTTCCCACTCACCATGTGGGGACAGCAAACTGGAAAATGGGGAAACGGGAAACTCCGCCAAACGGTAGTTTCCATTTCTTCCGATGTTCCTTTTGCCACGGCAGCTTACGATTTCACCGAACGCTATCTGACGGAATTGCAAGGAATGTCCGTTGCTGAGCGCAAATCCAAGATGGAGCGCGACAATGTGCAGATTCGGCAAGGCGGATTCGACCTGCTGAACCTCATCAGCGAACAGACCGCCATGAACTTCTCCGAAAAAGAAAACCGTTATATCGTGTCGTTGGCGAATGAATCCTTCCTTCTGATTGAGCTCTCTTTTCCTGCGTCATGCCAACTGCTGACCGGAAAGAACTTGAAAGAACTGGAAGACGGATTTGTGAAGGGACTGGCTTCTTACAGCTATAAACCTTCCATTTCTCAACCCGACCGGAAGGAACTTAAAAAGCTGGCAGGAGACTATTATGTAAGAGTAGGCGATACCTATTATATAGAGGAAATCAACGGAAACCTTTACTTTGAAGAAAAGAACCGCGCGCTGCGTCCGGTATTCAGCATGAATCACCCGGCTGAGAGCGTATTCAATCTTTTCCTGAGTGAAGATACTTCCTGCAACGCCCCTGTAAACCTGACCGTGCGACAGTACGGACTGAAAAGAGAACAGATGGAACTGCCCGTCCATTCATTGATAGCTTATATGAGAAATCAGGGATGCGCTCTTTATGTCGGTATCGAGGCTTTGGAAACCAACGTGGTGAAGGCTTACGTATTTGCGGTAAATACTGTGTTGAAGTATAATCATGTGATGAGTGTGGAAGTACCCTATTCCCTTCTTAGTGAAGGAAAAGGAAAGATAGAGGGCGATATCACCCTGTTTGTCCCTACGCATAACATATCATCACTATTTGAAGAACTTAATTGGGTAAACACTACCCCAAAAAGGCAAATTAAAGTAAAATGAGAAAGATAATTACTTTGTTATTGTTTTGCGGAGCATATTGCGGCCTGATGGCACAGAGTGAAGCCGAAACAAAAGCGCAAATCAACAAGATAAAGCGCTCGCAGTCGTACCTCTCTGCTGAGGCCACCATGCCTACCGAAGCCGAGGCCATCCAGCAGGCTAAAGAATTGCTGGTGAGTGAAATCAACGACTGGGTAGCCGGCAAGCGAAAAGGTGGCGAAGTAAAACAAGTCGTTTTACAAGATATCAATACATGTACCCAGCGGATGGATATGAAGCGCGGGGTGAGAACACGTGCATTCGTATACGTGAAGAAGAATGAGATTGTCCTCATCTACGGTGAAGGTCAAATCATGCTGAGTGAAGAAGAAAAAGGAGCCGATTTACAACCCTTGTCTGAAATATCGGAACCGATAAAAATAGAACCTGTGAAGAAATCCTCTAAAGACGAAAAGATGGTTTCGACTGTAGAGAAAATCAATCCCGAACAGGAAAGCTTGAATCAAATACTGGCAGCACAAAACATGACGGATATGAAACAGGTTTTCGCGTCGCTCAAAGAGCAGGACAGAATCTCGTATGGCGTATACGCTCCGGACACTGTGGCCGAGCAATGCTATCTGTTATTCTATACCCGCACGGGTGAAGTGAAAGGAGTGGTGAAGAAAGACGGCAAAGAACTGAACAATGTTCAGACGAAAGAAGCTACGGACATGGTGGCTTTCAGCGGTTGCGGAGCCTACTGGTTCATTCTAAAGTAACAAACATAAGTAGAAAGAGAAGAAGATGAAAAGTATAATTTTGAGTTGGGCACTGGTAGCGGTTTGTACACTGACGACACTATCCGTGCAAGCCCAGGATGCTGTGAGCCTGGAAATTGTCGACGGTTTGTATAATGACGGTTTGAAAGCCAAGATGGAAAGAAACACCGGTGCACTGTTGACAGAAATAAACAAGGCATTCAAAGAAAACAGAGCGTTGAACCTGGCGCCGTTGGGACTGACCGATTCGGCTGAACGGGGACTTAGTGCTTTGTGGGAGAATACACACTTTTACTGCGATGATTCCGAAGTGGTGCAGTCATGTATCCGCAACGGAAACGGCTATCAGATTCGTCAGATACCTCTGATGATAAAACCGATAGGCGATACACTGGACGATGAATATCAGGAAGCAGTGATTAATTACGACGCTAACGGAAGTATCACTCGCTTCAACTTTACCCTCAGCACCACAGTCTATCAGAATGTGATGAAGAAAGGGAAGACAGTGACTGAGATTGCCCGCCGCCAGGAAATTCTTTCCTATGTAGAGCAGTTCCGTACGGCTTATAATGAAAAGGATACCACATTTTTAAAAAACATCTTCAGCGAAGATGCATTGATTATTACAGGTACCGTAACCAAAGTCAAGAAAACTGATGGCGCAGGAATTACCTATAATAAAGTGACCTACAAGAAACAGGGCAAGCAGGAATACATCAACAACCTGAAAAGAAGCTTTGCCGCAAACAAGTGGATTAACGTCCGCTTCGACGAAGTGAAAGTGGTAAAACACCCTAATCCGAAGATGGAAGGTTTCTATGGAGTAACCGTACATCAACTTTATGCCAACAGTAGCGGATATAATGATGACGGTTATCTGTTCATGTTGTGGGATTTCCGCGACAAGAATCAGGTGCAGATTCATGTACGTACCTGGCAGCCTCGTTGGATGAATACAGCAAAAACAGAAGAAATCGCCCAGGAAGAAATCTTCACTCCCGGCGATTTTGTAATTGACTTATAAACTTAATCAGACAAATGAAACAATTATATCGTTTTTTATTATTGCTGGGCTTTGCACTGGTGATAGGTGTGAAGGCAAATGCACAAAGAGTATCTTTTGTTGAGCCTAAAGAAGACGCATCTCTCACCGTCAGCCCCAATCGGGTAAAAATAGTCGTTCATTCCAACAGCGACAAGATGGAAATGTCGCACAACATGGGTGAAGAAAGAGGAGTAAGAACGGGCAATGACGACGGAACTTACTCTTATACCATCGACTATAATTTCCCCGAAGATTATGATGAAGATTTTATGAAATCCACCTTTCTCGTCAGACTCCCTGGCGGGCAGAAGGAGTTTATGCTCATTTTGCGGAAAGGCAAAGGATTCTCCGGAACTTTCAACGAAAACTTCACCATTACAGCCGAAAAGAACAACGACGGACTTTTTCCAGAATCCAAGGCAGCAAAGGTTACCTTCCTGTCGGATATGAAGAAGCTCAATATCGAGTGTAACGGCAAACCCTGTTTTGTAGAAGGAAAAGCCGTTCCCGCGGACGGATGCAACATGACTGCCGCAGTGAGTAATGAAAGCGGTGTGATGAACGCATATAGCATCGTATTTTCACTGGACGAAGAAAAGAAGACACCAACCTTTATCAAACATCCGGTTTTCAAAATCAAGTCAAGCTTCTCCAATGAGATTGGAGTCGACCTTGGCGGAGACTTGCAATATAAAAAGTCATACAGCTATACGGTTGTCAGCAATATAAAGGTTGTTGAAAAAGAAGCATCCTTCGAAGAAGTGCTCGCCAGGGCGCAGGCCAAGGAGAAAGAATCCGACTTCTTTGCAGCCGCCAATGCCTATCAGGATGCGCGCAGCCATATAGACTGTCCGGCAGACCGGAGAAGTGAACTCGAATCCCAACTGGGCAGAATGAATTCCGCCCGCAGATTCCTGCACTATGCCGAGAAATTTGAAAGACAAGGCGCAAGAGTGGAACGCAAGGAAGGTTTTACGGCCGACAGCGTGTTCATCTACTACCGTGGCGCTATCCGCAGCTATAAGAAAGTCCTTGAATACGCTCCCGGCGCAACTGTATATGCACAACGTGAAGAAGCACTGGAAAGTAAACTGAAAGACCACCCGATGAACAATAAAGTAACAACTGTTACTGTGAAATATCAGGAAATCACCGGAACCCATCCGAATGGTGGGGGAATACCTATCTATGCTTCTTATACATCTGAAAAGCCAAAGGCAAGCAGTGACGATAAACCTCTCGGAACTACGCGTGGCGATGGCTCATTCCGTCTGGTATTCAAGACTACGCCGCCACCTTATCTCTATTTCTATGGAGACAAAAAGTCTTACGCAATAGACAGCACGACAACTGAAATCAATTTCTAATCAAATCTACTATAATTAAACATTTTAAACTTTGTTGCAATGAAAAACAAACATCTGTTATTAGCTTTCGCAGCTATTCTTGGATTGGCTTTTGTGTTTCCTAATTCATTAAGTGCTCAGAAAAAAGAGAAGAAGAAAAAGGAAAAGAAAGAATTTGTGTGGGAACTGCCGGATCCCTCGGGTGATGAGAACATAGACAACTATCTTCTCTCTTGCGATACCTTGTATAACAAGATTACGACCTACAAGGACAGTTTGTCACATTACAAGTATCAGGAAGCCGCTTTTACCGTAAACGGCAAGAATTATCTCTTCAAATGTATGATTGACTCTGTCAACAATCAGTTCCTGAGTTACGGTATGGGACGCTGGCAAGTGGCACAAGGTATTATGGCAGGAGCAAATATTGTTCTCGACGCTACTACCCTTAGTCTGAAAACAGCTACGGCTGCTCTGTCTCTCCCTAATTTGGGACTGAAAGCAATCAAATACTTCAAACCCGTGAAAGATTTAGGCCCTCACGTGATTGGTATGGGTCTGAAAGAAATTCCTGCTATCAAGAAAGAATGTCAGAACACTATGCGTAAGTATGGCAACGCAAAGAAAGCAGCCATCCTTCCCGAAAATTTGGACGTTGCTGTCCGCGAACATCTGATTGCCGAACTTGGCATCGACAATAGCACCTTTGATAAATGGTATGGCAAATATATCTTCGTCAACGAAGATATACAAGAAGCCGCCGAAGGCACAGAAAACCAAGTTGTAGAAAAGACGGACGAAGAAAAAGACGCCGGCAACAAACTGACCGATTATAAGAACTTCGGAGTTGCCGACCTGCCGGAAGGACAAGCCGAACCGTCAGAAGAGGAAGAAATGAACTTATTGAGCTAATCCGAACCGGAGAATTGTTCTTATGACCCAGTCATAAAGAACAACGAAAACAATACGAATGGCGCAGTAATATGGATGAAATAAGAAATCCATATAACGTGCGTCATTCTTTTTATTTGTTACCTTTACTGAAAACTGCTGTAAATGTGACCCGATTGTCGGATGATTTATTTATATTTGCCTTGATTAATACTGAATATTATGGAACAACAGGCTAATTATATCCGTCGTATCGAAATCCACGGACTATGGGAACGCTTTAATATAGGATGGGATTTGCGTCCCGATGTGAACATCCTTTCCGGCATCAACGGGGTGGGGAAGACCACCATTCTGAACCGTTCGGTAGGATACCTCGAAGAACTTTCCGGCGAAATGAAAAGTGACGAAAAGAACGGTGTGCGCCTTTTCTTCGACAATCCCGAAGCAACTTATATCCGCTACGACGTTATCCGGAGCTACGACCGCCCCCTGATTATGGGCGACTTCACCGCCCGCATGGCCGATAAGAACGTAAAGTCCGAACTGGACTGGCAACTCTATCTCCTGCAACGCCGCTACCTCGACTATCAAGTCAACATCGGTAACAAAATGATAGAAATGCTTTCCAGTACCGATGAAGAAGAACGCCGCAGGGCAGCTACCCTGTCCATAGCCAAGCGTCGTTTCCAAGATATGATTGACGAACTTTTCAGCTACACCCGCAAGAAGATAGACCGTAAACGGAACGACATCGCCTTCTATCAGGACGGTGAACTGCTGTTCCCCTACAAACTGTCTTCCGGCGAAAAGCAAATGCTCGTCATCCTGCTCACCGTACTCGTGCAGGACAATGACCACTGCGTACTCTTTATGGACGAACCGGAAGCCTCGCTCCACATCGAATGGCAACAGAAATTGATTGCCATGATACGTGAACTGAATCCGAATGTGCAAATCATCCTGACCACCCATTCGCCCGCCGTCATCATGGAAGGCTGGCTGGATGCCGTGACGGAAGTAAGCGATATATCAACGGAAACAGATGGATTTAAAGTGTCTCCCGTTCATTAATCACTAATCATTAAACCGTTAATCACTAGCTACTCACCCGTTAATCATTAGCTACATGGCAACTTCACTACGAGATAACCTGACTTCTTCATACTTCAACGCAGCCCACAAGCTCTACTCGAAGAAAGCCCGCCGGCGTATCATAGCTTATGTAGAAAGCTATGACGACATTGCTTTCTGGCGTACCCTGCTTGAAGAGTTTGAAGATGACGAACACTATTTCCAGGTGATGCTACCTTCGGCCAACTCCCTCGCAAAAGGGAAAAAGATGGTACTCATGAACACCCTCAATACAGCCGAACTGGGAAGAAGCCTGATAGCCTGCGTAGACAGCGACTATGATTTCCTGTTGCAGGGAGCGACCAACACTTCCCGCAAAATCAACCGGAACAAATACATTTTCCAAACCTACACGTATGCTATTGAAAACTACCATTGCTTTGCCGAAAGCCTGCATGAAGTATGTGTGCAAGCCACATTGAACGACCGCTTCATCCTTGATTTCAATGCTTACCTAAGGAGGTATTCCGAAATCGTGTATCCTCTTTTCCTGTGGAATATATGGTTCTACCGCCAACGGGATACCTACACCTTTCCGATGTACGACTTCCACACCTATACTTCCTTGCGTGAAATAAGTCTCAAACATCCGGAAAAGAGTCTGGAAGCATTGCAACAGCGTGTCAACCAAAAACTGGCGGAACTGAAAAAACGCTTTTCCCGCAGTATTAACCAAGTGAATGCGTTGCGTACCGAACTGAGAGAATTGGGATTGATGCCGGAAACCACCTACTTATATATGCAGGGGCATCATGTGATAGACAATGTGGTAATGAAACTCCTCACCCCGGTGTGTACGGTGCTGCGCCGGGAGCGTGAACAGGAAATCAAACGATTGGCGGAACATAATGAACAATTCAAGAACGAATTAACTTGTTATCAGAACAGTCAGGTGAATGTAGAAATCATGCTGAAGAAGAACGTAGCTTACAAACGGCTGTTCCACTACGACTGGCTGAGACAAGATATACATGAATATTTAGAAAAAGGGAAATAAAAACTAAAAAGAAAAAGAGAGAAACTGCTTATGGATGAAGTAAAAGAAGTGATTGACATAGCACCCGTTACATTGGTAAATGGTGAGACGGAGAATGCAGGTGACGCAATGATGCAGGGAGTGAACAATACCTTGTTGTCAATGGGAGTGGATGAAGTCTGGGCGGATAAGATTGATAATTTTGTCATATTATTGATTATCATAGGTGTAGCCCTGTTGGCTAATCTGATTTGCCGTAAGATTATCTTGCGTACAGTAGCCAGACTGGTGAAACAAACGAAAGCCACCTGGGACGACATCGTATTCAATGATAAAGTGATGGCGAACCTTAGTCGGATGGTCGCGCCGATATTAATTTATATTGCCATCCCTATTGCATTCCCCGACCATGCGGATTCCGCCTTGCTCGACTTCCTACGCCGGCTTTGTATGATTTACATACTTGCCGTATTCCTGCGCTTCGTAAGTGCCCTGTTTACTGCCATCTACCTGGTATACAGTGCCCGCGAGCAATATAGAGACAAACCTCTGAAAGGACTTTTGCAAACAGCGCAAGGCATTCTTTTCTTTATAGGAGCTATCATTATCATCAGTATCCTGATAAAGCAGAATCCTGCGGTATTGCTGACCGGCCTCGGCGCTTCCGCCGCCGTCCTGATGTTGGTTTTCAAAGACAGTATCATGGGCTTTGTTTCCGGCATTCAGCTTTCCGCCAATAATATGTTGAAAGTAGGAGACTGGATTACGATGCCGAAATATGGTGCGGACGGAACAGTGATAGAAGTTTCATTGAATACGGTAAAGGTACGCAACTTCGACAATACCATCACCACCCTTCCCCCTTACCTGCTGGTCAGCGACTCTTTCCAGAACTGGCAAGGGATGCAGGAATCCGGCGGTCGTCGTGTGAAACGTTCCATCAATATCGACATGACCAGCGTACACTTCTGCACACCTGAAATGTTGGCAAAGTATCGGAAGATACAAATATTGAAAGACTACGTGGACGAAACGGAGAAAGTGGTGGAAGACTATAATAAAGAACATAATATTGACAACTCAGTGTTAGTAAACGGCCGCCGGCAAACCAATTTGGGAGTTTTCCGCGCCTATCTGACTAATTATCTGAAAAGTCTGCCTACCGTTAATCAGGATTTGACTTGTATGGTACGCCAGCTCCAGCCTACTGAAACCGGTATCCCGTTGGAACTTTATTTCTTTTCCGCCAATAAAGCGTGGGTTGCCTATGAAGGCATACAGGCAGATGTATTCGACCATGTGCTTGCCATTATCTCTGAATTCGACCTGCGCGTATTCCAAAACCTGTCGGGTGCGGACTTGCACCGGATAGGAGTAAAGATAGAAAATTGAAAAGCACAATAAAACAAATAATATTCCAATAAAATCACAATAAACTACGTATATTATGAACGCACCTTTACCTAACCAAATTATCCGTGAGATTACTCCTTTATCAGACAAGGACTGTTTTTATATCGCGGAACGTTATAAGACGGAATTCACTTATCCCATTCACAACCATTCCGAGTTCGAACTGAACTTTACGGAGAAAGCGGCGGGAGTGAGAAGAGTGGTCGGAGATTCTTCCGAAGTGATAAGTGACTATGACCTGGTCTTGATAACAGGTAAAGACCTCGAACACGTATGGGAGCAGAACGAGTGCCGTTCGAAGGAGATACGGGAGATAACGATTCAGTTCTCTTCCGACCTCTTCTTCAAGAGTTTCATCAATAAGAATCAATTCGACTCCATCCGCCGGATGCTGGATAAGGCGCAGAAAGGACTTTGTTTTCCGATGTCCGCGATTCTTAAAATATATCCGTTATTGGATACGCTTGCTTCCGAGAAACAGGGATTCTATGCAGTCATCAAGTTTATGACGATTCTCTACGAACTCTCCCTTTTCGAAGAAGAATCCCGCACGTTGTCCAGTTCGTCGTTTGCCAAGATAGATATTCATTCCGACAGCCGACGTGTGCAGAAAGTGCAGGAGTATATCAACTCCCATTATCAGGAAGAGATTCGTTTAGGGCAGTTGGCAGATATGGTCGGAATGACGGACGTATCATTCAGCAGGTTCTTCAAACTGCGTACGGGAAAGAATCTTTCCGATTATATCATTGATATCCGTCTTGGTTTCGCTTCCCGCCTGTTGGTGGATTCCACCATGTCGATAGCCGAAATCTGCTATGAGTGCGGATTCAATAACCTTTCCAATTTCAACCGTATCTTCAAGAAGAAAAAGGCTTGCTCGCCTAAAGAATTCCGTGAGAATTACCGGAAAAAGAAGAAGCTGGTTTAACAAATCGAGTGCTATCTTACAATTAAATGATGATTATAATTTAGGCACGGATTACACGAATTTCACGGTTTACTGAAATATGATTGTACAAAGCAACAGTGTAATCCGCGTAATCCGTGCCTAGATTTAAATCTCCGCAGGGAGTAATTGGGAAAACCATGCCTGAAGTAGTTTCTGCCATGCTGAAACTAAATGTTTTTCATGCGTTGAAACAAACTGTTTCACACCGAGAAACAAACAGTTTCACACCGGGAAACGAAGTGTTTCACACCGAGAAACAAAGTGTTTCAACTGATGAAACAAATTTTGGAACTGGCGGAGAGGAGAAATTCCGGTAAAGAGACAAGCATGTAATACGCTTGCAACCTATCTTTCAACCGATTGTCTTTTCTTCGTCTTATCATTGTAATACCCACCCCCTACCTTTGCCCACGGATTTAAAAACGTAGAGTAAAGTTAGATGAAAAAACAATTTCTTATTAAATTCTCAGTGGCAGCCTTCTTCTGCCTGTTGTGTGTACTTCCCGCATCGGCTGCCAATATCAAGATTAAAGGAGCTGTGAAAGACAAGCTTTCCAAAGAACCTTTGATAGGAGCTACCATCCGCTTGATAGGAACTCAGACCGGTGCAGTTACCGATATGGATGGTAATTTCGAATTGAACGACAGAGGGCTGCTGGAAGGAATGTATGATGTAGAAATAAAGTATATAGGATATAAGACAGAAGTACGCCGCAAAGTCCGTGTGGAAAACGGGAAATTGGTGATACTGAACCTCGAACTTGAAACGGACGCGCAAGAACTTTCTGACGTTGTGGTCGTGGCGAAAAAGAATCGTGAAAACGAGAATATGCTTTTGCTCGAACAGCAGAAAGCAGTAATTGCCGTACAGTCCGTCAGCGTGAAAGAACTCTCCCGCAAAGGCGTTTCCGACGCGGAAGGTGCTGTAACCAAAGTTTCCGGAGTATCCAAGCAAGACGGAGTGAAGAACGTCTTTGTCCGCGGGCTGGGCGACCGCTATAACGCTACCACCTTCAACGGTTTCTCCCTTCCTTCCGAAGACCCCGAATATAAGAATATCTCTCTCGACTTTTTTGGAACGGACGTCATCCAGTCCGTAGGCGCCAATAAGGCTTTTCATGCAGGCGGCAGCAGTGATGTCGGCGGCGCGACGATTGACATCGTCTCTAAAGAACTGATAGGCAGCGGAAACCTAGGCTTCGGCATTTCCGGCGGATTGAATACACAGACCTTGACTGCCGACTTTCTCAAAATGGACGGAGTGAACTTTATGGGCTTTTCCAACCGCACCGAACCCGCTGACGAAAACACCTGGGGATTCAAGAATAAGCTCGACCCTTCCGAAAAGCATCTCCAGATAAACCGCAGTTACAGCATTTCCGGTGGAAAACGTTTCTATGTAGGAAAGGACAAGAACCCGCTTTCTTTCTTCCTGACCGCCGGGCATACAACGGATTATCAGTACACGGACGAAGTGATACGCAACACTACCACCAGCGGTACGGTCTACAAAGACATGCAGGGAAAGAAATATGCGGAGAATATCAGCCAACTGGCGCTTGCCAACGTAGACTACGATATGAACAACCGTCACCATGTCAGCTATAACTTTATGATGGTACATGCCAATACGCAGTCGGTAGGCGATTATAACGGCAAGAACTCTATCTTTAGCGATGATTATGAAAACCTGGGACTTACCCGTCGCCAACAATCCAATGACAACCTGTTAATCGTCAATCAGTTGATGACCAACTGGGGACTGACAAAATCATTAAGCCTGGACGCCGGCGCTTCCTACAACATAGTGAAAGGATACGAACCGGACCGTCGCATCAACAATATTACGAAAGCGGAAAACGGATACACCCTGTTGCGGGGGAATTCGCAGCAACGGTATTTCTCCTCCCTGAACGAAGATGATATCAATGTAAAGGCAGGCTTGGTCTACCGTCTGAAAGATGATGTGGAAGAAATATCCAATATCCGTCTCGGCTATACAGGCCGGTTTGTAGACGATAACTTCAAGGCTACGGAATATAACCTGACCGTAGGGCATGCTTCCGACTTCCCCTCGCTGGACGGTTTCTCGCTCGACGATTATTACAACCAGGAAAACTTCTCTTCCGACTGGTTCAAGATTCAGAAGAATGTAGATAAATATACGGTTAAAAAGAATATCCATTCGGCTTATGCCGAAGCTACTTACCAGTTCACTTCGCACTGGATTGCCAACTTGGGATTGAAGTATGATAATGTAGACATCAATGTAGACTATAATGTGAACAGGGGTGGCTCCGAAGGAAGCAACACCATCCGGAAAGATTATTTCCTGCCCAGCCTTAACCTGAAATACAACCTGAATGAGAAACATTCTCTCCGTCTGGGAGCAAGCAAGACCTATACGTTGCCGCAAGCCAAGGAAATATCACCTTACCGTTATGTAGGTGTGAACTTCAACAGCCAGGGTAATCCGGACTTGAAACCTTCGGACAACTATAACCTCGACTTGAAATGGGATTTTAATCCCAGCCCGTCGGAACTGATTTCGCTTACAGCTTTCTATAAACATATCAAAGACCCTATTTCGCGCATCGAAGTAGCTAGTGCCGGCGGGTATCTCTCTTATGAGAATATTGCGGATAAGGCGACAGTTGCCGGAGTAGAGGTAGAGATACGCAAGAACCTCTTTGTCCGTCCAGTGGGCAGTGCCGCAAACGGCATGAACAAGCTCTCCTTCGGGCTGAACGGCTCTTATATTTATACGAACGCTAAAATGCCTTTGGCAACCATCACCACTGGTTCGCAACTGGAAGGCGCTGCCCCGTGGATTGCAAACTTCGACCTGTCTCATAACTTCACCCGGGGTGAACGCAGCTTTATCAATACGCTGGTTCTCAACTATGTGAGCGATAAAATTTATACCATCGGAACGCAAGGCTATCAGGACATCATGGAACGAGGATGTGTCACGCTCGACTTTGTGTCGCAAGCCCGCCTGAACAAACATGTCTCCTTGAACCTGAAAGCCCGCAACCTGCTGAACCCCTCTTATAAATTGAGTCGCAAAGCGAATGAAGGCGGAGAAAAGATAGTGCTGGGCGACTATAAAAAAGGAATCAATATCAGCCTGGGAGTAGCGTGTACATTCTAACTCCCAAGTATTCGAATAAGATTATTAACTAATCAAAGAATAAGATTATTAACCAATTACTGAATAGAATTATTAACCAATTATTGAAGCAAAATGAAAAGATTGTTTGTGAACTTTATGACATGTGCCGCTATGGCAACTGCACTTACGCTGACTGCATGTAGCAGTGATAGCGACGGAGATGGTAATGGAAACGGTAACGGTGGAAACGGAGGTGGGACAGGCAGCTCTATTGTAGTGGGCGACAACATCCTGTCCGGAACTCTGACCGGAGAACAGACGCTGGAATCTAAAGAATATATCCTGAACGGAACGGTAGTTATTGCAGACGGCGGCCGTCTCAATATCCCTGCCGGAACAACGATTAAAGCCCGCGAAGGTTTCAGCAGTTATCTTCTGGTAGCGCAAGGCGGTAAACTCTATGCCGACGGGACAGCAGAGAAGCCGATTATCTTCACCGCAAACACGACTTCACCCGTGTCCGGATACTGGGGCGGTATCATCATCAACGGTAAAGCTCCTATTTCCGGTCAGAGTGCTGACAAGAGCGATACAGGCTTGACGGAAATCGACAACAGCTATAAATACGGCGGCAGCGTGGACAATGATAACTCCGGTTCGTTGACTTACGTGCAAATCTGCTATGCCGGAGCCCGTTCTACTGCTGATATCGAGCATAACGGCCTGACGCTGAACGGTGTGGGTAACGGTACGAAGATTGAAAACATCTATGTACTTGAAAGTGCGGATGACGCCATCGAATTTTTCGGTGGAACGGTCAATGTGACCAACCTGTTGGCAGTAAATCCGGATGACGATATGTTCGACTTCACACAAGGATATAGCGGCACGCTGAAAAACTGCTATGGCGTATGGGAAAGCGGTTATACCAGCACAGAAGCCGACCCTCGCGGCATTGAAGCGGACGGTAATCTCGACGGATTGTATCCTACCCATCTGCGTCAGTCCGACTTTCGGGTGGAAAACATGACGATTGTGAATAATGCAGCTAATAAAGCCGATAACGTAGACCGTATGCAGGATGTGATAAAGATTCGTCGCGGCGCGAAAGCTACTATCGTCAATGCGTTGGTGAAAGGTACGGGCGGCTCAATCGACCTCGTTGATATGTCCGACAGCAAGGGTGCGGGCAACGCAGATTCCAGTGTTAGTATCACAAACTCACTGAGCCTGACAGGAAAGAAACTGAACGGTACATTAAATACATTTACCGAACCGGCAGATAATACAGGTGCGGACGCTTCCTTATTCACCTGGACAGGATATGATTTCTCTTCACTCTGATTCCTCAGATTATAAAGTCTGGTTTTAGGAAAGTTAAGAGGAGAGCTTGCAGTTGTAAGCTCTCCTTCTCTTTGCATTTGCTTCTTCTTGCCAATTCCTCTGTGATTAGCAATTATTTCGTATATTATATATCTGCTCTGATTTTCTTTTTATTATCTTTGCTATTCACTTTCGTGTAATGAAATAAAATATGCAAACAGACTACGAGCGATATATCAAGATGTCTTCTCTAGCCCAGATAGGATGGTGGGAAGCGGATTTTGCGGCAGGACATTATTTGTGTTCGGATTTTCTTTGTAACCTTCTCGGGTTGGAAGGAGATACCATTTCTTTTCAAGAATTTCAGAATTTGATACGCGAAGATTATCGTGAGCAAATTATTCAGGAGTTTCGTGCGAATGCGCATATACATCGCAACTTTTATGAGCAGACTTTCCCTGTCCATTCCAGGTATGGTGAAATCTGGTTGCATACCCGTCTGGCCAATCGTGAGAAGGGTACGGGAACTAATGGTGGTGACAAATCCTTTGGAGTCATCCAGTGGGTGGAAGCTCCTAAAGAAACCGGGCAAAGGGACTCGTTGCGAAGGGTAAACAGCCTGCTTCGTCGGCAGAACTTTATTTCCCAGTCTTTGCTTCGTTTCCTTCGTGACGAAGAAGTAGGCTCTTGCGTCATAGAGATATTGAATGATATCCTGAATCTATATTACGGAGAAGGACGCGTCTATATCTTCGAATATGACGAAAATCACACTCACCAGAGTTGTACGTACGAAGTTGTTTCCGAAGGAGTGTCGTCGGAAAAAGACAGTCAGCAGCATCTTCCTATCGACCAGGCGAAATGGTGGAGCAGGCAGATTCTTTCCGGCACGCCTATCCTGCTCAACTCATTGAATCAGTTGCCCGAAGAGGCGGAAGAAGAATATCATTTCCTCAACGCGCAGGGCATACTGTCGATGATGGTGACTCCTTTAATGGCAAACGACCGCATCTGGGGGTATATGGGCATTGACTTAGTCAAGTCCTATCATGAATGGAGCAATGAAGATTACCAATGGTTTTCCTCATTAGCGAATATTATAGGCATTTGCATAGAATTGCGGAAAGCAAAAGACAATGTAGTCCGTGAACAGGTATTCCTGAACAATCTGTTCCGTTTTATGCCGATGGGCTATATCCGGTTGTCGATAATCCGGGATGAGAATAACCAGCCTTGCGATTATAGGATAACGGACGGGAATAGTCTGATTGCTAAGATTTTCGGCAATTCAATAGAAGAATATAAGGGTTGCCTGGCTTCGGATATACATCCCGACTATGTATCTAAACTTGACCTTTTGGCTCGAGTGATGGAGGATAACACTTATAGGGAGGGAGATGAATACTTCGCCAAAACAGGTGTTTATACCCATTGGATTGTTTATTCGCCGGAGGAAGATGAAGTGGTTGCGCTGTTCCTCGACACCACCCAGGCTGTGAAAGCCAACAAGGCGATGGATCGCAGCGAGAAGCTATTTCAGAATATCTTTGCCAATATTCCGGCAGGAGTGGAAATCTATGACAAGGACGGTTATCTGATTGATATGAACAACATGAATCTGGAGATATTCGGAGTCATGGACAAATCGGAAGTGATAGGGGTGAATTTCTTTGAGAATCCGAATGTTCCCCAGCAAATCCGCGACCGTGTACGGAATGAAGATTTGGTGGATTTTCGTCTCAACTACTCTTTCGAACGTGCCGAAGGATATTATCAGACGAACCGTTCGTCCATAATAGAGTTATATACGAAAGTCAGCAAACTATATGACAATGAAGGAAACTTCAACGGATATATATTGATTAATATAGACAATACCGAGCGCATTGATGCAATAAACCGTATCCGTGATTTCGAAAATTTCTTCCTGCTGATTTCGGATTATGCCAAAGTGGGATATGCCAAACTGAATCTTATGAACCGGAAGGGATATGCCATTAAGCAGTGGTATAAGAATGTGGGAGAAGAGGAAGATACTCCATTGAGCGAAGTCGTAGGTGTCTACCGCCACGTTCATCCGGACGACCGCCAGTATATTCTTGACTTCTACGAGGAAGTGAAGAAAGGCAACAGACGTCATTTCCAGAAAGAAATGCGTGTCCGCCGTGTGGGTACGGCCGACCAATGGAACTGGGTACGTTCTAATATTATGGTGACTACCTACAAGCCTGAAGAGAATGAAATAGAAATCATAGGTATCAACTACGACATTACGGAACTGAAAGAAACGGAAGCGGAACTTATTCTGGCACGTGACAAAGCAGAAATGGCGGACCGTCTGAAAAGTGCTTTCCTTGCCAATATGAGCCACGAAATCCGTACTCCGCTGAATGCTATTGTCGGCTTCTCCGACTTGTTGGTTGAGGCGGAAAATTTCGAAGAGCGGAAGGAATACATTAAGATAGTCCGCGACAATAACGAATTGTTGCTGCAACTGATTACGGACATACTCGACCTTTCGAAGATTGAAGCCGGTACGTTTGAGTTTTCATACGGAGAAGTGGATGTGAATGCGCTATGTGAGGATATTGTCCGTTGTATGCAGATGAAGGTGAAGGAGGGAGTCGAACTGCTGTTCGGTTCGCATCTTTCACAATGTCATATCATCAGCGACCGCAACCGCCTGCATCAGGTAATATCCAATTTCGTGAACAATGCCATTAAGTTTACTTCGCAGGGAAGTATCTGTGTGGGATACTGCGTGAAAGGTGAAGAACTGGAATTCTATGTGCAAGATACGGGAATGGGAATTGATGAGGAACATCAGTCGCATATCTTCGAACGTTTTGTCAAGCTCAACTCTTTCGTGCCCGGCACGGGATTAGGACTTTCTATTTGCCAGAGTATCGTAGAACAACTGGGCGGACGGATAGGCGTTGATTCCGAACCGGGCAAGGGCTCACGGTTCTGGTTCAGGCTTCCGGGGGCGATTGCGGTGGAATAAGTTGTCCATATATTAAGAATGGGCGTAATTGTTTAAGCATTCAGGCTTCACAATAATAATAAATGAAAAGGCAGTAGCTGCTCTCAGTGATGAGAGGCTACTGCCTTTTTCCAGTTGTGCAGTCTCGACCGGTTCTTGTTTATTATATCCCGAACGAGAGTTTATCAATAGATTGATAGACGATGCTTGCGATACCCAGTCCGATAATACCCAGCGTACAAAGAGCCAGTCCCCATTTTGTACAGCGGTCGCTGCGGAAAGTAGGAATCGGATTGTCGGAAGGGGTGATATACATTGCCTTCACAATCAGCAGGTAGTAGTACAATGAAATCACTGTATTGACCAGTGCGATGAATACCAACAGATGGAATCCTGCATTGAAAGCTGCCATGAAGATAAAGAACTTGGAGAAGAATCCGGCAAACGGTGGGATACCTGCCAATGAGAACAGGGATAAAGTCATCAGGAAAGCTATTTTCGGATTCGTCTTATAAAGTCCTGCATAGTCTTCAAGCGTGAACTTCTGGCTGCGTAGTGCTACGATGGTGATTACGGCAAATACACCGAGGTTGGCGGCAGCATATACAAGCACGTAATACACTAATGCTGTCATTCCCTGTGCCGTCCCGCCGATAACGCCAAGCATGATATATCCAGCTTGTGAGATACTGGAGAATGCCATCAGACGTTTTAGGTTCTGTTGGCGGATGGCGAATATATTGGCGATAGTGATAGAGGCGATAGTCACCCAATAAAGTACTTCCTGCCAGTCGTTTATCATCGGTGCGAATACTTTGATAAGGATAGCCAGCAGAACGAAAGCTGCCGAACCTTTTGAAACGACACTCAGATAAGCGGTGACTGTACTCGGCGCACCTTCATATACGTCCGCTGTCCACAGGTGGAACGGAACGAGTGACAGCTTGAATGCCATACCCGTGAAGAAGAACACGAATGCCATAATTTGCAACGGATTTCCGTCGATATGAGCGGGAAGGTCGTCAAAGTACAATGTTCCAGTAGAGCCGTAAATCATAGACAGACCGAACAGTAACAATGCGCTGGAGAAGAGGGCGGTAAGGATATATTTGGCTCCCGCTTCGGCAGAGTTGTGGCGGTATTTGTCGAAGGCAATCAGAGCGGCCATCGGGATAGATGCCGTTTCCAGTCCGATAAAGAACATCAGGAAATGTCCGGCGGAAATCATAAGATACATACCAAACAGGGTGGAAAGTGTCAGTACATAAAATTCTCCTTGTTTGAATGAGGTGTCTTCACGTTTCATCCATTCGTGTGCCATCAGAAAGACAATAAGAGTACCTATATTCAGGATTGATTTGACAACCGTATGCATGGGTACATAGTGATACATACCACCGAATACGTCGGCAGCAGTTCCCGGAACGAGGTTGATAGCTGTATGAATCGCCATCAGAATGACAGGTAGCATGGTGTTCAGCCGTGCCTTCCCATCGTTCTTGTGTGCGTCCGGACTCATGAAGAGGTCGGCCAAAAACAGTAGTATCAGGACAACTACGAGCGACAGCTCTTCTCGCATATGTAGAAATTGTGAATAATCCATATTGTTAATTTACTATTTAACGATTTACAATTTACTATTTAGGGTATCAGTTGTGAGACAACCGGCAATACGCTTTCACCAATCATGTGGCTGACCCAGAAAGGAGCCATACCCAGTCCGGCTACACAAACGATGAGGCAGATGACTGCTACACGTTCGTCCCATGTTGCGTCGGTCAGTTCGAGGTGGTGCTTGTTGGTGCAGGTACCATACAGAATCTTACCTACCAGGCGCAGGATATAGACTGCTGTAATCACAATCGAAGAGCAGGCGATGATAGTCAGCGTGCGATGGAATACATCGTTGTTCTGGAAAGAACCTACGAAGATAGTCATCTCGGCAATGAAACCACTCAGTCCCGGCAGGCCGAGGTTGGCAAGACCGGCAATCACGTAACATACGCTGAGGAACGGCATAATCTTCATCAGACCGGCAAGCTCGCGAACGTCACGGGTGTGCGTACGTCCGTAAATCATACCGATAAGGGCGAAGAACAGGGCTGTCATCAATCCGTGCGAAAGCATCTGAAGGATAGCTCCCGTCGCAGCCGTCTGGTTCAGCATCAGGATAGCGAAGAGAACCAGTCCGCAGTGGGATACGGAAGAGTAGGCATTGATATATTTCAAGTCTGTCTGTACACAAGCGGAGAAAGCTCCGTAGACCACAGAGATACCTGTCAGTATCAAGAATATCCACGAAAGTTCGTTAGCGGCTTCCGGCATCAGATACATGGCAATGCGGAAACATCCGTAACCGCCCAGTTTCATTAAGACTCCTGCATGGAGCATGGATACTGCTGTCGGGGCGGAAGCGTGACCGTCGGGACTCCAAGTATGGAACGGGAAGAGAGCACCCAGTACGCCAAAACCGAGGAAAGTCAGTGGGAACCAGATGCATTGTTGTGCAAAAGGTATGTTGTGCAACTGTGCGATTTCGAGCAGGTTCATTGTCGTCGCTCCCGAACCGAAGTAGATTCCGAGGATTCCAATCAGCAGGAAGGCGGAACCGCCCATCAGCATCAGTGTCAGCTTCATGGCTGCGTATTCCTTGCGTCCCGAACCCCATACGCCAATCAGCAGGTACATAGGTATCAAGGCTATTTCGTAGAACATAAACATGGTGAACAAGTCCACGGATATAAAGAATCCGAACACTCCCATTGACAATAGGGTGAACCAAAGGAAATACTCTTTTGTCAGCGGTTGCAGACGCCAGGAAGCAAATGTTCCGGTGAATACGATGATGGCGGACAGTAACAGCATGGCTACTGAGATTCCGTCTACGCCTACCGAGTATGAGATATGAAGTGGTGCATACCAAAGAGTGTCTGCACGGAAAAGCATTTCTGCTGTGTTTCCGGCGCTACGTTCTCCCAAATACATGAATGTCAGTACGACAGAGGCAATCAGGAGTGCCGATGCGCCAGTAACCATAACCCCCCGGATGGCTTTTATTCCTCGTGCTGCCCAAAGTCCGGCCAGCATCAGGATGGGGATAAGTACGAATATTGATAAGAAATTCATATCGTTCTGTGCTTTATAAGATTAATAGTAAGATAAGTGCCAGTGCACCACAAAGGAACACATACGCATATTGCTGTACCTGACCGCTTTGCAAACCACGAATTTCGTCGCTTGTAGTGTTGGTTGCCCATGCCAGGAAGTTGAAGAATCCATCTACTACATGACGATCCCACCAAGCGATAGGAGTGGAGATGCAGCGGAAGATAATCTTATGCGTAATGAACTGGTATATATCATCAATATAGAAACGATTATAAGCAGCCTTGTGCAATCCCTTGAACTGCTTTGCCAGTGAATCGGCAACAGGCTGTTTGGCATTCTTATACATCCAAGTCGCGATTGCAATAGAAATAATGGCAATAACAACGCTTGTGATAGCTACCGACGGGTCGAGATGGATTGAGTAAGACTCACCGTTCGAACTGATGAAATGTCCGAAAGGAATAAATCCGGCTCCACAGGTAACGGCTGCCAGGAACATCAATGGGAATGTCATAGCCAACGGACTTTCATGGGGCGTGTGGTGAGCATGAAGCTCTTTATTTTCCTTGCCCCAGAAGATGCCGTAGTAAAGGCGGAACATATAGAAAGCAGTCATTGCGGCAATTACCGTCATCACCCAACCCATTACAGGACTGTATTGGAAGCAGGCAGCCAAAATCTCATCTTTCGAGAAGAAACCGGAGAACGGGGGAATACCCGCAATGGCCAGACAGGCAATCAGGAATGTCCAGTGAGTGACAGGCATATATTTGCGTAATCCGCCCATAGCCGACATTTCATTGGAGTGTACCGCATGGATAATGCTACCTGCACCCAGGAAGAGCAATGCTTTGAACATGGCGTGTGTGAAAAGGTGGAACATGGATGCCATATATCCCAATCCGCCTTCGTGCGGGTTCATCGAAGTACAAACACCCAAAGCTACCATCATAAAACCAATCTGAGAGATAGTGGAGAAAGCGAGTACCCGCTTGATATCCGATTGTACACAAGCTACACTTGCTGCATAGAAAGCGGTGAATGCACCTACCCAAGCTACCATATGTAATGTATCCGGAGCATAAGCGATGAAAAGCGGGAACATACGCGCCACCAGATAAACTCCGGCAACTACCATCGTAGCCGCATGAATCAAAGCACTGACCGGAGTAGGGCCTTCCATTGCGTCGGGCAACCATATATGCAATGGGAACATCGCACTCTTACCGGCACCGCCCACGAACATCAATCCGAGAGCTAACGGAAGCATGGCAGCTCCACCGCTGACCAACGATACCGTATCCGGAGTGAAACCGAACGTTCCGCCATAATATCCGTAAATCAGGATACCGATCAGGAAGCCCAAGTCGGCAAAACGAGTGACAATAAATGCTTTCTTTGAAGCGGAGATTGCAGCAGGTTTTGTATAGTAGAATCCGATTAACAAATAAGAACTTACACCCACCAATTCCCAAAAGAGATACATTTGGAAGATGTTTGTCGCTACTACCAGTCCCAGCATTGACATGGTAAACAAGGAGAGGAAAGCGTAGTAACGTTGAAAACCAGTCTCGCCTTTCATGTAGCCGAAGGAGTAGATATGCACCATCAGCGATACGGTGGAGATGACAATCAACATCATCACAGATATAGGATCGAGCAGGATGCCCAGGTCGAAGTGTAATATCTCTGTAAAAGGAAGCCACGTGAAATTATAAGGTATCAATGTGGCAAATGTTCCGTCTTCCAGCCGTGGGGCGGAGAAATATTGGAAAGCAGTCACATAAGACAGTACTGCTACCGTACCCAGTACCAGAGTACCGATGATACCCGCCGTCCGATGCGACATCCATTTTCCCCCGATTCCCAATATGAGAAAGGAGAAGAAAGGAAGAAGGAGTATTAGAATTGTTAGTTCCATACAGTTTTATTTAATTACTTGTTTTATTATTACTTATACTATAATATCTCACAAATTCATCCGTCCGTCTATTCATCCGAATGGAAACCTGGAAGTGGCACCTTGCCACTACCATTTCAGGTCGTCGAGGTTGCGGACTTGGATGCTTCGGAGATTACGGTAGATATTGATCATGATGGCGATAGCTATTGCAGTTTCCGCGGCTGAGATGGCGATGGAGAACAGTGCAAAGAAATAACCTTCCATTCCTCCCGGGAAGAGAAAACGGTTGAACACGGCGAAGTTGATGTCCGTGGCGTTCAGCATTAACTCTACTGAAATCAGGATAGCCAGCGTGTTACGGCGGGTAAAGAATCCATAGATTCCTGCAAACATCATGATGGTAGAGACTACCAGGTAATATTCCATGTGTATCATATTCAATTCAATGTTTGATAGTTAATACTTTCGTTCTTATCTTTTTCGGGCAATCATGATACCACCGATGATACAAGCCAGCAACAGGATACTGACAGCTTCGAAAGGCAATACATAGCCATATTTGTCACTACTAAGCAAGGCGTGTCCGATGGCATGGATGTTTATCTCTTGCGGGGCAAGGTTCGCTGTCTGCATAAAGTTATGTTTCAGCGTGATAAACAGGATAATTGCCAAGCCGGCAACCATTGTAAAAAGTCCTGCCAGGAACCTGCTTCGTTTTAGTTTCTCGGCTCGGTCGCCCTCGCCACTGGTCAGCAGGATGGAGAATACATAAAGCACAACGATACCACCGGCGTAAACCATAATCTGGACGGAGCCCAAAAAGGTGTAGCCCAGCAAGAAGTAGATGCCGGCCGTGCCGAAGAGCACGAAGAGCAGGTAAGTAGCCGAGCGGACAATACGTTGGGTAGTCACCGTCATGATGGACATAGCAATAATAAATGCTGCCAAAAAGTAGAATACTACTGTTTCAAGTGTTGATCCCATATCTAAACTTCTTTTTTCTTTTCTATTACTTTACTACCGTCACGATTAAGTTTCAAGACGAGCTTGGAACGGTCGAATACTGCATGCTCGAAGTTCTGGTCGAACGTGATAGCATCGTGCGGACAAGCATTTACACAAAGTTGGCAGAACATACAAGCGCCCAGGTCATATTCATAGGTCGCCAGGATTTTCTTCTTCTTGCCGTCTTCTGTTTCAATCGTTTCGCTGGTCACTTTGATTGTGTCGTTCGGACAAGCCATCTGACATAATCCGCAGGCTACACAGCGATGTTCATTATTCTCATTGTGGGGCATGTTCAGTGTTCCGCGGAATCGGTCGAACATCTTCAGTTCCTTCCGGTTCTCGGGATATTGCTCGGTCACTTTCTTGCGGAAGTAAACCTTGATGCTGGTTTTCATACCCGTTGCCAGTGTGCTGATGCCATGCACCAGACCACCTAAGTACGTATATTTTTTATCTTTATATTCCATAATCTAATAATTATTTATTCCGAATGGAAACCTGGGTGCAGCACCTTGCTGCCCGAATGGAAACCTGGGTGCGGCACCTTGCCGCTAGAAGTGAAAGCCGAAGGCTACGCAACATGCCATTAATAATAGATTTACCATAGAAATAGGAACCAGGTACTTCCATTCCAAGTTCAGAATCTGGTCGATACGCAGACGAGGGAACGTCCATTTAATCCACATCAGCAGGAATACCACAAAGAACGCTTTGCCGAAGAACCAGATAAATCCGGGGATATAATCCATTACGGCATTAAATCCGTCCAGACCGACGATGTGCAACGGCATCCATCCTCCCAGGAAGATAGTGGCGGCAACACTGGCTACGATAAACAGGTTCAAGTATTCTGCCAGATAGAAGAAACCGAAACCCATACCGGAATATTCGGTGTGGTATCCGGCAGTCAGCTCACTTTCCGCTTCGGGAAGGTCGAACGGGCCACGGTTACATTCAGCGTTTCCGGCAATCAGGTAGATGATGAAAGCAATCACAGCCGGGATATGTCCCTTGAAGATAAACCAGCCGTTGGCTTGTCCTTCCACAATTTCAGAAAACTGCATGGTTCCCATCAGTACGACCATTGTCATAATGCTCATACCAACGGAGAGTTCATAACTGATAATCTGCGCGCCGCTTCTCATGGCACCAATCAGGGAGAACTTATTGTTACTACCCCAACCGGCAAGCAGGATACCAACCACTCCGATGCTGGAAGCAGCTAACAGGAAGAATACCCCGACATTAAAATTCAGAATCTCCGCTCCCTTATTAAAAGGAATACAAGCGAAAGTAAGGAACGAGGCGATAATCACCATGAATGGGGCCAGGTTGTAGAGGAAATGGTCAGCGCCTTTCGGCATGAAGATTTCCTTGGTCATCATTTTGAGCACGTCGCATACCACTTGGATAGAACCCCATTTGCCCACCCGGTTCGGACCGAGACGACACTGGAAGAACCCGCAGACCTTGCGCTCCATGTAAATCAATATGATAGCGAGGATGGCATACAATGCAACAATGCACACGCCGACAGCCACACATTCTATAAATACAGCCACTCCCTCAGGCATAATGGAGAGAAGCAGCTCATGTATCCAATTTGTTACTATACTAAAGTCGAACATATTTAATTAGTGTTTAGTGTTTAATGATTAGTAATTAACATATTGATGCATTCTTTTCCGTTAATCGTTCATCACTAAACGTTAATCGTTAACTTACCGGTCTATATCCGGAACCACATAGTCCAGCGTTCCGCCAATGGCAATCAGGTCGGCAATCTTCGCTCCACGACAGATCGTGTCGATGGCGGCTACAAGTGGCAGTCCTGTGGCACGATAGTGCAGGCGATACGGCATCTTGTCACCCTGGCTTTCGAGGAAAACACCGAATTCACCGCGGCTTCCTTCCACAGCAGCATAGTAGCTACCTTCGGGAACACGGATGATTGGTTTCATCTTCTCCTGATACGGCCCTTCGGGGATATTGTCTATTAATTGCTCAATAATGTTCAGACTTTCCATGATTTCGTCCATGCGCACCAGATAGCGGGCGAAGCAGTCGCCTTCCGTATAAACGATTTCTTTGAAATCCACTTTGTCATATACACCGTACGGTATCCGCTTGCGCACGTCGCAGGCCCAGCCCGAAGCACGGCCTGTACCACCGGTACAACCGAAAGAAATAGCATCCTCGCGACTTAGTACACCCACGCCTTTCATACGGCTTTGAGCAATGATATTGCCTGTGAATATATCGTGATATTCGTGAATGATACCTCTCATATACGGAATAAATTCTTTCACCCGTTTGACGAAGTTCGGGTGAAGGTCAGCCTGTACACCGCCAATCGTATTGTAGTTCATAATCAAGCGTCCGCCACAAGTCTCCTCAAAAATATCGAGAATCTTTTCGCGGTCACGGAATCCGTAGAAGAAAGCTGTCAGTGCTCCGAGGTCCATGGCAAGGGCGGAAAAGAATAACAGGTGAGAGTCGATACGTTGCAACTCATCCATAATCGTACGGATATACTGCACACGCTCGCTGACTTCGACACCCATCGCTTTCTCGATACACATGCACAATGCATGACGATTCTGATGTGCGCCCAGATAATCGAGACGATCTGTAAGAGCCAATGTCTGAGGATAGGTAAGACTCTCGTTCATCTTCTCGATACCCCGATGGATATATCCGCAGTTTGCGTCAATCTTACGGATGATTTCACCTTCGAGAGAAACACGGAAACGCATTACACCGTGAGTTGCAGGGTGTTGCGGGCCGATATTGACTACGTATTCTTCTTCTCCGAAGAGTTTTGTTTCTTTGTTTTTGATTGTTCCGTCCGGGTTGAGTTCTATTTCCTGAGTCGTGTCGAACGTTTCCTCATTGGTCATGCAGAGCGGATTATCTTTTTCCGGATCATTGTCTTTGCGCATCGGATAACCTATCCAGTCGTTACGCAGATACAGACGACGCATATCGGGATGACCGATAAAGGTGATGCCGTAATAATCGAAAACTTCGCGTTCGTAGAAGTCCGCTATCTTCCATATATCGCTGACAGACGGAATTTCCGGCAGGTCACGGTTGGTTGTCGCAGTTTTCAGCGCCACCCGTTCGCCCGTGACGGTAGATTCCAGATGATAGACTACGCCTAAACCGCGGAGTTTCTCCGGAGCGTCTTTCTCATCCGCTGCTCCCCAGTCCATACCGGTGAGGCTTTCGAGAAAGTCCATCTGTTTTTCATTGCGCAAGCGCAGCATCTCGTCGTGTAATGCTGCAGGGGCTATAAATTGTATTTCTTGCATAAATCAAATTAAATTAAGAACGTAGAGTCATTCTTCATTTTTTATATAATCCGGTTTCTTCTCTTTCCTGTTCACTCCACCAAAGAACTTTTCTATTTTCACTTTGCGTTGCAACTGCATCATGCCATAATAGAAAGCTTCGGGACGCGGCGGGCATCCGGGAATATATACATCTACCGGAAGAATCTTGTCCACTCCGTTCACCACATGGTAGGACTTCTTGAAAGGACCGCCGCTGACAGCACATCCGCCTACGGCAACCACATATTTCGGGTCGGGCATTTGGTCGTAAAGCCGCTTTAATACCGGAGCCATTTTATTAGTGATAGTTCCGCATACCATAATCATATCGGCCTGGCGCGGACTGGCACGGGCTACTTCAAACCCGAAGCGGGCCATGTCATAACGCGCGGCACCCAGTGCCATGAATTCGATACCGCAACAACTGGTAGCGAAAGTAAGCGGCCACAGCGAATTGCTGCGTCCCCAGTTGATAAAGTCATCGAGAACTCCGAGAGCGACGTTTGCCCCTCCTGCATTAAGTTCCCTGACCAACTTTTCCAATGATTCATTGTCGATGAACTCCTCATACGGAATTGATTTTATTTTTGGCTTTTTGGTTATTTCCATTCCAAAGCTCCTTTCCTCCAGGCATAAGCAAGACCCAGAACTAGAATAATAAAGAAGAAGAGAATACTGATAAGTCCCTGCGGTCCCATTTCACGCATGACCACCGCCCACGGAAACAGAAAAGCTGTTTCAACGTCGAACATTAGGAACAAGATAGCAAACAAGTAATAACCTACACGGAACTGCATCCATGATTTACCACGTGTCGGGATACCACATTCGTAAGCTTCAAACTTTTGCACATTGTACGAACGGGGTGAAATAGCACGTGAAAGGGCTATCACTACACCGACAAAAGCAAGCGCTGTCAGTAAAACAACAACTAAAAATGTAAAATTCATAATTCAATAGCTGTTTAGATTGAATATTATAGAAATAAACAACTGGCTTTTCCACCCTCTGGGGGATGAAACCAACTGTAATATAAGTGACGAGCAAAAAAGTCGACTGTACTGTCGTCTAAACCACAATCTTTCTTAACCCATATATATAATAGGAGATCGGATCGTAGAAATAGGTAGGAGTGTGAAGCGATATAGGGTAAGGCGGACTTTGAAGTTTGTAATGCTCGCAGAAATAGGCTATCAGCAATAGCATACTTTTATCTGCCGGAACATGTGCAACTTCCGTATGACTCATATCGCAGGATTGGGTAGAATAGAAGTTATAAAGGCGTTCCAAAGCATTGTGTACCGGATGGTCTTGGGATACATAGCACTTCTCCTGCCGGTAAGCCGGGGAAGAAACCTTGCAAATATTTTCCATTGCTCCGTTTGTAGTGCAATGAATAAGCAAGGTCAGTACCAAAAGTAGTCCGAATTTTAAGCTTTGTTTCATCTTTTCCTTTTAACGGCTGCAAATATAGGACTAATATTTATACTTTTTGCAAACTCCGGGTAGCAAAAAAGGTTTTTTTAGCACTCGACTTGATTTGTGTCAACTCTTCGCCTAGTTTTTCTTCCAAAAATCGGAAGTAAAGAGCAACAGTACCGTAAACAATTCCAAACGTCCCAGAAGCATTAAGAAAGAAAGCAGCCATTTGGCAAGAATCGGTAATTCGCTCCAGGAGAAAGCAGGACCGCATGTGCCGAGTCCCGGTCCCATATTACCCATACTTGAGATAACTGTTCCGATTGATTCCAGAAAACCTACCCCAAGTCCCATCATAATAAGTATACTGATAAGGGCAATCACCGCATACAAAAAGGTGAAAGCCAATACCGTAGACTGGATGGAAGGGGAGATAACCTGCTTGTTAACCCGTACCGGAAGCACGGCATTAGGATGCAGGATATGTTTGAATTCATTTTTCACTACCTTAAATAAGATCACCATACGGATACACTTGATACCACCTGTCGTACTACCGGCACAAGCTCCGATAATCATTACAATGAGAAGGCAGCCCCAAAGGATGGAAGGCCAAAGCATATAGTCGGCTGTGGCGAATCCGGTGGAAGTCTGCAACGAAATCACTTGGAAGAGTGATTTGCGGAATGCTTCTTCCACACCCACTGTAGAAGTCAGGTGGAGCCAGGCAGCAATAAATATCGTGAAGAAGGAAACACAAATAAAATAAAATTTCAATTCCGCGTCATGGATAAACTTCTTTATCTTACCGTTAAACATTAACAGCAACAGTGTGAAGTTGATACCTGACAGAAACATGAAGATAGAGATAACGTAATCTATATAAGGGGAGTGATAATACTCAATACTAGTCTGTTTGGTTGAGAATCCACCGGTACTGGTCGTTGTGAAAGCATGGCATATACTGTCGAATACGCTCATGCCGCCAAATACTAACAATACAATCAATGTTCCCGTCATTCCGGCATAAATTCCCCAAATCCATTTGGCGGTAATGCCAATGCGGGGATGCACTTTGTCATGAGTAGGGCCGCTGGCTTCTGCCGCAAATACCTGGATACCGCCTACACCGAAGATAGGCAGGACGGCAATGGTAAAGAATACAATTCCCAAACCGCCAATCCATTGTGTCATGGCACGCCAAAAGAGTATTCCGTGCGGCATTGATTCGATATTATTCAGGATAGTGGCACCCGTACTACTGAAACCGGACATGGTTTCAAAGAACGCGTCGGTGACACTTGGGATATACCCCCCTATATAATAAGGTAACATTCCGAAAAGAGAGAACGTGACCCATGCTACGCTGACAATGACATATCCGTCACGTCGGTTGAGTGATTTTTCTGCGCCTTTGCCGATGGCGAGCAACAGAATACCGACGCTGGCTGCGATAGCCGATGAAATCAGGAAGCTTTGCAAATCATTCTCTTTGTAGAAAAGAGAGACACCACCGCAACATAGTAACATTACTGTTTCTATAAGCAGCAGAAAGCCTAAAATCCGGAATATCATCTTTGAATTAATCATAAATAAAACCTGATACGTAATACCTAATTAAAGAATTTCTCGATTTTCTTAATCATCATACTCAAACAGAATACTACTACATGGTCGCCCGGCTGAATCAGCGTATCACCGGTTACCAGTATTCCTTCTCCGTTGCGAATCATACCACCGATGGTGGTTCCTTTCGGGAGTCCCAGGTCTTTGATTAGATGTTTGGTTATTTTTGCTCCGGCAGGCACAGTAAACTCTGCGACATCCGCATTGGCAAACGTCAGACATTTCACATTGGAAACGTCGGCATCCAGCATCATCTGATAAATATGGCTGGCGGCAATCATCTTCTTGTTGATAACCGTACCGATGTCAAGGCTTTCCGCCATGCCGATATAGTCGATATTCTCCACTTCCGCTACTGTCTTTTCCACGCCCATGCGTTTGGCAGCAAGACAAGCCAGGATATTCGTTTCGGAATTTCCGGTCAGGGCAACGAAGGCTTCGGTATTCTTCAATCCTTCTTCGATAAGAAGGTCCATGTCACGGCCGTCCCCATTGATAATCATTGTTTTGTCATCCAATAATTCCGTCAACCGGTTACAGCGGTTAATATCGTTATCTACGATTTTCACCTGCATATAGTCAGGCACGTATTGTGCGGTACGGACGGCGATGCGGCTTCCGCCCATAATCATCACGTTGCGCACGTCGGCATAATCTTCCTTGCCGGCAATCTTGCGTATATAAGGAATATATTTACGAGTGGTAGTAAAGTAAACAATGTCATGCAGTTTAATCACATCGTCTCCACGCGGGATAATCGTTTCCGTACCGCGTTTGATGGCTACTACGTGATAAGGAATATCCGGTGCGCCCAGTTCATAAAGAGGGATATTCAGAATCTCCGCCTTTTCGCGCATCTTCGTACCAATCAGTACGAGAGCACCGCCGCAGAATTCCCACCATTGCCGTACCCAACTCATGCGCATGGAAGATACGATTTCTTTGGCAGCCAGCATTTCCGGATAAATCAGGGAGTCCACTCCCAACTTTTGGAAGAATTCTTTATTTTTGGGCAGAAGATATTCGTAGTTGTCGATACGTGCCACCGTCTTTTTAGCTCCAAGGTTGGTAGCCAGCATACAGGCGGTCATGTTACGGCTTTCGTCCGGGGTGACTGCGATAAACAGGTCGGCTTCTTTGACACCTACCTCCTTTAAACCGGAGATAGAAGAAGGAGAGGCGGTCACTGTCAGCAAGTCGAAGTTAGCGCTAAGGGCACTCAGTTTATCTTCGTCATCATCCATCAGGATAATATCTTGCTTTTCGCGCGATAACAGTTTGGCCAAATGGGTGCCTACGTTGCCGGCACCGGCGATAATAATCTTCATGTCAATTGATAAATTCTTTTATTTTAGTCAGAATACCTTCCTCGTCCATGCCGCAGACATGATAAAGCTCATTCACCGAACCATGTTCCACAAATATATTGGGGATGCCGATACGCTTCACTGTCGGCTTGTATTCGTTGTCCGCCATAAATTCAAGGATAGCACTCCCCATACCGCCTTTGACGATACCATCCTCAATGGTAAGGATACGCTCGAATTTGCGGCCTACTTCGTGCAGCAACTCTTCATCCAGCGGTTTCAGGAAACGCAAGTCGTAATGGGCGATGGATTTACCAAACTCGGCTTCCGCCTTGGCAATGGCACGGATAGCCGTATTTCCTATCGGTCCGATTGTAATCACCGCAAGGTCTTCTCCATCCTTCAACTTCCTTCCTTTCCCTACCGGAATTTCTTCCAGCGGACATTCCCAGTCCACCAACACTCCACGTCCCCGCGGATAACGGATTACGAACGGACCCTTATCCGGCAACTGTGCCGTGTACATCAATCGACGTAACTCGTGTTCGTTCATTGGAGAAGAAATAGTCAGATTAGGTATCGGACGCAGGCAAGCCATATCGAAAGCTCCGTGATGTGTAGGACCATCCTCGCCAACCAGTCCGGCACGGTCGAGACACAATACCACAGGAAGATTCTGTATCGCTACGTCATGAATAATATTATCATGCGCCCGCTGTAAGAAAGAAGAATAAATATTGCAGAACGGTATCAACCCGTCCTTTGCCATACCACCGGAGAAAGTAACGGCATGCCCTTCGGCAATACCGACATCAAATGCACGTTTCGGCATTTTCTCCATCAGTATATTCATCGAACAGCCACTGGGCATGGCAGGAGTCACACCGACAATCTTCGAATTAGCTTCAGCCAATTCTACCAATGTATTTCCGAATACATCTTGAAAAAGAGGTGGCATTCCTTCCGTGTTGGCAATAAAACGCTCACCGGTGACGGGGTCGAACTTCCCCGGAGCATGCCATTCGGTGGCATGTTCTTCCGCCGGAGCGAATCCTTTTCCTTTTATAGTGTGCAAATGCAGGATTTTGGGTCCCTGCAAATCTTTAATATCATGCAATACCCGGGCAAGATTCCTTATATCGTGCCCGTCTATCGGACCGAAATAGCGGATATTCATTCCCTCGAAAATATTCTGTTGCTGTGCGGCCATCGACTTCAGACTGTTGCCGAAACGTATCAGTGCCTTGCGGCGTTCCTCATTCAAGATACCGAGCTTGAACAACACACGCGACATTCTGAAACGTAACTGGTTGTAACGGTTGGAAGTCGTCAAGTTGAAAAGATACTGCTTCATGCCGCCGACACTGCGGTCGATGGCCATATCATTATCATTCAGGATGATAAGCAGGTTGTTCGGGGTGGCAGACGCATTGTTCAGTCCTTCGAAAGCCAGCCCGCCACTCATAGAACCATCACCGATGATGGCTACCACATGGCGTTTGGAATCTCCTTTTTGCGCGGCGGCAACGGCCATGCCAAGAGCAGCGGAGATAGAGTTCGAAGCGTGTCCGCACGTGAAAGTATCATATTCGCTCTCTTCCGGTGATGGGAAAGGGCGGATACCACCAAACTTCCGGTTGGTGGAAAAAGCTTCACGACGTCCTGTCAGAATTTTATGGCCGTAAGCTTGATGTCCCACATCCCACACAATACGGTCATAAGGCGTATTGTAGATGTAGTGCAGGGCTACAGTCAGTTCCACTGTCCCTAGACTGGCGGCAAAATGCCCCGGGTTGCAGCAGAGTTCTTTAATAATGTCTTGCCTTAGTTCATCACATATTTCCGGCAGTTGCTCTACGCTTAACTTTCGTAGGTCTTCGGGGTAATTAATGGAGTTTAGCAAGTTATATATCGGTTCACTATTCATGATTCTAGGAAATTTAGTGCAAAAGTACGAAAAGAAAGCGTATCCGGCATCCTTTTTTTATAATTTCTTATTTCAGTAAGTCGGATGAGAGGAAATACTGTTTCATAAAAGTTTTGGAAGTTTTGGAATCTGATTTTATCAGAATAATGGCTTACTTTGCATTTAACTAATAATCAGATAACTAAATCGACTAGTAGACATGAATAAACTTGATATGCAAGTAATGGTTTTCTTTTTTATATGTTTGTTATTGACCGGATGTAATAGAGAAAATAATACATTGACAGATGCTGTAATTCCTGAAGAAACAGAGAAGCCTGAAAAAACCGGAAATCCTGAAAAACCCGGAAATCCTGAAGAACCTGAAAGCCCCGAAGATTTAGAATTTACCGTCAGTCCTGTGGAAAATGTAATAGAACTGGACGCAAATGCTGCTACTCGTAAGATTATTGTGACACGTCGGGACAAGGATGTGCAGTTGACGGTGACAAGGATGGGGGATGCGTGGCTTAGAATCAACCCTATAGAGGAAGATGCCGCTAATCCGCTTGTTGCATCCTTTGATATTCAGGTGTTTGAAAATACAGATAGGTTGCCTCGTACCGGCAAGGTGATGATAAAAAGTTCCGGTATGAGCTATGAATATGTCATCAATCAGTCCGACACAAAGGACGAATTGCCCTTTACTGTTGAAATAAAATATAATGGGGCTGTTTTAGGTGATGAGTTGCGTGTTCCTGCAAAAGCATCCGGTGGCAGGTTGGAAGTAACAAACAGCACAGGCCGCGTTGAAGAAGACGGGACGTTATATTTGCGTGCTGCTCATGGGGATGCATGGGCGAAGATAAACCATGAGTGGAGTCTTTATGATCCTGACGCCATTTATCATGGTCGTTCTCAGAGCTTATTGGAATTTGGAGAGAATATCGGTGAGGAGAGGCAGATGATTGCTGAATTTTATTCAAGGAAGTCGGGGAAGGTTTATCATCGGACGACTTTTATTCAGGCGGCTTCATCTGATTATCTGAATTTAAGTTCTACTTCGCTTGATGTAGACCGTTTCGGGAACATATATGATGAGCCGTTTGCTTTGCAAGTACAGTCCAACGCAGTGTGGGAGCTAAAATGTGCAGCTTCCTGGATAACTGTCAACTATATTGTCGGTACTCGTTCGCAGATTGTGAAGATTGTGGTGGACGAAAATCAAACCGGGCAGCCAAGAAGTGCCCAACTGGAATTTGTGGCGGATGGCAATGTCGTCCGAACATTTCCAATCACCCAATCTGTCGATGAAAGTGCTATGTTCACCTTGAAATATGAACTCAATCTGGAGCTCAACACGATAGAGAATCGATTCATGTCTTATCTTCCGACTACCCATGCCGTATATTATGCAAATGACGTACAAATATATAATCCGGGTACTTCGTCTAATGGGGACGAGACGATCAAGATACGTGCAAATGGCACTTATGGCTTTGTCGCTGATGCTCCTGCAACTTTCAATAAGCTCATGGTAAGTAATATCCGAGACCGGCTATTGGTATACCCCGGTTATAGAGGAGTAGCGACCAACCAGTATAATGGTGGTGGAATAACTGTGGCCAATACGAAGTATGCCCAAAGTTTTTTCCGCCAGATAAGATATAACCTGCCGATTCCTGGCGGCGTGAAGCGAACGCAGAAGGTTGTCTATAAAATACAAATAAACAACTTGACTGGGAACGCGCAGCATGATACTCCGATAATTACATATACCCTGTCACCGATAGTCAGTCAATAGAAAATAGATGTTGAAAATTCTTGTTGTGCTAACCACTCCTGTTATTCTGCATACGTAATGGTTCGTTTAATGATAAAATCAAAATGGAATGTATTTCTGTCATATGGTTGTTCATTCCGGGTATCATACTCACCGGATTGCTGTTCAATCCAATTGCCCCTCATGTCATATTTTGGATATACATAAATAGATTTGGTGAAACTTCCGCTATCCGCTGAATAGATAGAGTCCTCTGTCAAATCATTATTATCATCATAGCTGGATTTATACCAGAAGCGTACAGCTATGTTATCTGCAACGGCACTATCCCGGCAAGTACAATCAATATTATCCGTATGTTTATATTGAATAATATTGTCGTTTTCATCATACCAATACTCTTCCCGGTCAAAAAACCTTTTCTTATACAAGCATTTCCTTGATTCATATTTTTCTTGTCTTTTGACTTTTTTGATATATGTGTTTTCACCAGTTCCTATCCTGTAAGTAAGTTTATTACCTCTCTTTTTAATCATTTTTTCTACGATGCTATCCTGTCCGGATTTCCCTGTTTTACGTATTATATAAGTTGGTATTCCATTCGTATAAGTGTATTTATTATCATATTTACATTCTCCTTTTTCCGAATATAGATAAGTTCTGATGAGGTTTCCGCAACTATCAAAATCATTTCCTCTAACCGAATGTATTTTGCATGTACTATCATCTTCTAAATGATATACAGTATCCCGTATCGACGAAACTTTACCTCTAAGTCCGCCATATGGTTTTGCTCTGTAAGTATTTGAACAAGCACCTATTGAAAATAGAATGAGTACTATAAAATACAAGTTGTTTTCCTTCATATCTATGCTTCTTCAAGGTTGATGCCCAATGCTTCAGCAACTCCCTTCCCATAGGCGGGGTCAGCTTTGAAGCAGTTGCGCACATGCCGCTGTTTGATAAACAGTTCCGCATCACCCATGGCGCGGGCGGTATTCTCAAAAAGCAATTGCTGCTCTTCGGCAGACATCAGGCGGAACAAGTCGCCGGGCTGGCTATAATAATCGTCGTCGTACTCCCGTTCATTATAATTATAGACCTCACCTTGTATTCTCAATGGCGGCTCTTTCTTTTCCGGAGAATCCTGCCACTCGCCATAGCTGTTGGGCTCATATCCTTTCGCGCTTCCGTAATTGCCGTCCACACGCATGTTACCGTCACGATGAAACGCGTGGAAAGGACAGCGGGGCTTGTTCACCGGAATCTGTTCGGCGTTTACTCCCAAACGGTAACGCTGTGCGTCTCCATAAGAGAAAAGGCGTCCCTGCAACATCTTGTCCGGAGAGAAACCGATGCCGTCGACAATATTCATCGGATTGAAAGCCGACTGTTCCACTTCCGCGAAATAGTTTTCCGGATTGCGGTTCAGTTCCAGAATACCTACATCATGCAACGGGAATTCTTTCTGCGACCAGACTTTGGTGAGGTCGAACGGATTGATGCGGTAGTTGTCAGCCTCTTCTTCCGTCATTAATTGAATCTGGAGTTTCCATTGTGGGAAATCTCCCTTTTTGATACTCTCGAAAAGGTCGCGCTGGTGCGATTCACGGTCTTTGGCGATTATCGCTTCCGCTTCCTGATCCGTCAGATTCTTTATCCCCTGAAGGGTATGCAGGTGGAATTTTACCCAGATGCGTTCATTACGGGCATTGATGAAGCTGTATGTATGGCTGCCGTAGCCATGCATATGACGGTAAGAGTAGGGGATTCCACGGGTACTCATCGTGATGGTCACCTGATGCAAGGCTTCCGGTAGAAGTGTCCAGAAATCCCAGTTGTTGTTGGCGCTGCGCATATTCGTTTCCGGGTCACGTTTCACCGCATGGTTCAAGTCAGGGAACTTTAACGGATCGCGAAGAAAGAAGACCGGAGTATTATTGCCTACCAGATCCCAATTTCCTGCTTCCGTATAGAATTTCATGGCAAAACCGCGGATATCGCGTTCAGCGTCGGCAGCTCCGCGCTCACCGGCTACGGTGGAGAATCGTACAAAACATGCCGTTTTCTTTCCTATCTTGCTGAAGATATCCGCACGGGTATATTTCGTAATGTCATGAGTGACGGTGAACGTTCCGTATGCTCCCGAACCTTTTGCGTGCATACGTCTTTCCGGTATCACTTCCCGGTCGAAGTGCGCCAGTTTCTCTATTAACCACGGGTCTTGTAGCATTATCGGACCTCTTTGTCCGGCTGTTTGCGAATTCTGATTGTCGGCTATCGGCCGACCGTTGGCTGCTGTAAGTTTTTTCTTTTCCATATATTTATTAAAGTGTAGATGAATACTTTTTGCAAAGTAAAGCATATGTACCCGGAATGTCGTTTATAAAGCTTCCGATTCTTTTATGCATTTGTTTGTGCCTTGTTTTTTAAGTAATGCTCAAAAAATAACTTGATACACATAATGAAGGGTTGAACAGTAATATACTCGTAACGGTGCAGAAATGAACCAAGTGATAATTTTAATTTGACTCATTCTTGCATAATACTAAATCTTTACACACACCGAATGCATCTTCCCACTGGATATTTATTCTCAATCTTTCTGCCTTCCTCTCTACCTTTTTTCTGTTTATCCGATGAATAAAGGGTTTTCGGCTAAAGAACAACAACTTCACCTGTATGCGGTTAGTTTCAAAAAATGTTTCTCCCAGTGAAACTATCCGTTTCTCGGTGTGAAACACTTCGTTTCAAGCAGTGAAACACTTCGTTTCACACCGAGAAACAAAGTGTTTCAAACGGGGTTGAAACTAATTACGAAATAGCTTTACTGCTTATGCTCAATTGTGAAAGCAGGAAGCATCAATTTATTATTCATTTTGATATGGAAATGAATCAAATCTCCAATTATCTGTATCTAAACTAGCTAAAACTCTCTTACTGAATTTTTATGCTATAATCCGGTTTCAGCCGTTTCAGTTTTATTCGCAAACGCTTTGGCAGAAGGGGATAGCGGCTGAAAGCGAAGAAAAACATCCCCTGCGAGAATAGGTTGTAGCCAGGGGGGAGTGCTTTCAGCGCATTCAGCTTTTTCAGACTTGACAGTAGAGCTATATATTCACCGTGGTAGGTATATATACTCACCGTACTGGACCTATATGCCCACCACGCGGGGTATATAGATTCATCACCCGGGTAAAAGTGGGTGGCACGTGGGCTGAGGACTGCTTACCTGCGGGCTGGAAATTATCGGCACGTGGGCTGGACAAAACAGAGCCTCTATCTTGATGAAACAAAGCCTCTATTTTAGTGAAACAGAGGCTTCGTTTTGTTACAACAGAGCCTCTGTTGAAAGTAATTATAGCAAAAAGAAGGTAAAGTTATACACTTTTGCATTCAGGGGTGACTTCAGTCAAAAACACCGATGAAAAGGGACTTTTTTGAAGAACTGAAAGCTGAAGGCGGTTTTTACTTTTTATATTTGGTAGGAGATTTAGCTGTAACAAGTAGGAGGCTTGACTGTAACAAGTACTACACTCAATGAAATGATATAGGAGACTTGAGTAAGTCAAGTACATGGCTCGGTTTACTTCAGTACTGCTAAATTCAGGGGGATGTTGGAAGAGTCTTTTTCCATGTGCAAACAGAGAAGATATTTTTTCAACATCTCCAACGTTTATCGTCATGATTCGTTAATTCTGTTAAAATAGTTCTGGCAGAATAGCTTAATATCTTAGCGTGTGATTTCTTGCTCATTTATTGTAATAAGATTGATGCGTCCTGTGTATGGCATGTGTAGAAAGCATTGCTTTTAGAATTATCAATTGAAGCTTGTTAAAAAACGGAAGTTATCGTGGTGGAACAATAGAAATAATGGTTATCTTTGAATAATTTTAAAAATCAAGGAATAATTATGGATGGGTTATTACGTAAACTTCTTAATGGAATACAGACTTTTGCAGAGATTCGCGAAGAAAATGATCTCTATGTAGATAATACAGTTTTTGTGTGGAGAATAGCTAATACAGGTAAACCTTATTTTCTAAGTCGTGCGCGGAAAATAAGAAATATAGACAGATGCCCGCGTTAGTTCTGAATAAAATGGATTTCCGTACATTTGTAGAATTGCCTTCCGGGTTTCTCCCTGCCACTCATGCCGGGCGAATCCTCATGATGGGTTCCTGCTTTGCCGAGAATATGGGAAAGCTGCTGATAGAGGCTAAGTTTCAGCTGGATTTGAATCCTTTTGGTATACTTTACAATCCCTTTTCCATTTCCGCGGCTTTAGTCGAAATATTGAAAGGGAAGGTGTATCTGGCAGAAGACTTGTTCTCTTACAAAGACCTTTGGCACAGCCCGATGCACCACGGCTCATTTTCCGCATCCACACCGGAGGAGACACTGCTGAATATCAATACCCGCCTGCAACATGCCCACCAGTTTGTTTCAGAACTGGATTGGTTAATGCTGACTTTCGGCACAGCCTACGTATACGAACAGAAAGATACGGGACATGTGGTTTCTAACTGTCATAAATTACCGGAGAACCGATTCACTCGCCGACTTTTGACGGTAGAGGAAATCGTGAGTGAATATACTTCGTTGATTACCAGCCTGGCAGCCCGCAATCCGAATCTGAAGATACTGTTCACAGTAAGTCCCATCCGTCATATCCGCGACGGGATGCACGCCAACCAACTAAGCAAATCCACTTTATTACTTGCTGTCGACCGCTTGCAACAACTTTTCCCGCAACACGTCTTCTATTTCCCTTCCTATGAAATAGTCTTGGACGAATTGCGTGATTACCGCTTTTATGCAGACGATATGTTGCATCCGTCTCCATTGGCCATCCGTTACCTGTGGGAACGCTTCTCCGAAACCTTCTTTTCCGCTGACACAAAGCAGATTATGGCAGATGTCGAAGATATCCGGCGTGACTTGGCTCACAAGCCCTTTCACCCCGCTTCAGAGGCGTATCAACGCTTTTTAGGACAAATAGTGTTAAAAATAGAACGACTTATCGGAAAATACCCGTACTTAGATTTTCAAAAAGAAACAGAACTATGTCATATGCGATTGAATCCATAGCCAAAAGTATCGGTGCCCGCCGTGTGGGCGAATATGAAACGACTATTGATTGGCTGTTAACAGACAGCCGTTCCCTGAGTTTTCCCGAAGAAACTCTTTTTTTCGCTTTAGCTACCAAACGAAATAGTGGGGCACGCTATATCCCTGATTTATACGACCGGGGAGTGCGCAATTTTGTAGTCTCCGAAGAGGACTTTAAAGAAATTGAGAGTGGAGAGTTGAGAGTTGAGAGTTCTATGCAGCATGATGGTGCGCAGCCCACTCTCAACTCTCAACTCTCAACTCTCAATTTCCTCATCGTCCCCAATCCCTTGAAAGCCTTGCAGAAGCTGGCTGAGGTACACCGTGAGAAATTTAAGATACCTGTTGTCGGCATTACCGGTAGTAACGGAAAGACCATTGTGAAAGAATGGTTACACCAGTTGCTTAGTCCGGACCGTCGTATCGTTCGTTCTCCGCGCAGTTATAATTCTCAAATCGGCGTTCCGCTGTCAGTGTGGCAACTCAACGAAGAAGCTGAACTGGGAATTTTCGAAGCCGGTATCTCCGAGATGGGAGAGATGGGTGCTTTGAAACGAATGATAAAGCCCACCATCGGTATTCTTACCAATATCGGCGGTGCTCATCAGGAGAACTTCTTCTCATTGCAGGAGAAGTGCATGGAAAAACTGACGCTTTTCAAGGACTGCGATGTTGTGATTTACAACGGCGATAACGAACTAATCAGCAATTGCGTGGCAAAATCAATGCTGACAGCCCGTGAGATTGCCTGGAGCCGTACCGATATCGAACGTCCGCTGCATATCAGCCGCGTGACGAAGAAAGAAGACCACACCGTTATTTCCTACCGTTATCTGGATATGGATAATAACTTTTGCATCCCTTTTATAGACGATGCTTCCATCGAAAATGCGCTGAACTGCCTGGCAGCCTGTCTCTACCTGATGACTCCCGCCGATCAAATCACTGAGCGGATGGCACGTCTCGAGCCGATTGCCATGCGTCTGGAAGTAAAAGAAGGAAAGAACAACAGTGTCTTGATAAATGACAGTTATAATTCGGACTTGGCATCCCTGGATATAGCCCTTGACTTCCTTGTCCGCCGTTCTGAAAAGAAAGGACTGAACCGGACGCTTATCCTGTCCGATATACTGGAAACCGGACAAAGTACAGCTACGCTCTACCGACGTGTAGCCCAACTGGTGCAAAGCCGGGGCATCAATAAACTGATTGGTGTAGGCCCGGAGATTTCTTCGTGTGCCGCCCGGTTTGATGGTGACATCGAACGTTATTTCTTCCCCAATACCGATGCTCTTCTCGCGTCGAACATACTCAAATCCCTTCATTCGGAAGTCATTCTGATAAAAGGTTCGCGTGTGTTCAACTTCGACAGGGTGTCCGAAGCCTTGGAATTGAAAGTGCATGAAACCATCCTGGAAGTAAACCTGCATGCTATGGTAGACAACCTGAACCACTACCGTTCCATGCTCCGCCATCCCGAGACGAAAATGATTTGTATGGTGAAAGCTTCTGCCTACGGAGCCGGTTCTTATGAGATAGCCAAGACCTTACAGGAACATCATGTCGATTACCTGGCGGTAGCCGTTGCCGACGAAGGTTCCGAACTCCGCAAAGCAGGCATTACTTCCTCTATCATGATTATGGACCCGGAACTTACAGCGTTCAAAACCATGTTCGACTATAAACTGGAACCGGAAGTGTATAATTTCCATCTGCTCGACGCGCTTATCAAAGCCGCCAAGAAAGAAGGAATCACTAACTTTCCGATTCACATCAAACTGGATACTGGTATGCACCGTCTCGGCTTTGCCATTGAAGACATTCCGTTGCTTATCCGTCGCCTGAAGAACCAGAGCGCGGTTATTCCCCGTTCGGTATTCTCTCATTTCGTAGGAAGTGATTCTCCCCAGTTCGATGCCTTTACGCGCCAGCAGATAGAATTGTTTGAAAAGGGTTCGCAGGAATTACAAGCCGCTTTCCCGCATAAGATTTTGCGCCATATCTGCAATACGGCGGGAATCGAACGTTTCCCCGGTGCACAGTTTGATATGGTACGGTTGGGAATCGGACTTTACGGAGTCAGCCCGATAGACAACTCGATTATCCATAATGTAAGTACCCTCAAGACAACGATACTTCAGATTCGGGATGTACCCGAAGAAGATACGGTAGGGTATAGCCGGATGGGACATCTGACGCGTCCTTCACGCATCGCCGCCATTCCTATCGGTTATGCCGACGGGCTGAACCGCCATTTGGGACGTGGAAATGCCTACTGTCTGGTGAATGGAAAAAAAGCGGCTTATGTAGGCAATATCTGTATGGACGTCTGCATGATAGACGTTACCGACATCGACTGCCGTGAAGGCGACCAAGCCATCATCTTTGGTGACGACCTACCGATAACGGTTCTTTCCGAAAAGCTGGATACGATTCCTTACGAAGTTCTTACCAGTATATCGACACGGGTGAAACGGGTATATTATCAAGAATAAAACCGAGGAAGATAAACGGAAACTGAGAACCGATAAACGGATAATCAGTAAATAATAAAGCGGTGGACAGTAAACGGTAAATGATGAATGAAAGTGAACTAACATAAATAATTCATCGTTTACCGTTTACAGTTTGCCGTTTTTCTTTATATTTGCACCAACTAATAAAAACCTCTTTATCAAATAAACGTATGACAAACTTATTATTATTAGGTTTCTTGCCTAGTGGTTCCGAGTGGATTATTATTGCTTTGGTTATTCTCCTGCTTTTTGGTGGTAAGAAAATTCCTGAACTGATGCGCGGCTTGGGCAAAGGCGTGAAGAGCTTCAAGGATGGAGTGAACGATGCAAAAGAAGAAATAAATAAGGCAAAAGAAGACCTGGACAAACCGGCGGACTCAAGTAAGTAAAATAAGTACCGATGGCAGAAATGACCTTTTGGGATCATTTGGATGAACTGCGCAAGGTACTTTTTCGGGTGATTGGAGTCTGGTTTGTATTGGCAATAGGTTATTTTATTGCTATGCCCTACCTTTTCGATCATGTGATTCTGGCGCCATGCCACAATGATTTCATATTCTACGATTTATTACGGCATATCGGACAGACATTCGATCTGACCGATGACTTTTTCACACAAGAATTTCAGGTGAAGCTGGTCAATATAAACTTGGCAGCTCCTTTCTTTATCCATATGTCGACAGCTTTCTGGATGTCGGTCGTGACCGCCATGCCCTATATTTTCTTTGAAGTATGGCGTTTTATCGGTCCCGCTCTTTATCCCAACGAAAGGAAAGGAGTGCGCAAGGCATTAACCATCGGGACGGTGATGTTCTTTATCGGTGTCTTGCTGGGCTATTTCATGGTTTATCCGTTGACGCTCCGTTTCCTTTCCACCTATCAGTTAAGTTCGGAAGTGGAGAACATCCTGTCGCTCAATTCCTATATCGACAATTTCATGATGCTGATTCTCTGCATGGGACTGGCATTTGAATTACCATTAGTGACGTGGTTGCTTTCATTGTTGGGAGTAGTCAATAAGTCCTTCTTGCGGAAATACCGCCGGCATGCCGTTGTTATCATCGTGATAGCTGCTGCCATTATCACTCCGACAGGCGACCCGTTCACATTGAGCGTCGTAGCCATTCCGCTTTATCTGCTCTATGAAATGAGCATCCTGATGATAAAGGACAAGAAGAAAACAGAAGAAGAGATAGAAGATGAAATTGCCTTGTCAGAAGAGTGAAGCGATAGAATCTTATGAATTACTTTTAGCCGTTTGTCGGGCGGAAGATGCCCGGCTTGCCGTAGGGTACAAGCAAATGCGTGACTTGCTGGAACGCATTTGCCGTTCGCAAATGCAGAACGAAAGTCTGCAAATGACCGACCTTTCCGCCCGTATCAGCTTTATCGCCGCAAAGATAGACCTTTCGGCAGGCGAGCAGAACCGGCTGCATACTTTCCGCCTGACTTCCAATCAAATACTGAACCGCCGTCTCGAACCGACCAGGGAAAATTTGCTGCGGGATGCCAAAACACTGGCTTTCTTAGTCCGTAAACTTTCGGAAGAAGATATACCGGACGAACTATATAGGCTGCTTCCGAAAGCGGATGCCACTTACTTGGTTGCTCCCCCTGCCCGTGAACGGGTGCAACGGATGCGCGTTTGCTTTCAATACGCCGACGAACAATATTTGTATGTCACTCCGTTGGATGAAGTCACAGAAAAACCTCTGCTTGTCCGCTACAATATCCCTCAAATTAATGAAGAATTTGTAGAAACGTGCAAGCTGCTTTGGCGTCACGCCCAAGTGAATCTTCTGGATGTAGCCATTGATAATGAAGGAGTGTTGACCCCCTCGTTTATTGTTCTCGAACCGGACTATCTGATTGACATCAGTTCCCTTGCCGAATGTTTCCGCGACTACGGGCATCATCCGGCAAATTATTACCTTTCCCGTCTCCAGCCGATTGAAAATGCCCGACCTTTGTTACTGGGAAATATAGCCAATCTTTTCCTGGACGAATGGATTCACGCGCAGGACGAAGAAGATATCGACTACCGGACTTGTATGCAAAAAGCCTTCCGGCGTTATCCTATCGAACTGGCAGCCTGCCCTGATTTGCGGGACAGGGAGAAAGAACGACAGTTCTTTGACGACTGCAAACTGCACTTTGAGCATATCCGCGAAACGGTGAATGATACTTTTCATGCCGCCGGATACGAACTCGACAAGACAGACGCAGTGCTCGAACCTTCTTATATCTGCGAAGCACTTGGATTACAAGGGCGTCTCGACTATATGCAGCGGGATATGTCATCCTTTATAGAAATGAAATCCGGCAAAGCCGATGAATACGCTATCCGTGGTAAAGTAGAACCTAAAGAAAACAATAAAGTGCAGATGCTTCTCTATCAGGCCGTCCTCCAATACTCAATGGGGATGGATCACCGGAAAGTGAAAGCCTATCTGCTCTACACCCGTTACCCGCTTCTGTACCCGTCTCGTCCTTCATGGGCAATGGTGCGCCGGGTAATTGACTTGCGAAACCGGATTGTCGCCAATGAATACAGCATCCAATTACGGAACAGTCTGGAATATACGGAACAGAAACTGGAAGAAATCAATGCTGCCACCATGAATGAACACGGACTGAAAGGACGCTTCTGGGAAACTTATCTGCGCCCGTCTATCGACAACTTCCAGGAGAAACTAAAAGTTCTTTCGCCACTGGAAAAGCATTATTTCTATGCCGTATATAATTTCCTGACTAAGGAACTCTATACTTCCAAATCCGGTGATGTCGACTATGAAGGACGCACGGGAACAGCTTCTTTATGGCTTTCCACACTGGCGGAAAAGTGCGAAGCAGGAGAGATTATCTACGATTTACGAATCAAGGAAAACCATGCGGCCGATGAGCATAAAGCTCATTTGCTGCTGACACGTTCGCAAAGTAATGGGTCTTCACAAGAATTTTCGCAAGAACTTCAGCAAAAAGAAAGTATAGGCGACGGAATACAAAACATGCTTCCCAACTTCCGTCAGGGTGATGCCATCATCTTCTATGAACGCAACCATGAGACGGATAATGTAACCAATAAAATGGTATTCAAGGGAAATATCGAGTCACTGGCAGATAATGAAATCTGTATCCGTCTGCGCTCTACGCAGCAGAATCCTTCCGTGCTTCCTGCCGAAAGCCTTTATGCCATAGAGCACGATACGATGGACACTACCTTTCGTTCCATGTATCAGGGATTGTATGCTTATCTCTCTGCTACACAGGACCGCCGTGACTTATTGCTTTCGCAACGTCCGCCTGGGTTTGACGAATCGCTGGATACCCTTATCTCCCAAGCAGAAGACGATTTCGCCCGTGTTGCGTTGAAAGCCAAAGCTGCACAGGACTATTTCCTTCTCGTCGGTCCGCCGGGAACGGGTAAGACTTCCTGCGCGCTAAAGAAGATGGTAGAGACTTTTCACGCTGATAAAGAAGCGCAGATTTTGTTGCTTTCATACACCAATCGGGCAGTTGATGAAATATGCAAGTCGCTGGCTTCTATCCGTCCCGCTGTTGATTTTATCCGTGTCGGAAGTGAATTGTCCTGTGACGAGAACTACCGTTCCCATCTGATAGAAAACGAATTGTCGTCCTGCAACCGTCGTTCGGAAGTCTACGAACGTATCCGAAACTGCCGTATCATTGTGGGAACAGTCGCTGCTATTTCCGGCAAACCGGAACTTTTCCGTCTGAAACATTTCAATGTATCCATTATAGATGAGGCTACCCAGATACTCGAACCTCAATTACTGGGAATTCTTTGTGCCCGCGGTGAAGATGACCGGAACGCCATTGACAAGTTTATCCTGATTGGCGACCATAAACAGCTTCCTGCCGTTGTATTGCAAAATACGGAACAGTCGGCCATCTATGACGAAGCACTGCTCTCTGTCGGGCTGACGAATCTGAAAGACTCACTGTTCGAACGTCTCTACCGGAATTGTTCTGCCGGCACTGGCAACTCATCGCTTCTTGTTGATAATGATACATCATCTGTTATGGGCGATGGCACATTGTTTGTTGTTGATGATGGCACATTGTCCGCTGCTAATCGCTCTTACGATATGCTCTGCCGTCAAGGGCGCATGCATCCCGAAGTTGCCTTGTTTGCCAACCGTGCTTTCTATGGCGGGCGTCTGATTCCCGTCGGACTGCCCCATCAATTAGAAGATTCCGAGCATATTTCCCGTGTCGCTTTTTATCCTTCCATACCCGAGCAGGCCGGATCGTCTGTCAAGATAAACTCTTCGGAAGCCCGGATTGTTGCCGGACTGGCTTCCCGGATTTACGAAAGTAACCGGGCGAATTTTGATGAATCCCGCACATTGGGAATCATAACCCCATACCGAAGCCAGATAGCCCTTATCAAAAAAGAAATAGAAACATTGGGTATTCCTGCCCTCAACCGGATACTGGTAGATACTGTCGAACGTTTTCAAGGCAGTGAACGGGATGTGATTATCTATTCTTGCTGTATTAATAGTTATTATCAGTTAAAATTTGTTTCTAATTTAACAAAAGAAGATGGAGTGTTGATAGACCGAAAACTGAACGTAGCCCTTACCCGTGCGCGGAAACAAATGTTTCTGACAGGTGTACCAAAGTTCTTGAAATCTAGTCCGCTTTACCAAAGTTTATTAAAATTAATAGAGAATCAGGGGTGATTTGCTAATTTTTGCAGATGTTAGTTTTTATTCTCTCTTTATGCAATTCATTAACACCTCAATAATGAACAAACGCCTATATTTGCAGCACGTTTTTTTCATAGAGATTTAGATTTAAGGTTAGAAGAATTGTGGAAGTCGTGAGACTTCCCTTTTTTTCATCTTAACGTTTACTATTCTTCATTATAGGAATGCAAAACACTGTTTTTTAGTGTTTCGGTTAAAATATTGCAGGATGATGATGCAGAGTAAGTAAACCTAAAAAGCCTTCTTCGTGAGAAGAGGCTTTTTTGTTTCTTTTCATTGAAAGAATAATTTATATGAAGATTCAAAGAGGGCGGCTCGTGATGAGTCGCCCTCTTACATTATATTATTATAATATTGAAATTGGATTGCTTAGTCCAATACGATAGGTTTGTACTTCGGTACTAATGCCTTCATGATTACCCAACCAACCAGGTAAGCTACGGCACAGATACAGAACATGATGAAATATCCGGCAGGCTTGCCTTCAAATCCCATAAATGTCATATGCGTTTCGTCAGCGTGAACAAACAGAAGACCTGCGCCAAACTGCATCAACATTGAACCTACGCCACCAGCCATACCACCGATACCTGTAATGGTTGCAATCGCCGATTTCGGGAACATATCACCTACGGTAGAGAAGATATTAGCCGACCATGACTGGTGGGCAGCGCCACCGATACCGATCAGGATAACAGGAAACCACGGAGAGAACGTACCCAACGGTTGTGCCAAAAGCACCACCAACGGGAAGAACGCGAAAATCAACATCGCCTTCATACGTGCGGCATACGGATTCATCCCCGTCTTGTTGATAAAGATAGTCGGCAGTTTACCGCCGTAGATAGACAACATAGTCACTGCATAAAGCGTGAAAATCAATGCCATACCCAGACCGTCGGAAGTCTTGATGTCAAATTGCGTGTTCAGGTAAGACGGGGTCCAGAACAGGAAGAACCACCATACACCGTCCGTCATAAACTTACCGGCGGCAAAAGCCCATGTCTGCTTGTAAGTGAAGCACTGAAGGAAAGACATTTTCTTTTCATCTTTCTCTTCAACAACTACCTGAGAAGCACCTTCTTCGTATTTATCCTGTTCGATATAATCCAATTCGGCTTTGTTGACGTGCTTGCTCTTCGACGGGGCATCATACATGAATACCCACATACCCATCCAGATGAAACCGAGCGCACCGATAACGATAAATGCCATTTCCCATCCCCATGCTTTCGCAATCAGCGGAATGGAAACCGGAGCAATCAAGGCACCGATAGAAGCACCCGCGTTGAAAATGGAAGTAGCGTAAGCGCGGTCTTTCTTGGGGAAGTATTCAGCCGTTACTTTGATGGCAGCCGGGAAGTTACCTGCTTCACCGAGAGCCAGGATACAGCGTGCGGCAAGGAAACAGTACATACTTACGGTGGCCAGCACCACTACTACGTCACCTGTAGCAGCCATTAGTTCGGCTGCGCTGTGCAGACCTACATACTGTTCGGTTACGATTCCGCAAAGGGCGTGCATACAAGCACCTGCCGACCATACGCCGATTGCCCAGAGATACCCTTTCTTCGTGCCCATCCAGTCGATAAAGCGGCCGGCGAACAACATACATATTGCATATACAATAGAAAAAACGGAAGTAATCGTACCGTAGTGAACTTCGTTCCAATGAAATTCCGGTTTGATAAACTCGTCCCAGGTAAGGGAAAGTACCTGGCGGTCGAGATAGTTAACTGTAGTAGCAAAGAATAGCATAGCACAGATGGTCCATCTGTAGTTTGTCATTTTCTCGCCTGTTTTTTGAAATGCATTCATGATAATGGATTTAAATAGATTTTGATTCGTTGACAAAGGTCGGGATTTCGACTGGATTTTATTTGTAAAAATTGGTCGAATTCATGTATTATTCGTTACATTATGTATGCTATTTGTTTCAAAGGATATATTTATCGTCTCATAACGCATCTAGTCTGTAACGTCGGGGGTTGTGTTGAAATGCATAAAACCCGGAAAACTTCATCCCTTCTCCCGCTGGGGGGAAAGGATGAAGTTTCTCGGATTTTATATATGTGATGCAGAGCTGCGCAACGATTAGCGCATTTCTGTATATTTGAGCTTGTCCATATCTCCGTAGTCGAGGTTTTCACCAGCCATACCCCAGATGAACATATAGTTGCTTGTTCCGGCAGCAGCGTGGATAGACCATTCCGGTGACATGATAGCCTGTTCGTTCTGCATCCATACGATGCGTTCTTCCTGAGGTTCACCCATGAAGTGGCAGATAGCGTTGCCTTCCGGTACGTTGAAATAGAAGTAGGCTTCCACACGACGGCTGTGAGTATGAGCCGGCATTGTGTTCCATACGCTACCCGGTTTCAGTTCAGTCAATCCCATTTGCAGTTGGCAAGGACCTTCTTCGAGTACATTGTTCACAATCAACTGGTTGATAACGCGGTCGTTACTTTCTTCCATCTTTCCTGCAGCGAAAGAGTTAGCTTTCAGAGAACCTTTGCGTCCGTCGATAGTAATCAACTGAGTCTTGTATTCCTTGTGAGCAGTAGCCGAATTGATATAGAACTTGGCAGGATTGCTTGAATCTTTGCTTTTGAAAGTCACTTTCTGCTTGCCTCTACCTACGTACAGGGCATCTTTGAATTTCAGTGTATATTCCTTTCCGTCAACAGTTACGATACCTTCGCCACCAATGTTGATAACACCCAGTTCGCGACGTTCCAGGAAGAATTTAGCTTTCAGCGGGTCGATAGTTTCCAGTACCAGTTCCTTCGTTGCGGGTACAGCGCCACCGAAGATAAGGCGGTCGTACATAGAATAAGTAAGGTTGATTTCGTTCGGAACCATTACTTTTTCCATCAGGAAGCTACTACGCAGGCGGTTTGTATCATACGTTTTCACGTCTTGCGGACTGCAAGCCACTTGCATCTTGTAATTCACCTGGGCAGAAGCAGACATAGCTGCGATGCCCAACATCATTGCAATTGCTAATTTTTTCATCTTTCGAATTTTTATTTGGATTATATATTATATACTATTTATTCTCATTCACGGGTTTTCTACTTATTCCTTATTACTGTTCAATGCATTCTTAGCATCGTTTCTAGTCATGCGGATGCGGTTGTAGATTGCCATTCCGAGTGCGAGTACCACGAGGATGGCAGGGCCGATAATCTTCAGACTGTAAGTCAGGTGGAAGATACCCCAGCAGAAAAGACTGGAAGCAAAGTCGAGCGCGCCGCCTTCAAAGCCAGCAGGAATATTCACTGTCGGGTCGCCCGTAGCGGCATATACGTCTTTGGCAGCCAGCGTGAAGAATCCCGCCAGTTCTGTTACGAAATACAGACCTACGATTAATGCTACCAGACCGATAATGAATGACTTCACTACATTACCTTTCGTAATAGGCAGAATCATCGGGAACAAGTAGAACATACCTGCCAGAGAAGCCAGCGGTAAGAAACGGTTGCCCGGAAGGATAACTGCAAGGAAAATAGTGACAGGAATCAGAAGCAGTGAAACCACCAGCGTAGTCGGATGACCGATTACCAATGCGGGACTCATACCGATGCTCAGACCGGTGTTGCTCTTATATTTTTTAGCGATAAGCTCGCGGGTAGCGTCAGAGATAGGTTTCAAGCCTTCGATGAAAAGACTCGTGATACGGGGAATCAATTCCATTACCGCACCCATCTTGATACCCAGTCCGAGGATACTCGGAATACTGTCTACCACTTCTTTCCAGCTACCGCAGCCCAATGCTCCGATACCGCAACCGATTACGATACCCAAAAACAGTGGTTCACCCATCAGCCCGAATTTCTTTTTTAATCCTTCAGAGTCGATGTTCAGTTTATCGAATCCTGGAATCATGTCGAGCAGTTTATTGATAACGATAGCGAAAGGAACGAAACTTTGGCAGAACGGTTGAGGAATAGAGATACCGTCCATTTTATCATAGAACTTCTGAAAAGCGGGAGCAGTCATATCAGCCATTACCAGCGTGATGATGTAGCAGATGATAGCAGCGAAGAATCCCCAGTAGATATTGTCGGAAGCAAAGTACACGATAGCACCGATAAATGCGAAGTGCCAGTAGTTCCAAAGGTCGATATTGACGGTACGGGTTGTTTTGGTAAGCAACATTAATAAGTTAACTCCCAGACAAACAGGGATAATGAAAGCACCGACCGAAGTATTGTAGGCTACCGCCGCAGCAGAAGGCCACCCCATGTCGAAAATACCCAATTCCAATCCGTAGATTTCTACCATTTTACTCAGCGCCGGACCCAGACTGCTGGTAAGCAATGCCGTCACTACTGATAAACCAACGAAACCGACACCAACCAACAAACCGCTTTTGAGCGCTTTGGGAAGTTTAATACCGATACATACTCCTAAAATCGTGAAAATGATTGGCATCATTACTGCCGCCCCAAGACCGATAATGTACTTAAAAACTTCTTCCATTCTGTTCTATTTTTTCTCTGTTTTAAATGATAAATAACTGTGTTTCCCCCAGAGGGTATTAGTTGTAAACCGTGCCAAAAGTACGACCTTTTCCGCTTTCTTCCAAAACGAAACTATTAATTTATTAGATATTGCATCAAAAATGGACATTTTTGACGTTTACGTGCACAAAATTAGTCGTTTCCGTGCACGAAAAACAAAAAATGCACCTACTTGATTAAAAAATCCAACTGGCTTTAGCGGAAAAACACTACTTTCGTACCGTGAAAGACTCGTATGTTTAATCCTTAAAATAACAAACCATGAGACGAACTCTTTTTTCTAAATTTTTTATATTGACTCTGTTGGTCATAATTGCCCTTCCGGCATCCTCTCAACGGGTGGACAGCAAGCTGCCCTGGTCTGTGCGGCTGACTGAATCGGAGATGATTCGCTATCCCGAATCCTGGCAACTCGACTTCCAGCCGAAGTTGAAGTGGGATTATTGCCACGGACTGGAATTGGGAGCCATGCTCGACGTTTACGATACGTATGGCGACAAGAAAATTCGCGATTATGCCATCGCGTACGCAGATACGATGGTGCACGATGACGGAACGATTACCGCTTATAAATTAACCGATTACAGTCTCGACCGCATCAACTCCGGAAAGATTCTTTTCCGTATCTATGAGCAGACGAAGAATCCTAAATATAAGAAAGCGCTCGATTTGCTTTACAGCCAGTTCGCGGGACAGCCCCGTAATGCGGACGGCGGTTTCTGGCACAAGAAGATTTACCCGCATCAGATGTGGCTGGACGGACTTTACATGGGTGCTCCTTTTTATGCGGAATATGCGTTCCGCAACAATCTTCCGCAGGACTATGCAGATGTAATCAATCAATTTATCACTTCTGCCCGTCATACATACGACCCCAAAAACGGTCTGTACCGTCACGCTGCCGATGTAAGCCGCACCGAACGCTGGGCAGACCCGGTGACCGGACAGTCCAAACACAGTTGGGGACGTGCTATGGGATGGTATGCCATGGCTTTGGTGGATGTCTTGGAATTTATCCCGAAGCATGAAGCCGGAAGAGATTCCCTGCTCGCTATTCTGGATAACATTGCCGTTCAAGTGAAGAAACTGCAAGACCCGAAGACCGGCGGATGGTATCAAGTGCTCGACAAGAGCGGTGAGAAAGGGAATTATCTCGAATCATCCTGTTCCGCCATGTTTGTTTATTCCTTATTCAAGGCAGTCCGTTTGGGATATATTGATAAGTCTTACCTCGATGTGGCGTTGAAAGGATACAACGGTTTTCTGGAAAACTTTATCGAAGTGGATAAAAACGGATTGGTGACCATCACCAAAGCCTGTGCCGTAGCCGGACTGGGCGGAAAGGTGTACCGTTCCGGTGATTATGAGTATTATATCAACGAAACTATCCGCAATAACGACCCCAAAGCAGTAGGGCCTTTTATCATGGCTAGCTTGGAATACGAACGCTTACAAAAATAATTTCTATCGATGAAAAGGGCATTTTTTAAAGGAATGATGTTGTTTCTCCTGCTTGCTGCGGGGGGGGCATCGGTCTATTCGCAACAACAGCAACGCAAAGATACGTTAGTAGTGACACGCGACGGGACAGGAGATTACCGGAATATTCAGGAAGCAGTGGAAGCCGTCCGCGCTTTTATGGACTACACGGTGACTATTTATATAAAGAATGGCACGTACAAAGAAAAACTGGTGATTCCCTCTTGGGTGAAGAACGTGCAGTTGGTGGGTGAGAGTGCTGAAAAGACGATTATCACGTATGATGACCATGCCAATATCAACAAAATGGGAACATTCCGCACCTATACCGTCAAGGTGGAAGGCAATGACATCACTTTCAAAGACCTGACGATTGAGAATAATGCGGCTCCTTTGGGGCAGGCAGTGGCCCTTCACACCGAAGGCGACCGGCTGATGTTCGTCAATTGCCGCTTCCTCGGCAATCAGGATACTATCTATACAGGTTCGGAAGGAGCCCGTCTTTTATTCACCAACTGCTATATAGAAGGTACTACCGACTTTATTTTCGGTCCTTCCACGGCACTTTTTGAGTATTGCGAACTGCATAGCAAACGTGATTCGTATATCACCGCCGCTTCGACTCCTCAAAATGAAGAGTTCGGCTATGTCTTCAAAAACTGTAAACTGACCGCTGCTCCGGGAGTGAAAAAGGTATATTTAGGTCGCCCTTGGCGTCCTTACGCCGCCACGGTGTTCATTAATTGTGAGTTTGGCGGTCATATCCGTCCCGAAGGATGGCATAACTGGAAGAATCCGGAGAATGAAAAGACAGCTCGTTATGCGGAATTTGGAAATACAGGCGAAGGTGCAGGTACATCGGGACGTGTAGCATGGGGGAAACAGCTCACAAAAAAGGAAGTATTGAGGTGCACACCGGAGAATATCTTTAAAGAAAGCAGTAACTGGTATCCTTATAAGTAGAAACATTAGCGCTTCTGATAGGTTCTACGCTACGAAATATTTGTTTACGGACAAGAATCCATTGGTTTCATTACTTGGAACTGTTGTTTCCATTACTTGAAACTAGAGTTTCTTCAGCGTGAAACTTTAGTTTCTATTGCTTGAAACCAAAGTTTCTGTTGCTTGAAACTAAAGTTTCATCAGTAGGAAACTAAAGTTTCTGACGCTTGAAACTAATAGTTTCAAAGCAGGAAACGAAGTGTTTCGAGCCTTGAAATACTTTGTTTCAAGGCATTGAACACTTTGTTCCGATAAGGATAAGCAAACTTGGATACGAGAGAAATGTTGCTTCCGGTAGCTTTTGGAAATAAAGAAATAAAGAAGGTTGGGAAGCGGTGATAGGTGATAGGTTGGGTGATAGGTTGAAAAACAACCTATCACCGCTTGAAAAGCCGATGAATAGGGCGTTTGATGGATGCCGGTGATAGGTGAAAGAGAAAAATGATTTTTTGTTATAGAGTGTAGTATAAAGAAAATGAAAGAAAATAGAAGTAAATTAGTACTGTTGTTGGCAGTCGCCTTTGTTCTCTGCTCTGCATTTCGCGCGGACAAACCTGTCGTAACTATCTTTATGATAGGGGATTCGACTATGGCTAACAAGAAGTTGGACGGTGGAAATCCTGAACGTGGCTGGGGAATGGTACTTCCCGGATTTTTCTCTGAAGACATAAAGATAGACAATCATGCTGCCAACGGACGCAGTTCCAAGAGTTTTATTACCGAAGGACGTTGGGCAAAAGTCATCTCCAAAGTGAAGAAAGGCGATTATGTCTTTATCCAGTTCGGGCATAATGATGAAAAAGCGGATTCTACCCGCCACACCGAGCCGGGAACTACTTTCGATGACAATCTCCGCCGTTATGTAAACGAAACCCGTGCGAAAGGCGGCATCCCCGTATTGTTCAATTCTATCGTCCGCCGTAACTTTGTCCAACCGCAAGATGCTTCCATCACTAAGGATATCCGCCGGACACCGGGGGAAAAAGAGCAACCCAAAGAAGGGACGGTCTTGTTCGATACGCATGGAACTTATTTGGATTCCCCCCGCAATGTAGCGAAAGAACTCGGAGTCGTATTTATTGATATGAACAAAATCACTCACGACTTGGTGCAAGAGCTTGGACCGGTAGAATCGAAAAAGCTTTTTATGTTTGTCGCCCCTAATCAGATTCCCGCTTTCCCGAAAGGTCGTGAAGACAATACCCACTTGAATACCTACGGAGCGCGAACCATCGCAGGCCTGGCTGTTGATGCCATCGGCAAGGAAATTCCCGAACTGGCAAAATATATCCGTCATTACGATTATGTGGTAGCCCAAGACGGTAGCGGTGATTTCTTTACCGTGCAGGAAGCAATCAATGCCGTCCCCGACTTCCGTAAAAATATCCGTAGCACGATTCTCGTTCGCAAAGGCACTTATAAAGAAAAGATTATCATCCCTGAAAGTAAGATTAACATCTCCTTGATAGGAGAAGACGGCGCAGTACTGACTAATGACGATTTCGCCAATAAGAAAAACGTATTCGGTGAAAACATGGGAACTTCCGGTTCGTCCAGTTGCTATATCTATGCCCCGGACTTTTATGCGGAAAATATCACATTCGAAAACTCATCCGGTCCTGTAGGACAAGCCGTCGCATGCTTTGTTTCTGCCGACCGTGCATTTTTCAAGAATTGCCGTTTCTTAGGCTTCCAGGATACTCTTTACACTTACAGCAAACAAAGCCGTCAATATTACGAGGACTGCTACATCGAAGGAACCGTCGATTTTATCTTCGGCTGGTCTACCGCTGTTTTCAACCGCTGCCATATTCACAGCAAGCGTGACGGCTATGTGACTGCTCCCTCTACCGACAAAGGGAAAAAGTACGGCTATGTCTTTTACGACTGCAAGCTCACCGCAGAACCGGAAGCCACAAAAGTATATCTTTCCCGTCCCTGGCGTCCGTATGCCCAAGCCGTATTTATCCGTTGTGAACTGGGAAAACACATTCTTCCCGAAGGTTGGAACAACTGGGGCAAAAAGGAAAACGAGAAAACTGCCTTTTACGCCGAATATGAGAGCCGTGGCGAGGGAGCCAATCCTAAAGCGCGTGCTGCCTTCTCCCGTCAGTTGAAGAATCTGAAAGGATATGGGATAAAAACAGTTCTGGCAGGAGATGATGGTTGGAATCCGGTAGAAGATGGAAATAAGTTGTTGGATGTAAAACGTTGACTGTGCTATGAGTTTGGCAGTACGTTTATTCCGGTTGGAATAATTGTATGGGCAGGTACATACGTCTTGTTGAATTGTAACTGTCACTGTTCGTTTGATTTACAAATCCATTCCTAACATAAAATTTATTCGTTCGTTTATTATTCAAAGAATCAACTGTTATAAACTGGCAGCCTGATACATCATAATCAGCAAAGGTGTATAAGACGAAATCTAATATTTGTTCTCCTACACCTTTGCTTTGTATATTTGTACGTACTCCTAGATGTCCAATATTGATAGCTGGAAATGAGGTTTGTTTTTCAAATGTAGGAATGTACTCGTTATCAATTCTACTTTTAGACATTTCTACAAAATCATCTCTATCTTCAACATTGTCGATAACAACCGAGTCATTGGATAAAGTGAATATTGCCACAATTTCATTCGTTCGAATATCTTTAGCGCAATATGCAGAAATATAGTGATGTTTAGTGCATAGATACATCTCCTCATGAAAGAAATGGTCTAGTTCTTCACAGCCACATGAAAAAGAGAGAACATTATTCATGTCCTCTCCGGTTAGTTTATTTATGGAAATATCAATATCCAAGGATTGGGTTTTTACCGCCATTATTAGCAATTATTCTTTTTGCAACACGGTTGATTCGCTGTGTTCTGGCTTCTATTGCCTTTTTTTCTTTAAGTGTGAGTTTACCGGATACACACTTGCGAAGATTGTCACGAAACTTTTCAACTTCGTGAACGGTCATTTTAGGATTAGGTACAGTATGTATCATGACTATATTGATTTAGTACTACAAAGGTACAGACATTTGCACATTCAATCAATCAACAGACTGTTAAATATAATATCAAACAACTTGTTTTTAGACTTTATTAAGTGTATTGCTATAGTAAATGGCTGTTGGACTAATTTTGAATGAATGCTTAATTGGGTTAATACAAAGCTTCTTGTTTTTATTTCTATTCCCATATTTCTACTCTGTATTATTCTTGTATTAAAAAAATATATATATCTTTGTCGCACGCTTTCTGCCCATCAGCGAGATGAAACAGGCGGAAAGCGGTTTTTTATTTCTTTATGGAGTAAAAACGTATTATCTCTCACTTCTTAAAAATAGCCACTTTTATAGCAGAGAGATGATACGACAGATACTCCACGTGGACGGATGTATTCAACATATTCGTAAAGGACGTGTTATATATAAACGATTGGCGTGGGTGTCTGTTGTTATCATTATCTTGCGAAGGGTGTAGCTAGCCTTAGGAAGTGGATATATGATACAACAGCATTCATGCCTTTCTTATATCCGGTCGGTCTTTCAATACCCATGGAATGACCCTACCAATTCGCCCGCCGATTGGGAATCTGAAAGCATGAATGCTCCTTCTATCATTCGATATACTGTTATTTACTCTTTATTGTTAAACACTTAAAAACAAACACTATGTCAGAATTGATAAGTTTGGAAGCAGCCGCCCAAAAGTATGGAATAAAGGAAGAAACCATTCGTCTTTGGGTAGAATTGGAGAAATTTGAAGGAACTCGTAAAAGAGGGGGCAAAGTTTGGGTAGACGGTAAGATACTTGAAGAATACTTGATTTGGCGAAAGACATGTCGGGTTTCGATAGATTATCTTGAAGATTTGGAAATGTTTAGTTATAATCAGACCTTAATGAATGGAGTGTATCGTGAAATCATCAAATTGCAGGAAACACAAATCAATCAACAACAAGAAAGAATTAGCGAATTAGAAAAGATGTCGGAAGTGATTGATGCGGAACTGGAACGAGTTCATGAAATCGAAAGGGTAATCATTTCAAACTTGGACGAGTCGCTGGCTTCCCGAACGACTGACTGGATAGTGCAGTTATGGAAAAGATGCTTTCCATCCAGACGAGACTAGTGGAAATAGGAAAGGAGTTTATAATTAATTCGGGGGATACTATCTGCCAAATAGATGTTTGGTTTGGATTTCCGGGACTTATATAGTGATTTCGGTCTGGATTTTCTGAAGTTTAAGCGAAAATTCAATTTTGGTTTTCTACTTATGAGAAAATTAAAGTCGTACCATTATATGCACTCTCAAACAGGGTGGTTAAATAACGGAATGACCTGATTCTGTTAAATAGCAGATAAAAGATAGTATTAAACTACAAGTATTTTTCTATCTTTACGCCACAGAACCGCGTAAATATGATGAAGAAAACCTTAATTTCAGTGATTCTATTGTTGGGCATTGTGTTCACGACACATGCGCAGACAAACAGCTTTTTCACCCATTATTCTACTGAAGACGGATTATCACAAAATACAGTGATGAACATCTTGCAGGACCATAAAGATAATCTTTGGTTTGCTACCTGGGACGGAATCAACCGTTTCAACGGATACACATTTAAGACATACAAGGCACGTCAGGGAAATTATATCAGCCTGACAAACAATCGGGTAGACCGCCTGTATGAAGACCGTTACGGCTTTATCTGGCTGCTTACTTATGATAACCGTGTCCATCGTTTTGACCCGAAGACCGAGACTTTCGAACAGGTTCCGGCTGCCGGCGAAGAGGGGAGTAGCTATTATGTGGGAGCTATCAAAGTATTGTCGAATGGTACCGTATGGTTATTGACCGAGAGTGACGGTGCTATCCGTGTCAGCACGAATCCCGAAAAAGGACATCAACTGGATATTGATATATACTCCCGGAAGTCGGGCTTGTTTCCCGCCACTCACGTATATCAGGTCTATGAGGATAAAGCCGGCAATGACTGGCTGCTGACCGATAACGGACTGGGCATGATACCGCCCGGTGAGAAAACACCGGTTTCTTATTTTGTCGATACCAAAGGAAAGTCCGGCGGGATGAACCAGGCTTTTTATGCGGTTCAGGAGCGTGACGAGGATATTTGTTTTGCTTCGGACAAAGGAAGAGTCTGGCGTTATCAGAAAAGTAACGGTGAGTTTCATTTGCTCGAGATTCCTACCAAAGCCAATATTACCGCTATCTATGCTGAACAGGAAAAGGCAGTCATGGCGACAGATACGGACGGCTTCTTCACCTATAACATGAAAACCGGAGAGAGTGTGCACTACTCTCATGTGACTTGTAAAGACTTGCCCGATAAGCCGATTCTTTCCATTTATGTGGACCGTTCTTCGGAAATTTGGTTTGAACAGGAAGAACTCGGTGTGGTGGTTCATTTCAACCTTGCCACCGGAGTGGTAAAACGGGAACAGATGAAAGTGGAATATAGCAATGCCGACCGCTCTCGTCCTGCTTTTCATATCCACGAAGACGTGAACGGATATTTGTGGGTACATCCGTATGGTGGCGGTTTCTCTTATTTCGACCGCGAACGGAATTGTCTTGTTCCTTTCTATGATGATTTGGACAGCCATAACTGGCGTTTCTCTAACAAGATTCATATCGCTTTCTCCGATAAACAGGGTAATCTGTGGCTTTGCACCCATTCGAAGGGATTGGAAAAAGTCACTTTCCGCAATGTCCCTTTCTCCATGCTGACTCCGGTTCCTCACGATTACGAGTCGCTAAGCAATGAGACGCGGGCTATCTGTGAAGATAAGCTGGGCAATCTATGGGTAGGGCTGAAAGATGGAATCGTGCGTATCTATGATTCCAACCGTCAGTATAAAGGTTATCTGACGGAGAGCGGAACGATTGCTCTTTCCGGTGCTCCGATGCAGGGGACTGCTTATTTTATTATGCAGGATTCGAACGGCGTAATGTGGATTGCTACGAAAGGCAACGGACTGGTTTCCGCCCGTCAGACTTCACCGACCGGAATGTCGTATCGGCTGACACGCTACCAGCACAATAAGGATGATATGTATAGCCTGAGCGACAACAATGTATATTGTGTGTACGAAGACCATCACGGACGTATTTGGGCGGCTACCTTTGGCGGCGGTATCAATTACATTACTCAAAATCAGGAAGGGGAGACTCTCTTCATCAATCACCGCAATAATCTGAAAGGGTATCCTATCGACTTGTGCTACCGAACCCGCTTTATCACTTCTGATAACAACGGTCGCATGTGGGTGGGCACGACAACGGGCGCTATTGCGTTCGACGAGAATTTCAAGAAGCCGGAAGATATACAGTTTCATCATTTCTCGCGTGTACCTAATGATACGAATAGTCTGAGTAATAACGACGTGCACTGGATTATCCCGACTAAAAAGAAAGAACTTTACCTCGCTACTTTCGGCGGCGGACTGAATAAACTGTTGTCTATCGACAAAGACGGTCACGGGAAGTTTAAGTCTTACTCGGTGCTCGACGGGCTTTCTTCGGACGTGTTACTTTCCATTCGCGAAGACCATAAGCAGAATCTTTGGATTAGCACGGAGAACGGCATTTGTAAATTCATCCCTTCCGAAGAGCGTTTTGAAAATTATGATGAGCGGAGTATCAGCTTCCGGGTTCGTTTCAGTGAAGCGGCTTCTGTATTGACTTCCAAAGGAAATGTGATGTTCGGCACCAGTAACGGAGTATTTATGTTCAATCCGGACTCGATACGGAAAAGCAGTTATGTGCCGCCGATTGTTTTCGGCAAGCTGATGGTGAATAATGAGGACGTCATTCCGGGAAAGGCATCTGTCCTGAAAGTAGATTTGGATGATACGGAGAAACTGGTGCTTTCGCATGACGAGAATATTTTCTCCGTCCAGTATGCGGCACTCGATTACACGAATCCGCAGAATATACAATATGCCTATATTCTCGATGGATTTGAGAAGCAGTGGACGTTTGCGGATAAACAGCGGAGTGTGACTTATACCAATCTCCCGAAGGGGAATTATGTATTCCGTGTCCGGTCTACCAATAGCGACGGGGCGTGGGTGGAGAATGAACGAACGCTGGATATTGTTATTCTTCCCTCTTTCTGGGAGACTCCGGTGGCATATGTGCTCTATGTATTGTTTATCTTGATTATCATTCTTGTGGCTGTTTATATCCTGTTCACTATTTACCGGTTGAAGCATGAAGTATCCATCGAACAGCAGATTTCGGATATAAAGCTGCGTTTCTTTACTAATATTTCCCATGAACTCCGTACGCCGCTTACGCTGATAGCAGGCCCTGTTGAACAGGTGCTGAAGAATGATAAGTTGCCGGAAGATGCCCGTGAGCAGTTGGTGGTGGTGGAACGGAATACAAATCGTATGCTTCGTCTTGTCAATCAGATTCTGGACTTCCGCAAGATTCAGAATAAGAAGATGAAAATGCAGGTGCAGCGTGTGGATGTCGTGCCGTTTGTCCGCAAGGTGATGGATAACTTTGAAGCCGTTGCCGACGAACACCGGATTGATTTCCTGTTCGAGACGGAGAAGCAGCATTTATATCTTTGGATAGATGTGGATAAACTCGAAAAGATTGTGTTTAACCTGCTTTCCAATGCTTTCAAGTACACGCCGAACGGGAAGATGATTACGATTTTTATCCGCGAAGATGAGAATACCGTTTCTATCGGTGTGCAGGACCAGGGTATCGGCATTGCGGAAAATAAGAAGAAATCGCTGTTTGTCCGTTTTGAGAATCTGGTGGACAAGAATCTTTTCAACCAGGCGAGTACGGGTATCGGGCTTTCGTTGGTGAAGGAGCTTGTGGAAATGCACAAGGCGACTATTACTGTCGATAGCCATTTGGGAGAAGGAAGTTGCTTCAAGGTCGATTTCCAGAAGGGAAAAGAGCATTACGATGAAGAAGTCGAATTTATTCTTGAGGATGCGGAAGCTCCGGTAAGGATGGGGCAGGTGGTGGATATTGCTAATGCATCGCTTCAGTCTGAGACTTTGGTGGCAGTGGACGGTACGGTATTTGAGGAATCGCCTTCTGAAGAATTGCCTTTGGTGGAAGAACCGGCAGCGGAAGATAACTCCAAAGAGTTGATGTTATTAGTCGAAGATAATCAGGAATTGCGTGAATTTCTGCGTAGTATATTTACTCCGATGTACAGGGTGGTGGAAGCTGCTGATGGTATGGAAGGCTGGAGCAAGGCATTGAAGTATTTGCCGGATATTATTATCAGTGACGTGATGATGCCCGAAAAAGACGGTATCGAGATGACCCGGGAACTGCGTGCGGATATGACGACCAGCCATATACCTATTATTCTGCTTACTGCCAAGACTACTATCGAAAGTAAATTGGAAGGACTGGAGTATGGCGCGGATGATTATATCACGAAACCTTTCAGTGCTACGTATCTGCAAGCCCGTGTGGAAAACTTGCTGATGCAGCGCAAGAAACTGCAGAGTTTCTACCGCGATAGCCTGATGCATATCAATATGTCTGCTGTCTCCGAAGATTTGCCGGCATTGGCAGAGACTGTATCAAGGGAAGAAAACAAAGTTGAACCGGAGCAGGAAGCGCAACCTCAACCTACTGTTCCCGAACTGTCTCCCAACGACCGTAAGTTTATGGATAAACTGGTGGAACTGATGGAACAGAACATGGATAATGGCGAACTGGTGGTAGATGATTTGGTACGCGAACTGGCCGTCAGCCGTTCGGTATTCTTCAAGAAACTGAAAACGCTTACCGGACTGGCGCCTATCGAGTTTATCAAGGAAATCCGTATCAAGCGTGCCACCCAACTGATTGAAACCGGAGAATTTAATATGACACAGATTTCGTATATGGTCGGTATTAATGACCCGCGTTATTTCAGCAAATGCTTCAAGGCGCAGGTGGGGATGACGCCGACGGAGTATAAGGAGAAGGTAGGCAGGTAGTTGCAGTTGATGAAACACGAATCAAAGAGGAGATAATAGATAAAATAGAAAAGACCGGCTTCCAATAGGTAGAAGTCCGGTCTTTTCGTCTGTTAGAGAGAGAGATTTATATAAAAGGTGTTTTTATTTCAACTGGCTGTCCAGATAATTGATAATATTGGCATCCGAAGGACGGGGAGCGTTGATATTAAGTATCTTTCCATCTTTGTCGAAAAGCATGAAACGGGGAATACCGCTGATTTTGTACTCTTTACATAAGTCTGATTTAAAACCGTCCGGTACAATGAACTGTTTCCATTCCGGTTTGTCCGCTTCCAGTTTCTTCTTCCACTTGTCTTGTTTTTCATCTATGGAGATACTGATAATTTCTATTTTCGAATTGCCGGCGTAGTGTTCTGTCAGTTTCTCCATATAAGGAATCTCGGCACAACAAGGACCACACCAGGTAGCCCATACGTCCATATAAACCACTTTTCCTTTTCCTATTATATCCGAGAATTTTAAAGAATTTCCTTTTACGTCGTTGACGGCAAAATCCGGAGCGGTATTGCCCGGCAGGAGTTTACCTATATCGTCACACTTTGTTTTGAATTCCTTTATTTTCTCTTGGTTGGAAGTAGTTTGTTGATATGCTTCGAATGTAGCAGTCAAATACGCGTCTGCTCCATTTTCCATATAGTTCGCCATATATATGTCCGCTAGATAATCTACTACTTCCTGATTGGATACGCGTTGTTTCAGAATATTGAAATATTGTACGCCAGGTCCTGATGTTGAGTCGGGATGGCTTGTCTGGTACCAGTCAATATACATATCCGTCAATCTGTTTTTGGCATTTCCCATATCATTGTAGTCGATACTTTCCAACAAGGCAAGGAAATCTTTGTCCCCATCTGTCGGTTGCCCTGCCTGATGTCTGCCTCGCATATAATTGAAAGAAGTCTGGAGTATTTTATCCTTCAGTTTCTTTTCTTCTTTTGAAATGAACCGTTTGTCACCGGTTGCTTTCAATTGTTCGGACAATTGTTCTGCAACAGAATCAAGGGCAGCTTTAAAGAGCTTGAATGACTGATATCCTGCAGCTTCTTTCGGTGTCCATTTGTTAGGATTGGCAAAATCATTATCAAAAGCCCGGAAGTATTCCGTAGCTTTAGTGTCTCCACTGAAAACAACTTCACAACGGCCGATCACAGAATCTGCATTGGCGGCTAATACAATGTGTTGCTTGTCACCGTTCTTCAAATACAAGCGTAGGAATCCTTGCGCATCTTCGGATACAAACCATATTTCGGCACCTTCGGGGAAATCTCTGCTGTATACGAAACTACCATCTTCCGAGATATCTACGCTATCCTGGACGAAAGCGGAATCGGTTATCAGCATACACTCCACACCTGCTGCTTTATAATCTTTAATCTCTCCGGTCAATGTTGCCGGACCGGGTTTGCAGGAGATGAATGTTACTGAAGCCAGAACTGTCATCAATAAAATGTGATTTATTCTCTTCATATTGAATTACTGTTTTATAATTGTTTCTTGTTAATATCTATTTTGTTCGATAGAGCCTTCGCTGATTACAACTTCCGATGCAGGAATAGCCATCGTATAAAGGTATTTGTTGCTATTAGGTCCTAATGTGTATTCTATTATGTTTCCTTCATATAAAGGAGCATGTGTGTTGGTGGGATCTAGTTCGTAAAATTTACGTTTGATAGTGATGTCATCATTCGGATCGTCATTGAAGTTGCAACGGCGAATATCATGCCAACGCAAAGTGTAAGGAAACTCCAGCATGCGTTCTTTTAAAATAAGGGCAATTGCTTCCTGTTGATTGCCGGCTGTTAAGTTTTTCTTCTCTGCCGGAGCATCATTGCTGATGCGGTAAGGACGAAATTGGGTATTCAGGTAGTTGAGTGCTTCATTCCACTTACCTTGTCGTGCCATTGCTTCTGCTTTGATCAGCATCACTTCTGCAGTACAGGGGCCGGACTCGAAAATGTCATCAGAATAGTATGAGTATCCGGATGCTGTACTGGGAACACCAAAAGCATATGCAACACCAAATACCGCCATAGTACTATAATCCGGATAGTAGAAATATTTATAGCGTAGGTCGTATGTCTGGTCGAAACTGTTTAAAAAACTGTCGCTTGGTGAAGGCCATGTGGTACCGTGCGAGAATTCACGTTTATAATACGATTTTTGTAACTCAGGAGTTAACAAACCCGTAGTATTGTTGTAAGTCTCATTATACCAGTTTGTTGCTTCTGTCATTCCATCCACTTCCGATGTTGCTTTATATAGAAATGTTTCATCATTAAAATTTCCAAGCTCAGCATTTAAGGCTAATGCTTTCTCTGCGTATTCTTGAGCTTTGGCATAGTCGCCTTTGGTTAAATAAAATCTTGCGGCAAAGCTGTTGACAGCAGAACTGTTTTCACGCCATGCTTTACGGTTACCGTTTTCTTTTAGCGGGATAGATAAATCCAGTGCCTGTGTCAATTCTGATTCTATAAATTCATAGACTTCTTTTAAAGAAGCTCGGGAGTATGAACTTTTATATGTAAGATCTGTGTTGATCGGCACCCCCGGTTCCTGAAAATTAGCCTCACAATAAGGTACGCAATAACAATTGGCTAATTCATAATAATGAAAGGCTCTCAGGAAATGAGCTCTTTGAGTTAATATGTCACGCTGCTCCGCGGTTCCGCCTGTTACTTTATCCAAATAAACAAGCACTGTGTTGGCTATAAATATATTTCTGAAACTCAGAAGCCAGACGGTACTGTTGCCATCCAATACATCTGTATATTGGGGTTGAAGACAATTCAAATGGAAAAGGGTGTAGTCTCCCATTAATATACTTTCCCAATCAACGTCCGGAGCCCACTCTGCCGGCAGAGAGAAACAATCGCTCATATAGAGTTGTGCCATGTTTAAGTCAACATTGAGTTGCCGATCATTATTTTCGGTGCGTGCATTGATGATAGCTTCCAGTTGCTCAAAGGTTTTTAGTTCTATGCCGTTTCCTTTTCTGGGCTGCTCGTCAAGATAATCATTGCAACTGAATAGTGCCATCGCCAGAAGAAAAATAGAACTTATCGTATATATCTTTTTCATAATCTATCAAGTTATTTATGTATTTCAATTTTAATAAGCGAATTTGACTCCGATAGTATAGGTTGGCTGCAAACGGAAAGAACCGTAAGAGTATTCGGGATCTTCGTCTGTAGCCTTGATAGTGAACAGGTTATTACCTTGTAGATAGCAAGTCAGGCGACTGATTCCCCATCGGTTCAGGATACGTTTGGGAACAGAATAAGATAAGGATAACTCCTGCATACGCACATTGTTTGCACTTTTCACATTATAATCCATGTAAGGGGCAAATGAAGCATAGGTTCCTAGCGCTATGGCCTTATCTGTTGGCATGGGCATGACTCCTTCATCACTTAGTTGGCTGTATTGGCGGTTGGGAATTGAGGTGAGCGGATCCGCATAATTGAATGTGGTTTGGCGGAACTTATGTCCGAACTTTCCTGTCATTGTAAATGATAATTCCCACTCATTGTAACTGAAAGAATGGCTCATGCCGATAGTCCACGGTGCAACAGTAGTACCCATATATTCCAGTGCATCACGTCCGTCCACTTCGGCCGGAATACTGTTAATTGGGCTGGTATTACCTTCCTTGTCTATATAAACTGCGGGTACTTTACTTTTGCCGGAACCGCTTGTAGAAGAATTTACTTCAGTAAGTCCTGCGTATCTGTAAGCCCATAATCCGTAGATATTGTATCCTGCAACAGCAGTCGGGCTAAGCATGTCAGACTTGTCAATGTAGTTGACGTAAAATTTGTCTACTTTGTTTTTGTTATAGGCAAGGGTAACATTACCATTCCAATGAACCCCTTTTCCGATAGGCAGACTGCTTCCCAACTCCAATTCTATTCCGCGATTGGTTATTTCTGCAGCATTGGCAGTAATTCTGGCTCCTGTGATAGCTATCTGATCAGTAGCAATAAATTGTCCGGAGGCGATAGGGACAGAAACATCTGCCATGATGTCTGTTCCTTTTTTATTATAGAAATCGAATTTTCCATAGAATTTTCCATGAAACATGGACCAGTCAAATCCAATATTGACGGTATTGGTATGTTCCCAACTCATAGCCGGGTTACCATAAGCGGTAAAGCGTGCGTAAGGCACTTCGGATATTCTGCCTATGCCCATCATCTCAATTAGCGGATACATGGAAGTTGTTGTATTGGCATTTCCGTTTCGTCCGTAAGTAATACGAGGGCGAAGGTAATCCAGCCAATGAATAGATTCCATAAAGTTTTCGTTAGTCATGTTCCAACTAAAGCCAACCGACCAAAACGGTGAATAACGATATTTCGGGTCATCGGATATGAAATTAGAAGCATCGGTACGATAGGAACCGGATATGGAATATTTATCATCGAATGTATAGGCCAAGTTCGCAAATGCGGAGAAGTAACGTTGTAAAGCATAGGAAAATGAAGAACGGGTATTGATATAAGAATCCTTATTTCCATAAATGTCTTCTACCTTGATATTTTGAATAGGATACGAAGTCAGATATTCATCATCATAAGCATATATGGGAGCAAATGTCCTGCTTTTCGCTTTGTTTTGGCTGACTTCGATGCCGCCGACAAAATTGATGGCATGGCGTTCGGCGAACGTACGGTTAAAGTTTATCTGGTTACGCCAGTTATAGGCATCCGTAGTATATTTGTTTTCGCGTAGGATGGCTCCTTTCTCAATATTAGGCGTAGCTTTGTGTGTATCCCAATCAAGAGTAGAGTACATGTTAATTGTATTTCGTACATCGTATGTATCGTCGGAAGACAGATTGCGCGTATCTTGTTGCACATATTCATATTGGAATTTAGTATCGAATGTCAGTCCTTCCAGAATCGTAGCTTTGAATCCCACTTGAAAACGTCCGTTCAATGTTTTGTTAGTGATGTCACGCCCGTTTACTTCACGTGCAATGTTGTAGCTCCAGTCTGAATAGGGAAAGTTGGTAAATTGGTTGAGTACGCTATTTACACCGTCAGCATATTGTTTGAGGTAACTCATATCGGCATACGAGCCGTCCGTATTCCGAATCATGTCATAAGGAGCCAGGTCTGTAATTTCTCCGGAGGATGCTCCCGACTGATTGCTTTTTTTGTAACGTGCAGTGGCTGAAATGCTCATATCCAACCATTTTAGCAGTTTTGTGTTACCCCGGTAATCGAATTGAAAGTTTTGCGAATTATTTTTTTGATAACGGGTTATATCGTAACCATACAGTAAAGATACATAATTATCCATACGTTCGCTACCACCGGATAACGTGATATTATATTGCTGATAGACAGGACGCCTTAAAAGTTCGTCTTCAATTTGCTTTTTGTTATTCAGTTGTGCCAGTGCGGCTAGGCCGGCATTGTATTCACTTTCTGATATTTCATTCAGATTCTTGTATTTATTATAGAGTACCCCTGCTTGTGTATACCTATATTGGAAAGCATCTCCCAATGTAGCACTGTTCGGATTTGAAGGGGGGTATTTAGCTAGTCCCTGATAAGTTCCAAATGTATTTCTTTGGTATTCTACCACTTCTTCGCTGGACAACATATTACGTAAATAGTCAATATCGGTTTTACTACCGATACGTACTTGCGCATCTACTGCTACTGTCAGCCCTTTTCCTTTTTTCCCTTTTTTCGTCGTAATCACGATTACTCCATTGGAAGCTCGTGCGCCCCAGATAGAAGCTGCAGCAGCATCCTTCAGAATTGAAATACTTTCTACATCATTTGGGTTAATAGAGGAAAATCCGGTAGAGATAGGAAAACCGTCCACTACAATTAATGGTTCTTTGTCAGATTGCAACGTTCCTTGTCCGCGGATAGTAAAGGAAATATCCCCGTCGGCAGTCGTTGATGCTTGTACTCCGGCAATTCTGCCTACCAGGCGGTCGGCAATTGTTGTGGAAGGTTTGTCCAGTGTCGCTTGTTTGATAATGTCGAAAGCTCCGGTGGCGCGTTCCTTCGAAATAGTCTGGAACCCCGTCACTACTACATCTCCCAGCATCTTTGCGTTTTCTTGCATGGCCATGTTGATTTCTGTGTCACTTCTCGGTGTGACATATTCTTTTTTCATGCCAATGTAGGAAAACACCATCAGGTCATAGGGAGAAGCTTCCAGTTCATAACGGCCGTTTTCGTCAGTTATAGTTCCTCTGCTATGATCGCCTTCTATGGTTATAGTAACACCCATGAGAGGTTCTCCCTTTTCGTCAATGACTATTCCTTTGATCTTTTTCCTGGGATTACTTTGGGAACGCTCCTTTGCCTTAACTATCAATATGTAACCGTTTTCCAATTCAAATTGTAGTCCGGCAGGAGTACAGATTTCGTTTAACACCTTGTTCAATGGAGCATTCTTCAGGTTCAGATTCAGTCGGATTTTGTCATTAATGATGTCCGATTGGTACATAAGTGCACCGCCAATCTGTTTTTTAACTTCATCCAGTGCTTCTCTGACGGATATGTCGGAGTTTACAATGGTCACACGTTTTACATCGTCCAGCACGTTGGCTGCGATCGGCAATGCAAAGACAAAAAGTAATGTGAAAAGGAAGGTTAGCAACCGGATACGGCTTTGCATCCGGGAAGCTTTACAGTCGTTTTTTCTCATTCTAGTATTATTAAGATTAAAATGAAACATAGGAGTCAAGACACATATGTGGTATCTTTTAACCCTTTTATGAACTCTCTGTTATTATTCTAATTATTTGCTGACAATGATTGTCCCGTTTTCTTTGCTGAAGCGGACATTGGATACTTGCTGGATAATCTCTAATGAGAAACCTAACGGCTTGTTGCGGAATACGGCTCCGTCGAAGCAGATGTTGCGTGCATCCTCGTCTTTATAGACCACTTTCACTCCGTACCATAATTCAAACTGTGACAGAATGTTGTGGAGCGGAGTCCTGCTGAATTCATAAATGCCTGTCACCCATGAGGTATAGATAGCTGTATTTACTTCTTCTACAGTGATAGCGTTGTCTTCCGGGGAAATAGTCGCTTGTTGTCCCGGCGCTAATAATTTGCGTGCAATGCCATTCTTGACTTCTACTTTTCCTTTTACAAGGGTAGTTATCATGTTTCGGGAGTGGTAGGCGGATACATTAAACTGGGTTCCCAGTACTTTGATTTCTTTTCCGTCTGCTTTTACGGTGAAAGGCTTCCCTGTATGTGTCACATCGAAATAAGCCTCTCCGTTCAGTTCTACAATACGCTTGTCTTGCATGGATACCGGATAGCGGAAAGTAGTGGTGGAGTTTAAGGTTACTTGCGTGCCATCAGATAAGGTCAGGGAGAAAGTGCTTCCTTCGGGCACTGTAATTGTATTATATTGGATACCGCTCGCCGGAGTGTTGTCCGGTTGATAACTTAACGAGTTATTGCTTCCTTGAGCTACCACTTTTCCATTATCGGCAATTTCTTTAGCCTGTTCCTCATCAAGTACAATTTGCTGGCCGGAACTTAATGTCAATGTCACCTTATTCTGTGGAAGGTTAGGGAATAATTCCGCCAACGAAGGCTCTTCCGCCGGAAGCGATGAGTCCTGATAGGTATAAAGATATACGGCTGTCCCCAGCAGAAAGGAGAGGAAACAGGCGGCTATTGCCGTATAATAGAGTTTCCGGCGTAAACGATGCTGTTTCAGTTTACGTTCGATGATTGTCCAGCCTTTAGCTGCGTCAGCATGCTGGTTTGCTTCTATGCGCTTTTCGGATTTATATAATTTCACGTAGTTGGAAAAGAACCGGAGATTCTCTTCCGACTCGTTCACCCAGCTTTGTAATAACTGAAATTCGGATTCAGTCAGTTTGTGGGTTTGATATTTGTGGCATAAGTCCACTAGTTCGTTTTCTGATAACATTTTGGCTCTTTTGTCCCTATGACGTAAAAAGAATATAAAATGGGTGAACGAAAATATAAAAAAATGCAGTTTACAGGTAAAAAAGTGAATAGAGTGAAATGAAAGGTCGGCTTCTCAGGAACTTCAAAGCCCTTGATAAATGGGTTTTAATGGTATTTACGGACAGGCCTAGTTCATCGGCTACCTCTTTGTATTTTTTATTGTGCACTACTATCTCCATTAACACTTTGTATTCTTGTGGAGTCAGTTGTTTCAAATAATGTTTCAGATGGCGTACCTGTTCTTCAATTTCTGTTTCATTGAGTTCAAAGTCGGTGATGTATGCGTCTTCTTCAATCTCTACGAAACGGTATGGCTGATGCTTGCGCAGATAGTCAACGGAAGCATTGCGGACAGAATTAAAGAGAAACCTTTTCAGATTGTTGTTGATAGTCAGATATAGTTTCTTTTCCCAAAGGCGGATGATGAAATCCTGGACAATGTCTTCCGAAACTTCCAGTGAATCAGTATATTGAACGGAATAGACGCATAGTTGGTTATAGTATTGGTCTACTACTTCCTTCAATGCTTTTTCGTCGCCCTGCTTCAGTTTACTTAATATATGATCGTCCGTAGAAAACATGTATATCTGATTGTTTGCGTCCAAAAGTATGAAAAAATATGTTTTCTACCTACTCTTTTTCCTATTATTAGTCGATAATTATGGGATTATGTAACTTATTGTGCTGATATTTATTAAAAGTGTAAGATTCGGGGATTAGAGGGCCTGTTTGGGAAATAGTTATACAAACGGAAGATGGGGCGAGTCACCCGGATACGCATATAATGGTTCCTCACCGAGAAACGACCTGTTCCTCGGTGAGAAACAAAGTGTTTCTCGGTGTGGAACGGTTCGTTTCTCGGTGAGGAAAAAACTGAAACTATAAAGCTTTGATAATCTATGGTTTAACCCAAAGGTGCAATGACTATCCTAAATGGTTATTATAGTTTACAAATAACCGATGTGGCAAAAATAGATGATTGTTATTGTCTATCATTCTATTTTTTAGGGAACAGGTGGTTGACCAGGCTGTTCATATATACTTCAAGATTCGTATATTCCGGACTTAAAGTATATTTGGCTCCGTCGGACGAATCATTAGGGTTCAGGTTATGTTTCTTTTCCCATTCGTCGGGGATACCGTCGCCGTCTGTGTCTGCCAAAGCCGGTTCTGATTTGTACTCGGGCCATCCGCCTACATCGGACGGTTGGTCAACCATTCCGTTCGTACTTCCGTGAGAGCCTTCATAAGTATAAGTTCCTTTTTCAGTTTCTTCTACGATACGTTGGTCTACGGCATCACGGCGATAGGAAGCGCCTGCAAATTGGAGAACGTCTTTATAGGCTTTCTTTGCCGGTTGCAGTGAAGTATGTTCCGCTATGTCAAATGCTTTCTTAGACAACATTTCTTTCTCGGTTGCGAAGTCTTTTTTGATAACTAAGCCGTAGGTATTGTCCATATTCACTTTATAAAGAGCTTCTTTCTGTTTGTCTGTCAACTTAGAACAAGTAGGGTCCATATAGTTTCCTTTGAAGTGGAATACTCCGTGAACACCTGCGGCATTCTTGTTTTTGCCGTCATCGGCATAAGCTGTGAATAAGCGTTTGAACGAGCCTTTCGTTGCGCTGAAAGGACCGGGCTTGTAGTAGTTGTTGATGAAATTGTAAGAACCGCCTTCGCCGGCATAAGCGCCATCGCTGCCGTAATTGTAAATCACGTTATTGAATAGCTCTACCTTTTCATCTTCCGGTCTGCCTGTATAGCGGCTTCCGCAAAGGCGGGGAGTACGGTTGGTGTGATGAGCGAGCAGATTATGATGGAAAGTGGCAGGCTGTCCGCCCCAGATGCCGCCGTAGCCGTGTGCCCCTTTCTCATGGATAGAGTTGGCAAGGCTTTCGCTGATAAGACACCATTGGAGAGTGAAGTTGCGGTTGTCGTAGAAGGTGGCACATTCATCCGTACACCAGCTCATGGAGCAATGGTCGATGATAATGTTTTGGTGAGCTTTCGTGCCGTTCATGGCATCATCACCTTTTTGTTTGATGTCGACTCCCATACGCGAGCGGATGAAGCGGACGATCACGTTGTCCGCCTGGATGGAGAAAGTATAGTTCTTTAGGCAGATACCGTCACCCGGAGCTGTTTGTCCGGCAATGGTGACATCTCCGTTATTTACTCTTAGCGGTTTTTGAAGTTCAATGATTCCGCTTACGGCAAAAACGATGGTGCGGGGACCTTTCTTGCCGACAGCCCAGCGGAAAGTTCCTTCTGAGCCGTCGTCGGCCAATGACGTTACTGTGTAGACTGCGCCGCCGGCACCGCCGGTTGTGTACTTTCCGGCACCGTCGGCACCGGGGAAAGCGATAATTTTGCTGCGGTCGGGAGCAGGATAGTCCTTTCCCTTTGTTACGGCATTGGTTGTTGAAAGGCAAGTGGTTAAAATACAGAGTGTTACTAATAATGTTTTACTCATAAGGCTATGATCTTATTTGATGGGATATAAATTCTTGACTATATCATTTAAATAGACTTCCAAATTAGTATATTCTGTGCTCAACTGATACTTGACACCATCGCCTGGATCATTCGGATTCAGTTTGTTGGCTGTTTCCCAACTGTCGGGAATACCATCACCATCCGTATCCAACGGAGTGTTTTCGGATTGGTAAACCGGCCATCCGCCTACATCCTGTTGCGAGTCAATAATGCCATTCCGGCTGGTAGAACTGAATTTACCTTCACGGGTTTCGGTCACAATACGCTCATCTACGGCATCCCGTTTATGAGATGCGCCTGCATATTCCAAAACTGCTTCGTAAGCGTCTTTTGCTGACTGCGTAAAGGTAGCAACATCATTTGAAATAACAAATTCTATTTGAGACTTTAAGGCGTTTTCGTCATTATTGGGATAGGGAAGAGTCGTTTTGGTATCATTAATACTTATATCCGGATTGGGTTGTAACCCGACCCAGTTGTCATTATTGACCGCAGTGATGAGTTCTTGATACTTTGAGTTAATATACGCTGATGTGCCGTCAAAGTAATTCCCTTTCAGATGGAAGACTCCCCATACACCTTGTTCCTGTATTACGCCGCCACCTTCAGCCGGACCAATGCAGGGGCTTGGAGCAAAAATACGGTTGATAACTGATTTTTTTGTATTGGTGGCTGCTCCGGGTTTATAATAGTTGTTCACGAAGTTGTAGGAACCACCTTCACCGGCATATCCGCCGTTTCCATCTCCCCAGTTGTAGAATACATTATTGCGAAGGTCTACTCTTTCCGTATCAGGTAGCCCGGTATAGCGGCTGCCGCACAGGCGGGGAGTACGGCTTACGTGGTGTGCCAGCAAATTGTGGTGGAAGGTAGCGGGAGAACCGCCCCAAATGCCACCATAGCCATGAGAGCCTTTCGGATGAATGGAATTGGCTAAACTTTCGGAAATGATGCACCATTGCATAGTGAAGTTCGTATTGCCGTAGAAAGAAGCACATTCATCTGTACACCAACTCATTGAGCAATGGTCGATAATGATATTTTGCCGATTTCTACCGTAGAGTGCATCAGCGTCTTTAACTTGCTTTCCGGTTTCGTCTGTAACGCCAATCTCCTCGTCCCCCAAACGAAAACGCATGAAGCGCATAATGACATTGTCTGCTTCGACGATGACGGGATATTTTTTTAGACAAATACCGTCGCCGGGTGCTGTTTGTCCGGCAATGGTGACATTTCCTTCTTTGATTGTCAGGTTCTGTTGCAGCTCAATGATTCCGCTTACGGCAAATATAATAGTACGGGTGCCGGATTGGTTCAGAGCCCAGCGTAGTGTGCCTGCCGCGCCATTGTCTTCAAGTGACGTCACTGTGTAGACCTTTCCGCCTGCTCCGCCGGTCGTATAGCGCCCTGCCCCGAAAGCTCCGGGGAAAGCGGCTATTTTGGTACGGTCGGGAACGGGATGGTCTACCAATTCTTCATCATCCTTATCCGAATTACCGGAATCTTCTGAGTTGCCCGGAAAATAGGGATAACTATTGGTCAGTTGGGCTTCGTTGTCGGAACAAGCAGAGAACGAGGCAACCAAGCATGAAAGGAATGTTCCTACTAATATTTTGTGTATCATCTTATTAACTTATTGATTCTTATTCGCTTAAAGTACCATATTTATTAGCTGCTTTTACAACGTATCCGGTGTTAGTGTCACTTATTTCAAAAGACGTTCCAGTTGTCTGTCCGACGAAAGTCCCGTCTTCTTTGAAGATTAAGTAACAGATTGCCTTGTAGCGGGCATCCCAACTTAACGTCGTGTTGCTCAAGATGACGTTTTCAGGAGCTTGCAGTTTCTCCATGAATTTCTTGGGATTCCATCCGTCGGCACCGTTAATGATATTTTCGTAAGTATATCTGATATATTCAGAGTAGCTCAATTCTGTCTTGCCTGTGTAATCGTATGTTACTTCATTTGTTCCTTCTTTGACTGTATATTGCGTTTTACGATTACTCATGTCTACCGCTTTTCCTTTTTTATCCGTTGTATTGTATTCAGCGTACAGAGCAGGCACAGCACCCATATCTCTCCAGCCTGCCGGATCAATGTCAAACTTCAGTTTGGTGTTCAGGAATACGGTGATAGGAGAGTTCTGCCAAGGTCTTCCGAGCGTTTGTGCAGTTCCTTTTCCTATTATGTAGTCAAGGCTTTCTGTTCCGTATTTCTCCGGGTCTACTTTATTGATTCCGTCGACCGTGCAATTATTGAATACATATCCCCATTTGGTTTCTTCCGTATGGTTGGCGGCGGTAATGACACTTCCATAGCGTACATTATATAATGTAGTGTTTTCTATCAATACATTACCATTTCCATAGAAATAGTCGACGGCGCCTTCTATCCAACAATCAGTAGCATAGTGGCGGGCATTGACACCATTGTCTGCGGATGACTGGACTTTTGTCTGCCATGTATCCTGGAAAGACCTGAATTTACAATTATTGAAGGCGATACGGTCATTGGCTGTGTACATGGCTTCCGCCATTGGCCCGATAAGTTTTTCTATTCCCCATTTGTTTTCAAAGGAGATATTTTCAGCGTAAAAGTCTGTCGCGTAAATCATGGTTACGGCTTCCTGGAATCTTTCGCTTTGGTTGGCTTCGTTTCTCCATGAGTATTGCCATGCTTCTTCGCCGCCGTCGCCAGTGGCGTTGCTGGCGCTGGTCAGCATACGGGTTATAATTGTATTCTCTTTATCTTGTCCGATCAGATGTATGAATGGCTTAATCTTAGGAACGTTGACAAATTCTTCATAAGTTCCTTTGGCTACAAAAATCAGATAAGGTTCCGTGCGGTTACTTGGGGCTGCGTCGATAGCGGCTTGGATACTCGTGTAATCTCCATTTCCATTTGGTTCTACAATGGCATCGAATAACTTTGGCGTAACTTCTTCTTCCATGACTTTGAAATTCAGGGTTAGTCCTTCGTAAGGATTACCGCTGTAATCGAGTAATGCACCGGCAGGAATCTTGAATGTACAATCCGTATTGTCTGAAGTGCTGTATTTATGGCGAACTACATTATTCAGAATAATAATGCGAATACCGTTACCGTTAAATGTGATGGAAGTATTGGGAGCCTGGCGCACTTTCTTGTTGAAAGTAAGTTCTATATAACCGCTATTGTCTTCCAATGTGGCACCTTCGGCAATGTTGGAAGATACGAGCGCTAATGCGCCCGTGTCTTCTGAATTATCGTCATCTTTGCATGCAAATGCTACTAATACCAGCATACAAAGGAATAGGTAACTGCTTATTTTATAAATATACTTTGTATTCATAAGTTTTTCTTTTTATCGTTATTTATTCCAACGTTGGTCACCGTAGGCTTTGTACTCGTCAACTAAAACGGTGAAATCACCATCTGTTGGATTCGTAAAGAGTTGGGCATCTGTTACACCTTCTATCATCTCTCCAAAGATTCGGTTTTGCGCAAACGGACAATTAGACGTTCTGAAAGCCTCTGTTTGAGCAATTCCTGCTGCTGAAATTGAATTAGCGCTATTGTATGCTTGCGATGTGATACCCCCAAATAATGATTTGGAAATATTGATTAGAATAGTTCCACTTGAGGGACCTTCTATTAATGTAGTGCCGGCACCGAAAATAGTACATTGGTCAATATTGATAGTATAGTCGGATATTGCAGACTTCATTATTTTATAAGTATTATCCAGCGTTGATTGTACTAAGGATATTGCTCCGAAAGTAGTTAATGCTCCACTATCGAAAGTGAAGATGCCGTAGTCACCGACCTTTGCAAATATACAGTTTTTGAATGTGCAATTATCCCATCTGCCAGCTCCCTCTTTTCTAATACGGATAATTCCTCGAGTAGCACTGAATTTACATGATTCCATGAGTAAATTAGTGATGTTACCTGTTGTGCCGGTGGCTTGGTCAATTATATAATTCCCGTTATTAGTTGCTGTGCCAGTGTTATACAAATGTAAATTATATAGCTCTATTTGGCTGAATGTACCATTGAATTTGAGTCCTTGAACTTTGATATTGGGCATGTTTCCGCTTTTTTCTCCATTTGCATCGGCTCCCCAAATTAGAAGAGAGTGAATCGAACTTGGTATTTCTTTTGTTCCATTGGATAAGTCGATATCACCTGTTAATAGAAGTGCCAAATTTTCGACGCCTGCTTCATTGGTTAATGCATCATTCCATTCTGCTACATTCGAAACAGCTATTTTTGTATAGTTGCTTGGAATACCTTTTGAGGTAGTAAAGCTTGTCATTGCACGAACATAAGTACCTCTCATCAAAGCGACTGTATAAGTCGTACTAGGCTCGAATCCGGTAATTTCCAATTGTCCCTGGCTGATTTGTTCGGCTGTCAATGCTGTATAATTATCACTGGAGCTTGGAGTCCTGTTACCTTCGCACCATGCATAGTGGGATACAGTAGTAGTTCCTGTTTGTATAGCTTCGGGATCCCAAGCAAGCGTAACGGATGTTTTAGTAGCTTGCACACTACTGAATTCTACCATCACGGGCATTACAGTCATAACGGTAGTTTCACCGCGTTTTACTTCTCCATTATAGATGGAAATGGTATATTCAGTTCCGGGTAATAGCCCGTCAATCAATTTCTGTCCGGCGGCGGCTTCTTCTGCTGTAATGTTCTTTTGTTCCGGATTCTCTACTCCGGCTGTGATAATAACATGAGTTACTTCCAGACCGGCTTGCCAAGTAAGCAGTACAGATTCTTCCGTGATATTCTCGGAAGGTACAGTGCCAAGAATCTCCTCTTTATCCGTCTTGAAAGTGGCATCTTCCAAATAAATCCAACGGGATTCTTTGCCTGTGGCTACAGACTTGATTCTCAAGTAATAGGTTGTTTCACCTTGCAAGCCTGTCAGGGTGTAAGGTGATTTGTTTATGGATTTGTCTTCGCCATATACAATACTTCCCGAAGCACTGCCCATTGGTGTATCATTATCCATTTGTTCCAGACTTGCTTCGATGATGTAATAATCAGTTTTAGGAGTGGCGTCCCAGTTGACTTCTGCTGTGATGGCTGCCGGACTTACGGAAAAACTCGTAGTGCCGAACAGACGATTACCGTCTACTGTTTCCCAATCATTGCCGTCTACGCACGACGTAATGTTCAGGGAAGCCAGGAGTACGAAGACTCCTGTTTTTATAATGTGTGTTAACTTCTTCATAATTGTTTGATAATTGGGTATTAGTCTGAAAATCCGTATGAGTTATGCAACATTCCGTTGGATGCTGAAATGGTAGTAGAGGCGATTGGTAACAAATAGCGGTTGATTACTGGTACATCATTTCCCACCAATCCACTGGAAATAGAAAGTAGGTTGATTGTATACTGCGTTTGTCCTTTGTTGTCCGTTCTTTCTTTACCCCAGAAATTGTTGCTGTCCTGATAGTCACCCGTAGTTTTTCCGCTAGGGATGCCATGCCAGGTAACGCTATTGATGTCGATAGAAGTCCGGGTATCATCCGTATAGTTGAAATAGACTTTTTCCGGGTATGAATCTGTACTACTATATAATTGGGTTTCGTAGTCTGACTTGAATTGTTTGATTTTACCGGACAGCAAATTCCAACGGATTAGATCGAATTTACGGAAACCTTCTCCTGCCAGTTCCCAGGCATTTTCGTCTACAACTGCATTGAAGAAAGCATCTTTTTCAGTGATGGCGTCGATGTAGCTTTTTGCAGCAGCCTTATCAGCATCGGCATAAGCGCGCAAGTGTACCTCTTCGAGTGCTTTTCTTGCAGTAGGGATGCTTGTGGAAGCTCCTGTGTAGCTTCCGTCCGGTCCGTTGGCTAACTCATTCAGCACCTCGGCGTACATCAGTAATACCTGCGGATAACGCATACGGACGCAATTGATTCCCGACATCCATTTGGCTTTTCCGGTGGCGATGGCTACCTGGCGCCATTCTTCATTCATTTGCCGGATATCCCATTTGCCGCAATAAATGGCGAAAGGAGTGTTCCCTAGCATTTTCTCTTTTAAGACATTGCTTTCTGTTTTTAATTGGAGATTGCAACAAGTGATGTCACGACGTTGGTCGCCTTCCCGGAATGACCAGAAGTAGGGAGCGGTGACTTTCAATTTGCCGGAAGAGTTTCCTTGTTCACCGTACAGGGTACTTGAACCGTTTATACGTACACCGACAGTGTAGCCCAGTTCTCCGCTGACTCCAAGTCCCATAGGGATTTCGAAGATATTCTCACGATATGTTTCATCCAACTGGCGTTGGTTTATCAGATACCATTCGTTGGCAAATGACGGATTCAGTTGATGGGTACCGTTATCAATAACAGCCGCCAAATGTTTCAGTGCCAGTTCATACATTTTCGTGCGGGTAGCGTCGTCACAGCGTTGTGTCGGATAAGCCGGGTCGGAGTAAAGGTTTGCAGTGACATATCCTGCTTTCGATTTTTCACGAATTCCCCAACCTGCACGGGTCAGTGCTATATTGGCTAATAATGAGTGCGCATATCCTTTGGTGACACGTTCGGTAGTGTATGAAGAAACTTCTCCTGCCCAAGGTAACAAGGTAGTCGCCGTTTCCAAATCCTTGATAAGTTCTTCCATGATAATGTCACGGTCGCTTTTCCCTATATAAACATTGCTTAAATCAGGATTGGAAGATTCACTCTTATAGGGAATGTCTCCAAAAAGACGAATCAGATCAAAATATGCCATGGCCCGGATGGTCAAGGCTTCACCCTTGAAACGCTCCATGGCCCGTTGGTCATTACCCCCTGCTGTTAGTAACGAACTGTTATCCAGTCCTTCCACAATCAGGTTTGCATTCTCGATAATCGTGTACATCGCATCCCATACGTTGGCCAGTTTCGACCATCCGGGACTGACATTATAATTCATGGCACCACGTTCGTGGGTCGTATTGCCTGTATCCGTACCCAGACCGTCTACCAGTTCGCAGTCGGAGTTAGTACCCAGAATAATAGGAATATCCCGGGAGTAAGTTGCGTCTTGTGTCATTTGTCCATAGAGCTTGTTGACAGCCAACTCTGTGAAGAAAGTCGACTCAAATACATTTTCTCCCGATTGTTCGGAAGGAGCTGTCTGATCAAGGAAATCCGAACATGCCGTGGTCGTCAGAAGACTGGTGGCGAGGAATACTATCTTTACTATATTTTTCATAAAACTGTTGTCTTTTGCGTTAAAATTAGAATGTTACGTTTATTCCCCCTACGAACGAGCGGCTTTTGGGATAAGCTGCATAATCGATGCCGGGAGTCATTGCGTTCCGCTTGCTGCTGGTGTCCACTTCCGGGTCGGTGCCGGAGTAGTTGGTTATGCAAAAGAGGTTATAACCGGTTGCATAAATGCGGACGTTCTGCATATAACATTTACGTACCCATGCTTTAGGAAGGGAATAACCGATAGTAATGTTGTTGACACGCAAGAAAGATGCGTTTTCAACTGCATAATCAGTCAGTTGCATTTGAGTGACTGCCACCGGATTGTAGATACTGGCATTGGCATTGATCTGGTTCAGGCGGGAAATGATTCCGGCTTCGCCCCCATAGTAGGCAAGTGCTTCGCTGTTGATAGTTCTGCCCAGGTTATATCCCGTTTCAGGGTCAATCCATGTATAGCGTTTGCCGGATGCAAAGTCACTGTTTAGGTTGTAACCATGTCCGGAACCAACAAAGAAAGAAGTCGCCAGTTTCGTAGCATTGACAATCTTATTTCCAATAGAGAAGTTAAAGAAGAGGGTGAAGTCGAAGTTGCCGGCACGACCGTTGAATCCGAATCCACCATTGACCGGTGCTACCGTATTGCCTAACTTTTGTTTGACAGGTTCTCCGTTCTCATCGCATTGTACTTTAAGTCCGCCCGGATAGTAGCTGCCACCGGTAAGGCTCACGCTATTGTCTTTCAAACCGTCTTTCAATACCCAGTTTGTTACGTTCATAATCAATTCGCCTTCGGGATTGGTAACGGGATCGTAAGCAGTGTAGAAACCATTGGTCTTATAGCCCCAGATTTCGCCTAAACGACCGCCTTCTTCTACACGGAAATCTTCGTATTTGGCAATGGTGCTTCCGCCCCAACTGCTGCTTTGCCACGGATTCTCCGTATTCAATTTCTCAATCCGGTTGCGGTTGTAGGAGATATTGAAATTGAAATTCAGTCCGAATTTCTTCTTATCGGCAATAACTGCGTTTACGGATAGTTCCACACCTTTGTTGGATGTGCTTCCGAAGTTCTGATATTGGTAGTTGTAACCGGAGTTTGACGGAATCTCTGTTCTCATTAGCAAGTCATTGGTCGTGTTCCAGTAAAGGTCGATAGAACCGGACAGGCGATTGTTCCAGAAGCCGTAATCAATACCGAAATTCCGGGTAACGGTTGTTTCCCATTTCAGTTTTGAGTTATATAAATAGCTTCCTAATTCCAGCATGCTGGTGCGGTCGCCATTAAAGAAAGGAGCACGGGCGGTGTTGCTGGAGAGAGAGTAGGCGGTATATGTCAGACCGGAATTGATACGGTTGTTACCTGCTGTACCATAACTTAAACGTAGTTTCAGGCTGGAAAGCCAATCTTGGGTATCCTGCATGAATTTCTCGTCGGACATACGCCATGCCAATGCTACTGACGGAAATACTCCCCATTGGTTACCTTTGGCAAATTTGCTTGAGCCATCGGCACGTACTGTTACCGTGAGAAGGTATTTATCCATTAATGTATAATTGGCGCGTCCGAAGAATGAGAGCAGGTTCTCTTTGGCAGAAAGCGTTGTCTGATTTGGGAGGGCTGTACCCGCACCTGCGGTAGACAGCACTTCGTCGATACTCATACTGGTAGGAAAGGCTACGGAAGTGTTTTCCAATGCTTTTTTCTGGCTGCTGCTTACCTCATGTCCCAATAACACATTGATTTTATCGCGTCCACCGAATAACTTTTTATTGTCGTAAGTCAATGTATTTGCATTACGCCAGTTTTGGGTGGTAATCCGGGTAAATACAGCTTGTGGCTGACCATTATAACCTAGCTTTGAGTTTTGGGCGCCGTCTGCATTCCATACTTGATCGGTATCCTCATACTTCCAGCCATATCCGAACTCAGAACGGAAAGTAAAGTCTTTAAATGGTTTCCAGTTGACTCCTACATTATAATTCTGATTGAATGTCGTTTTCTTCTTATATACTCCTAATAAACGCTCCAATGGATTTTTTGTTGAATACAGGCTGTTTGCGTCATCATCGGTGGTGTCATAGGACAGCGGGTTGACCGGACGGAAGCGGGTCGCATTAGCTACGATAGAGTTGGCAGCGTTCGATTCGTTTGTATCGGCACCGCCGCTCAAGCCGTCCAATGTGCTGTAACTCATGCGGGCATTGAAGTCTAAAGAAATCCACTTGTTTAATTCGGAATTAATCTTGGCATTGACATTATCTTTATTAAAGCCGGAACCGAGCATGATACTCTTTTCGTCATTATGCGCATAGCTGATGTTATATTTCAACTGCTTGCTGCCGCCACTTACGTTTACATTATATTGCGCCTGATTACCGGTACGCCCGAATATCTCATCTTGATAATCGGTACCGCTCATCGTTTTCCATATATCCATATCCTCAAAAAGACCATATTCCTCTGTTCTTCCTGCTTCATATTGATAGGCTACATAATCATACGGACTAAGTACCTTATTGAGCTTGGTTACTTTCTTGAAACCGTATGATGCTCCGAAGTCTACCTGGACCTTGCCTTCTTTACCGCTTTTAGTGGTAATAATGATAACGCCGTTAGCACCGCGTGCACCATAAATGGCGGTGGAAGAAGCATCTTTCAATACGTCGATATTTTGTATTTCGGAAGGCGCTATGTCACTGATACTGGAAACTGGAAACCCATCTACAATATATAAAGGTGAGTTGTCTTGCGACAGGGAACCACCGCCACGGACACGGATTTTCACATCTGCGTCGGGGGCGCCTTCAGTAGTAGTGATACTTACACCGGCGAGTTTTCCTGTTAATGCTTCGGTTGCACTGGCTACCGGAATGGTTGCCAGGTCTTTAGAACTTACAGAGGCTACGGAACCTGTCAAATCCCGTTTGCTCACCGTACCATAACCGATTACCACGACTTCATCCAATGCCTTGGAATCGTCGGTCATCGTTACATTGATTGATTTTCTACCTTGAACGGCAATTTCCTGGGTCTTCATACCAATGTATGAAATGACCAGTGTTTTTTTGCCGTCGACTTTAATCGAAAAGTTTCCGTCTAAATCCGTAATCGTGCCGTTGGCAGTGTTACCTTTCTCTACAATGGAAGCTCCGATGACTGGTTCTCCGCTAGTGTCTTTCACATTACCCTTTATGGTAATTGTTTGCGCAGATACGCCAAGCGATATTGCAGCAAATAGCATTAACAGCAAGGTGCGCATGTGTTTCGCTTCGTTAGATTTTCTTTGCATGTTTTTTAATTAATGGTTGTTGTTTTCTGGGAAAAAGCTTTGTTTTGATGCCGTAAAAGTATGAAAAATAAGAAGTTTGGTTGTGTAATTTTTGTTTTTCACGGTGTACATTTTGTTATTTGACGGTATATTACTACCTAAATGTATCATACTCTTCTTCTTTTTCGTAATACCATACTTCCTGTAATGCGTCTGATGAACAAAAAATACCATGTGCAGAACAAATTTTGCACAAGGCGTTCTGTGTACATTCGTATTTTCGTTGCATGAATTAACTCGCAAAGCGGGATAGCATAAACAATCTATTAATAAACAATATGCAAAGAATGTCTAACAAAGTGAAAAACATGCGTGGTTGGCTGCTGATTTTATTAGCGGCAATATCGCTTAGCGTATCAGCGCAGACTGTTACTGTTACAGGTAACGTGAAAGACACAAGTGGGGAGCCGATTATCGGTGCTTCCATTGTAGAAAAAGGTAATACCACTAACGGTACGATTACCGATTTGGATGGTAACTTCTCTATTAAAGTAGACGGTAAAAAGACATTGGTCATTTCATATATAGGTATGAAGACACAGGAAATTGCCGTTCAGGGTAGAAAATCAATCAATGTGACAATGGCGGATGATTCACAGGCACTGGATGAAGTCGTGGTAATCGGTTATGGTACGGTGGCTAAGAAAGACTTGACCGGTTCCGTTGCTTCCGTCAGTGCGAAAGAATTATCGGTTGTCCCTGTTTCCAATGTTTCAGAGGCGTTGACCGGTAAAATGCCGGGTGTATCCATCACTACTACCGAAGGTTCACCCGATGCGGACGTGAAAATCCGTGTGCGTGGCGGCGGTTCATTGTCCCAGGATAACTCGCCTTTATATATTGTCGATGGTTTTCCCGCAACCAGTATCAGTGATATCGCTTCTTCCGATATCCAGTCTATTGATGTATTGAAAGATGCTTCATCCACCGCCATTTATGGTGCGAAAGGTGCTAACGGCGTTATCATCATTACTACGAAATCGGGACATGAAGGAAAGACGGAAGTAACATTCGGCGCTTCTTTCGGTATTCGGAAACGTGTTGGCGAGGTTGGTGTATTAAGCCCTTATGAATATGTATTGTGGCAGCAGGAATTGAACCAGGACGGAAACAATTATGGTAACTGGCAGGACGTTGATATTTACCGTTCGGTGAAAGGAAACAATTATCAGGATCAACTGTTTGGCGGCACTGGCAACCAGCAACAATATAATTTGAATGTCAGCGGCGGTACTAAAGACACCAAGTATGCTGTAAGTTACTCCCGTAGCGACGAGAAGAGTATTATGATAGGCTCCGGCTATGCCAGAGACAATATCACAGCCAAATTGCAAAGCAAACTGAACAAATGGCTGACTCTTGATTTTAACAATCGTTTTTCCTATACCAAGATTGATGGTTTGAGTGGTGGTGCCGACACACAGGAGTCTAGCAAAGCCTACTCTATTGTGGCGAGAAGTACTATCTATCGTCCGATCACCCGCTTGTCTGATGATTTTGTGGATGAAGACACGGGTAATACGGATTATTCTCCTACCGAACGAATTGAAAGCACTTATAAGAAACAGACCCGTCTGCAAAATAATGCGAATGCCAGTTTGACTTGGGAACCGCTAAAAGGCTTGAAATTCCGTTCGGAGTTTGGCTATGGCTGGAGATATAATAATGTAGACCAGGTTTGGGAAGCTAAAGCTACCAGCAATTCTAAGTTTGGATATTCCGGACAACCCCAGGCTTATCTGACGAAACGTGTTCAGAAGGAATGGCGTCTGGCGAATACGGTAACGTACGACAAGAGCAAACTGCTCACGAAAGACGACAGGCTGAATGTGATGTTGGGACAGGAATTGACCAGCTCAAGATATACCGATACGAATATGACCTCGGTAGGCTTCGACAAGAGTACTACGATAGATCAAGTCTTGGCACAGATGGGAAATGGCGTAGCGTTGCCTACACAGACCTATATCGGAATGGAAGATAATATGTCTTCTTTCTTCGGCCGTTTGAATTATACGTTGAAAGACCGTTATTTATTGACTGCTACGTTGCGTGCCGACGGTTCAAGTAGATTCTCAAGCGGTAATCGTTGGGGTGTTTTCCCGTCAGTTGCCGTGGCATGGCGTATCAATGAAGAGGCCTTCATGGGCAATACGAAGGACTGGCTCTCCAACCTGAAACTTCGTCTCTCTTATGGTACTGCCGGAAATAACCGTATTAACGCTTCTTATATGTACACCACTTACGCTTTGGCAGGAACGAGTGACCGTACTATTTATTTTGATGAAACGGCTTCTCCCATGTTACAGCATGGAGATATGCTTGCCAATCCCGGATTGAAATGGGAAACAACGATTACCCGTAACTTGGGGCTTGACTTCGGATTGTTCAACAATCGCGTTACCGGTAGCGTGGATGTCTATTGGAATACCACTCAGGACTTGCTGATGCGTTCGACGCTTCCGGGAGCTTCCGGTTATGCTTACCAGTATCAGAATATCGGGCAGACCTCTAATAAAGGTATCGAGTTCCTGACAGATGTCGTTATCGCCGACAAGAAAAACTGGGGATTGAACTTCTCGTTCAACATTGCGTACAACCGTGGCAAGATTGACAAATATCCCGGCGGTTCTACTTGGGAAAGCAGTAAATGGTCGGGTTCGGGCGTTGTCAGCAATGAGGATTTCTATCTGGAAGAAGGCGGACGTTTAGGTGAAGTGTATGGATACAAGTACGATGGTTTCTATACGACAGATGAATTGAAGTGGAACGGAACGTCCTGGGAAATCCGGAAGGATGCGGACGGCAATCCCGTAGTGGCAAACTCATATACTACAATTACCGGTACTCTTGAGCCCGGTGCCATGAAGTTGAAAGACGAGGATGGCAATGGTACCATCGACTCGAAAGATAAAGTGCGTTTAGGCAATACGATTCATCCGGTAACCGGCGGATTCGGATTGAACGGACGTTTTTTGAAGAACTTCGACTTCACGCTATCTTTTAACTATCAGATAGGCGGCAAAATGATTAATGCAAGTAAGGCTGCGTCAAGTTCTTATGACGGTTCCAGACAGCATTATAACCTGAACAATAATTTCACTCTGGCTAACCGTTTTTCCCGCATAGACCCAGCAACGGGTGAGAACATGCTGGGCAGGACTTATGCCAATAACTATATCACAGCGAACGGCGAAGATGCTTATTATGCTCATATCAGTCAAGTGAATGGTTCGAAGAGCATTTTCAATCCGGCAACAATAACCGGACGTCCTCTGACTAGCTGGGATGTGGAAGATGCTTCGTTCTTGCGCCTGCAAACAGTATCTATCGGATATACACTCCCGAAATCATGGACTCACAAACTGCATATGAACAATGTGCGCATTTACGCGACCGGTTATAACCTGTTGTGCCTGACCAAATATTCCGGGGTAGATCCTGAAGTTGACAGTTGTACCAGCACACCGATGACTCCGGGAGTTGATTATGCTGCTTATCCGAAGAGTTTCTCTATTGTAGGTGGTATCAATGTTACATTCTAAAGAAAGGATTTCATTATGAAAAATATATTTAAGTTAATATTCTTAGCTGGAGCAACCGGAATGGTGATGCTAACTTCATGCTCCGATTTCCTGGATCAGTCATCTCCTTCGGAGATGTTTCCGGAAAATGTTTATAACTCGGAAAGCTATACTAAGCAAGTTCTGAACAGAGTTTATGCAGGTTTAGTCCTGGATCACACGTATGGCTGCCGTATTCCGTTGAATCTTGCCATGAATACGGACGTGGAACTTGTGGATGCGCTGACGGAAACGACCGTAACGGCGGACTCCGAACGTGGACTTTGCAACTATAATCCTACAAACTGGAATCGTCTGCCTACTAACTGGAATGAAATGTACGAGATTATAGAAAATGCCAATTTGGTGATTGAAGGAATCCGCGCTTCTGAAATTAAGGATAATCAGAATATGCGTTACTATTTGGGTGAGGCGCTTACCTTGCGTGCAATGGTTTTCTTCGACCTTATCCGTAACTACGGTGATGTACCGATGAAGATGGAGTCTACACAGACAGACGGTTCCAATCTCTATTTAGGAAAGACAGACAGGGATGTAATCATGGACCAGTTGCTGGTGGATTTGGAAGAAGCGGCCGGACTCTTGCCTTGGGCTGGAGAGAGCGGGTATTCCACCGAACGCTGTACAAAAGGATATGCTTATGGATTGGCTGCACGTATTGCATTGGCAGAGGCTGGTTATTCTATTCGTGAAGAAAACAAGACAGGGTATGTGAATCTGAGTGAACGCCGTGAAGGTCAGTTGGGATATAGTGACGCCACTTATCCTACCATGCGTCCGGGAGATGAGAAACGGGCGGAACTTTACCGTCATGCGTTGGCTTGTCTGGATGCTGTAATTTTGAACGGAAAACATCAGCTTAACCCTAGTTTCGAGAACGAATGGGAGCGCATCAATCAGTTGACTTTGGATCAGACTTATCAGGAAAACCTGTTTGAAGTGGCACATGGCATGAACTATTCCGGTGAAATGGGATATACGGCCGGTGTACGTATGAATGCGGTAAGCACCCGTTTTGGTTTCAGCAACTCTTCGGGTAAGGTGAAACTGACTGCCCCGTTTTTCATGTCGTTTGACCCGCAAGATACGCGTCGTGACGTGACTTGTGCTCCTTATGAGTTGAGAGACGCTACTTCTACACAAACGATGCAAAGTAATGCGCCTTTTGGCATCTACGTAGGCAAGTGGGATGTTCGTAAAATGACGGATGCATGGCGTAGCATGAACCAGGGAGTCAGCACTAAAACCGGTTATGGCATCAACTGGGTAGCGATGAGATATTCGGATGTTTTATTGATGTATGCCGAAGTGGTTAATGAACTGTATGGCCCTCAGGGAGCCGGAACTTGTGGAAAAACTGCACTGCAGGCTTTGGAAGAGGTTCGCGAACGTGCTTTCCCGGCCGCAGTACGTGCCGATAAGGCTACTGCATATGTAGCGGCACTCACTAGTAAAGATGCATTCTTTGAAGCTATTGTAGATGAACGGGCATGGGAACTTGCAGGAGAGGCAGTGCGTAAATATGACCTGATCCGTTGGGGATTATTAATAGATAAGACGGTTGAGATGCTTGATACTTACCGCAACGCGGTGGTGAACGATGAATATGTATCGAAACTCTATTACAAGGAAAATGCGGCTGCGGAGAACTGGTATAAGATAGACTATTCTTCTATCTGCTGGTATGCAGAGCCGGAATCGAAAGATGATACGTCTGCCGGATGGAAAAATGTCAACTTCTGGGGTAATGTGAAGAAAGATGGAGCTATTGATGATACGAACTCAACCTATGACGCAATCAACTATATCAGCAATGGTCTGATTAGATATGATAAATATCAAGGATTCCAAGGTCCTGCCAACGTAGTGAACCGCCATCTTCTTCCTTTGGGAGCGACTACTATCAGTGACTCCAATGGTCATCTGCAAAATTCTTATGGATTCTCATTCTGATAAAAACTTATGAATAATATGAAAACGAATATATATACTAACATGCTGGTAACCGGAGCTCTCGCTCTGGCACTGGCGTCATGTGTCGATGATAATGATTGGGGAACAGACAGCAGTTACAGCCGTCCGTTCAGCCCTCATGACATTGCGGTATCAGCCGAGGCTACTAGCGCAACCATTGAATTTGACCGTTTATCCAGTGTTGACTACTATCTGTTGGAGTTGAACCGGGATACTCTTTATATGGATGACTATCATAGCGGTTCTCGTATAGATACTGTCCGTATCTCTCCTTATATACTTGACGAATTGGTAGGGGAAACGGTTTATTTCATCCGCCTGAAAGCTGTCGCTTCTTCTACGGTTGCGACGGACTCAAAATGGTCGTACTATGAAAGTGGTACAAAACGTTCTTTTAAGACGAAAGGTGAACAGATATTTGAATCGGTTACTCCGGCCGACCGTACGGAAAGTTCTATCCGCCTGTCTTGGACGGCAGGGGAGGCTGCTACCCGTATTGAAGTGTCCATAGTGAACAGTGAGGGTGGTAATACTCCGTTGAAAACAGTGCCTTTGACAGATACCCATGTTCAGGAAGGTGCCTGTGTTGTAGATGGTCTGGAGCCTACGACTACTTACTTGTTCGTTATTTATAACGGTACGTCCAAACGTGGCGAGCGTACTGCCACCACAGCAGCAGCTATGCCTGATGGTGACTTGAAATATACACTGGAAGACGGGGTAACGGTAATTACGACTGCGTTGATTAAAGAGTTGGTAGAGCAGGCACAAGCTGCTTCCGGGAATACGTCCGTTGGTGTCACTATCGGTATTCCGTCAGGCTTGACTATTGATATGCATGGTGTTTCTGAAACAGGAGAAACGACTACTTTGGCAATTCCGGATGGGGCATCTGTCACCTTCTTCGGATTGGCGGGTGCGGAGAAACCTGTATTGAACTTCCCTAAAACATTGGAAATAGGTGGTGCTCATGGATATATTCGCTTTGAAAATGTGGTAATAAAGGATGATGGAGCTTCTTATCTGATAAACCAGTCGGATGCGATGCAGGTGGAAGAGATTTCTTTCAAAGATTGTGAAATCCCCTCTTTGTCCCGGAGTTTGGTTCGTTTGCAAGGTTCTAGCATAAAGACGATTGGAACTCTTAACATTGACAATTGCGTAGTTACCAATCAAGGCGCGGGAGCTTATGCTTTCTTGTATTGGAACGCTGCCACATATACAGTTTCCACTGTGAATATTACGAACTCTACTTTCAATACAATGTTACATAGCTTTGCTGATGTTAGAAATTCTGTTACCGGAACATTTAATATTTCAAACTGTACATTCTATAACGTAGTAGCTGCATCACGTTATTTCCTGGATGCAAGAAGTGCAGTAAGTGTGACTGTGGAAAACACAATCTTCGGTAAGACAAACGGTGATGGTGTAAATGGTATAAGAATTACCGGCAGCACTGCGACCATCATTGATGTATATAAAACCTCTGATTGTAACTTCAGCAGCTATGGCTTTACCGCAGACCGGAGCGAGACGCCTGTGTTATCATCCGAATTGTTCGCAAATCCTGATGAGGGCGACTTCACCGTTCTTGAGAACAGACTCAAAAGTCTGGGTGACCAGCGTTGGAATAACGAATAACATTTGTTGAATCTATATTTAACAGGCAAGTAGTTGGGAAGAATTCTCTTAGCCCTGGCTGCTTGCCTATTTTTTTAATTAAGAATAGAACGATTATGTCTAAAATATGGATAGGGGGATTTTGCGGACTTTTGCTGTATGCTGCCGCTTCTTGCTCCACAAGTAGTCCTGAACAGGACGAATTACCCGGACAGTCCGGTGAACCGTCGGAAGAACCTTCCGGACTGGTGGATTATCCTACCCCGAATCGTACAGCGATAGCGGCTTTTCCCGGTGCCTATGGCGCAGGAAAATACACGCTGGGCGGAGCGGGCGGAACTGTATATACCGTTACCTCACTGGAAGATACCAACACAAGAGGTACCTTGCGCTATGCCATTAACCAGAGCGGTGCACGTACGATTGTGTTTGCGGTGGGCGGTGTCATTGATTTGACCAGCAACTTGACCATCCGGAACGGAGATTTGACCATAGCCGGACAGACAGCTCCCGGTGGGGGAATCTGCATCAAGAGAGGGACAGTCCAGATAAGCGCGGACAATGTAATCATCCGCTTTCTTCGTTTCCGTTTGGGCGACGAGACTTTTAACGGAGCTACCGAAAAGGATGCGGATGCCATTTGGGGAAGGGAGAACAAGGATATTATTATCGACCATTGTTCGATGAGCTGGAGTACCGATGAGATTGCTTCGTTTTATGGGAATACGAACTTTACGATGCAGTGGTGCCTGTTGTCCGAAAGCCTGTATCATTCCATTCACCCGAAAGGCAATCATGGCTATGGCGGTATCTGGGGTGGTTCGCCCGCCACTTTCCATCATAACCTGATAGCGCATGCGTATAGTCGTACTCCGCGTCTTTGCGGCAGCCGTTACACGGGGCAGCCGGAGGCAGAGAAAGTGGATTTGCGTAATAACGTATTCTATAATTGGTCGGGAAACGGTGGATATGCCGGTGAAGGCGGTTCTTATAACTTCGTGAACAACTACTATAAGCCGGGAGCGGCAACCAATGCGCGGGCGGAAGGCGGCAGTAGCGGTCGGAAAGTCCTTTACCGTATTTTTGCGCCCGATAAGAATGACGCGGATGCAAATCCGGCGAACGGGGAGAACTGGGGCGTATTCCATTTGTCCGGTAATGTGTTCGACGGTACTTCGCCCAATATCAGCAGTACATTCCAGAGTTTGATAACGAGTGTAAATAATGACAACTGGGTAGGCTTGCAGCCTTCGGCAACTCCGGCGGCAGGTGAGGCTTCTTTGAAATCAGCCACGGAATTCGCAATAACGTCTGATGTGAGCGAATTTACACAAGCGGCATCGGATGCGTATAACTCCGTGTTGAACTATGCCGGCGCTTCTCTTGTCCGTGACGCGGTTGATACTCGTATCATATCGGAGACTAGGGCAGGTACTTATACATATAGAGGTTCTGTGGAGGGTAATTTAGGAATTATAGATTCCCAGGAAGATACCGGCGGCTGGCCTGTCTATGCTCAAGGCACTGCTGTAAAGGATACGGATGGCGACGGGATTCCTGACGACTGGGAGACGGAGCATGAGTTGAATCCTGAAAGCGCAGCCGATGGAACCAAGTATAATTTGAGCAGTGAATATACCAATCTGGAGGTTTATCTGAATAGTTTGGTGGAACATCTGTTTCCATCGGCAAAATGACAGAAAGCCTTCTTTAAGAGCGAAACGATATGGATATGAAATCTTTAATACTTTTCCCTTTTCTGTTAGGAGTGGGCTGCCTGTCATGCTCCGGTAGTAATGAAGAAGATACCGAACCGGGAATGGGAGAGGGCAATGGGAACGAAACAACTGAGATTCGGACATTGGATTACGGGGAATTGCTGGCTTTTCCTTATGCCGAGGGGCACGGAAGAAACACAACGGGTGGTCGTGGAGGAGCGGTTTATCACGTCACTACTTTGGAGGACCATAATCAAAGCGGCTCCTTGCGCTATGCTTTGGGCAGGAGTGGGGCGCGGACAATTGTATTTGATGTTTCCGGAACCATTCACCTGACATCAGCCTTGAGGACAGGCAAAGACGATGTGACCATAGCCGGACAGACTTCTCCCGGCGGCATCTGCATAGCGGATTATCCTTTTATTATAAACTCGGATAATGTTATCATCCGCTTTATCCGTTTCCGTCCGGGCAATATCAATTCGGACAGCGACGGACTGGGAGGTTCGGACAGGAAAAATGTGATTGTCGACCATTGTTCGATAAGTTGGGGTACGGACGAATGTCTTTCTGTTTATGGTATGCAAAATTCTACGGTACAGTGGTGTCTTGCCGCCCAAGCCTTGCGTGCAACCCCGGCAAAGATTACAGGCGATAGTTTCAGCGCACATGGTTACGGTGGAAACTGGGGCGGGCATTACGCTTCCTATCATCATAATATGATAGCCCATTGTGAAAGCCGTGTTCCTCGCCTTGGTCCGCGTTATACTACATTGGCACTTAACAATAATGACGGTGAGCGTGTGGATATTCGTAATAATGTTTTCTACAACTGGGCAGGCGAAGGTTGTTATGGAGGCGAAGCCCAGCATACCAATATCGTGAACAATTATTATAAACCGGGACCTGCGACAGAAAAGGCGAGCACAGGCAGGCAATATCGTATAGCCAAACCGGATGTATATCCTATCAATTATTCGGGAGCCGGCAGTTATGGTCCCTGGCTTCAGACGTGGGGGAAGTTCTTTATTGACGGTAATCAGGTGGTGGGGTATCCTGCTGTGAGCGCAAATAACTGGGAGACTGGTGTGTTTGCTCAGATGAGTAGTAAAAACTGTGCTACTGACGCTTTGTGGAACCAACATGAACAGATAAAATTGGACGCCCTCGTCGTAGGGGCGGGCAAGGTGACTACTCATTCTGCAACGGTTGCTTATGAACGTGTGCTGGCTTACGTGGGAGCATGCAATTTTCGTGATAAGATAGACGAACTGATAGTCGGTGATGTCAGAAACAAGAAAGCATCCAGCACCGGTGATGCCAGCCAATGGGCTGCACTAAGCGGATATTCACAGAATAAGGAAGGATATATCAACAAACCGGATGATGTTTGTGCGGTATTGGGAGTCAGTGACCCGTATGATGTTTTGAAAGAAGTCAGTGGGGTAAATATGACAGATACGGACGGTGACGGTATTCCTGATTATTGGGAAGAAGAATATGGCTTGAATCCCCGGAAAGCTGACGGTAATGAAAAAACAGTGGACAAGAACGGTCAATATACCAATCTTGAAATGTATCTGAACAGTTTGGTGCATGAGATAATGATAGCTGGAAATGCGGGAGGAACCGTAGTAGAATAGGTCTTTCTTTTCATCAAAAGACGAACGACGACAAATAATTCATCGATTTTTATCCGGCATTCATCGGATTATCGACCGTAAATCAACAGAAAAGCCTGTAGAAGCACAAAGAAATGGCGTATCTTTGAACCATCAATCAATTAATAATAGAAATGATGGAAGAGAAACAAAAAACTTTGTCTGCTACAGGCTTTTCCGGTAAATATCTGGTAGCTTCGCTTTTTATCCTTTCGGGGATACTGCTGTTTGCCCGCAATATGGGATGGATTACTGCTGAGTTGTTTAGTACGATAGTGTCCTGGTATTCCCTCTTTATTATATTAGGTGTATATTCGATGATACGCCGCCATTTTGTAGGAGGAATCATTCTTCTGCTGATTGGTGTTTATTTTCTGTTGGGAGGACTATCATGGTTGCCTGAGAACTCTCAGGCAATGGTCTGGCCTCTTGCTTTGATAATAGCGGGTATCTTGCTGTTTTTCAAGTCCCGCAGGAGAGGACCCTGGTCGCATAACCATATGGCACGTCACCGTAAGGAGTGGATGAAGCGTAGAGGGCCGGGCATGAACTTTAAAGAAGAGCAACAACAGTTCGAATCTGTCGACGGCTTTTTGCGTTCGGAGAATGTCTGGGGAGCGGCGCGCCACGTCGTACTCGATGAACTGTTCAAGGGAGCTACCGTTCGCACCTCGTTCGGAGGTACGGTCATTGACTTGCGCCATACTCACATCGCGCCGGGCGAAACCTATATCGACCTGGATTGCAGTTGGGGAGGAGTTGAAATCTATGTCCCGTCCGATTGGAAAGTAGTATTCAAATGCAATGCATTCTTCGGCGGCTGTGATGATAAGCGTTGGCAAAACGGGAATATTAACCATGAGAGCGTATTAGTAATTCGGGGCACGCTTTCTTTCGGAGGCTTGGAGATAAAAGACTAGCGTATGAAAGCACATCCGATTATAGATTACCCTTATCGCTGGATTCCGATGCTGGTGCTTTTGCTGGTTTTGGTTGCGGCACAGGTAGCATTGGTCTGCCTGTACACCGGAGCTGACTACCTTCCTGCATTGGTAGACGGGATAGCAACGATTGGTTGGTTGGCTGCTTTGGCCTATCTGGCGTGGTATGTTGTCGGGCTTGTTTCATTGTTTCAGACAGATGTTATCATGATAGCGGTAGGGAGCTTGCTTTGGCTGGCAGGTAGTTTCATGGTTTGTGACATCATGGTGCGGATAGCGGGTGCATCCTATATCCCTTTTGCACAGACAGTGCCTTTCCGGCTATTGTTCGGATTGCCCGTTTTGATTGCGGTAATCCTTTGGTATCGTTTGATTACCGCAAAAGAAGAAGCATTGAATCAGGAACTCGAAAAAGAACTGGTTGCACATCAGATAACCGAAACACCGATAGAGCCGCCGACAGAACGGATTGACCGCATTACAGTGAAAGACGGTTCACGGATTCATTTGATTAAAGCGGATGAATTAATCTACATACAGGCTTGTGGCGATTATGTGATGTTAATCACTTCTTCGGGGGAATACCTGAAAGAGCAGACGATGAAGTATTTTGAAACCCATTTGCCGCCTGAAACATTTGTCCGTGTCCATCGCTCGACTATTGTCAACGTAACACAGATTTCCCGTGTCGAGTTGTTTGGAAAAGAAACCTATCAGTTATTGCTGAAAAATGGGGTCAAGCTCCGGGTAAGCCTTTCCGGTTACAGGCTGCTGAAGGAGAGGCTGGGATTATAAAGAGTGCGGATGAATTAAGAAAAGTAACCGATAATTCTCCGTTCAAAACGGCTGTTTTTGGTGATATACCCTTCATGTGTTTAATGATAACACATGAAGGGCATATCCTTTTTATATAGGACTGCAATCAAGGAGTATTATTTGAATCAAGTCCGTTTTTTACTCCTTTTCTACTAAATCTTACTCTTTCTTTTCCTGATGTTTTCTCAATTTTGCACTGTCGGAAGACCAGTGTGTTAACTCTTGAGTATCATTAAACTATATAAACTAATATTTATGAAACATCTAGCAAGTTTATTTCTTCTGTCGTTTCTGCTTTGCTGTTCTTGTACACAGCAGATGGATGATGAATGGAAACCGAATGAACAACTTCCTAATGTGCCCGAAACGCATCCTGTCAGTGTTGCTTTCAGCCGGGCAAGTCTTGAAACTTTTGCCGAACAGGGAATTACCGAAATCGGCATCTATGTGTATCTGACAGATTCTATGGTATATGGAAAGAATCTTCCTTTGAGCAACGGGAATTTGAAAGTAGACCTTCCTTTAGGGGAGAACCTGCAAACTTTTGTAGTGGCGAATGCCGGACACCTGGTAGATGCGGACAGCCTTTCCAAAGTGGTGGTTTATCAAGATGTGTATGCCCGCAAACCGGTATATATTTCGGATGTTGTGGGTTTTACCTCGGATAAGTCGGTCAGTTCGCTCAGTGTGGAACTGAAACGTCTGGTGGGAGAAGCTGTGTTCCAACCCAAAGAGACGGAAAGCGAGTTGAATGCAATCACTCGTTTTGACCAGTTGAATGTCACCTTTACCAATGTGGCGGTGGGCTATAAAGTAAAAAGCAAAGAATGTATATTGGAAGATGTGACCTTTTCCACCAATCTTTCTACCGGTTTTGGCGCTTCGGTCTATTCGTTCCCTACCGTAAATGGCGGTTCCCGAACATCAATAGATGTAGTCTATCTGAAAGGGGGCGAAGAGGTGAACCGCATCATCAGTCCCCTGGATACAGGTATAGGCTTTGAGCCGTCCAAGCGTTCTACCGTACACATGAAGATTACGGATGAGAATTATCTGGACGAGCCTTGGGCTGTTGTGCGCACGGCTGCGTATAAGGAGAAAGCTGCACCCACTCGACCGTTTACAATAGAAGTTTCAGAATTTTAAAAAACAGGAGTCTATATGAGAAGTATATTCTATTCGCTGGCAGGGCTGACGCTCCTGTTGGGGACAATTGCTTGTTCTGAAGAAGAACGATACGCTACTTCGGTAGTAAAGGAAATAGAGTTGTTTTTGGACGATGAGCCGTGGGCTGTGAATGCGGGTGCGTCCAACAAACCTCTGTTTATCTATGCATCCGACGGTGAGTATGTAGCTAATTATTCATCGCTTTACCGCTTTCAGTTGGCTGATGGGAGCTATAACATTATTTCCACTACACAATCCGATTCTATTCCTGCTCCGAAGAATCTGAATGATGTGGTGATAAGTCAAGACCCGACAGCTAAAACTAAGTATGCTATTTCGTCGCCGGTGACATACAAATCTCCGTTCAATGAACCGCTTAGTGTGCGTATGTATAGTCGTACAGGCGTGCTTCGCTTAAAGTCTACCGACCGTAAATCAGATAAGAGCTACTCGAAATTACGTGCGGTAGTCTCTTCCCCTATCTCCGGCTACAAACTTTCAGATGCCACTTTTGTAAAGGCTCCGACAGAGGTGCAACGCGAGAAAGAGACAACTACCGGTGGCGTAAATTATACGGATGACCTTGTACTTTTTGAAACACAGAGTGAAAACGAACAGGTATCTGTGCGTATTGAATATTTGGACAAGAATAATACTGTGATTCAAGCTAAGGCCATTGACGGAGCATTCGCGATTCTGCCTGATGATACTGTGCAGGTTGCATTTGCACTTAACAATGTGGACGAGCCGATTATACAGGATTACACTGTAACGATTGCTTCGGAAGGATGGACAGAAGAAGACATCAATCCCGAAGCTCCGATGAGAATCCCCGATGGATACAGATATGTAAGTCCGGAAGAAAATCTGGAATCTATCTGTAAGTCGATGTTGGCAGATGCTTCAGTGAACGAGGTGAAACTCTTCCTGAAAGCCGGAGCCACCTATAAGTTAGGTACGCAGACCGAGATTCCGAAAGCCCTTTATATTATGGGACAGACACCGGGTGAAGGTGAGAAACCGGCATATATGGAAATGGGGAACATGAGCATCAATTGTCCCGATGCCATCATTGAAGCCTTCCACTTTGAGAATCTGAAGATAAAAGTGACGACTTCCGACTTCTTTAAGTTTAAGAACCAAGCTTTCCATGTTACTACTTTCTCTTGGAAGAACTGCGAGATAAGCGACTTGATACGTACGATGTGGTATCAGGAAGTAGATGCCGCCCAAAAGCAGATTGCCGATAATATAATAATAGAAAACTGCCGTTTCTTAGGCTTGAATTCCGGTGGAAGCGGTCTGTTCGGACTTTCTACCAAGCAAGACGCACCGGTACATAACTTCGTATTCAAGAACTCCACCTTCCATGCCAACAACTTGACGAGGGCCTTGATAACCGGTTTGGGCAGCATGACGGGAGAATTGAGCGTGACAGTAGAAAACTGCACATTCGTAAGTATGGCTCCTGCTGCAATGACCTTCTTTGACTTGAATCCGAAGAATACGTCCTCATTCAACTTGGTTGTCCGTAATAACCTCTTCAGCGGTGTCTGTGAAGCCGATAAGGGAACCCTGTTCACAACAAGAAATATTACAACCAAGACCGTCGAGAATAACTATCGCACCAATGGATTTGTGGTAGCTAACTGGGGAGTGGATACCGCAGAAATACCGGTAGAAACCGCTCTCCCAATGGAAACACTCTTCAAGGACGTGGCAGGCAGGGATTTCACTATCACTGATACCAGTTCCGAGGTGTATATCAACAGAATCGGTGATTCATATTGGATAAAGTAATCAATAGAGTATTAACAATATAACAGATAAATGACATGAGATATTTTCTATTCATATTGTTGGCAGGACTGTTAAGCGCATGTAGTTCGGATGACGAATCTAATGCTGCTGTAACTGCCGCCAAACTGGAAGTGTCGAAAAACGAGGTAAAGCTGACAAATGTGAACGGCTCGTTCACAATCAACGTGACGGCTACCTCTGAATGGACTGCCGAGGTGACCTCGACAGGTGGCTGGTTGAGTGTATCCAAAAACTCGGGAGAGGGCAACGACGACCTTCGCCTGTTCTTCACCGAGAATACGGACGGTCCCAAACGTACAGGTACGGTAAAAGTTTCAATGTCGGGCGCAGGCTCTACATTGGAACAGGAGATTAGCGTTGAGCAACTCGGAGCCGACCCGGATATTTTGTTCGATTATTCGTCAGACCCCTTGCCGTTCAGGGAAGGCACGTTTGTCTGCAAAGTAGTGGCAAACGTGGAATGGGATTTGGATATAGCCGAAGAATACAACTGGATTAAGTTGAAGGAGACAACACCGAAAACCCGTAGTTTCGCTACTGATGAAGTAACGTTCGCTGTGGATGCCAATACGAACCAGAAAGACAGGACAGCAGTTCTAGCATTCAATTCCGTAGGCGACTACACATTGCAACGCATTTTGAAAGTGACGCAGGACGGAGTAAGTGGTAAGGTAACCATAGAACAGGACGAATACATCATTCCTTATAAATGCCGTACATTGGTTGTCTCCGCTCCACAAGGAGAAAATCCGGTGGATTACGACGCTTCCATATCCGAAACTTGGATTACGCAGGACAAGAGGAATTCTACAACCGACGAAATCGTACTGAATATAGAAGATAACAGTAACAGCCCATTGCCACGTGTGGCAACAGTCAAGATATTGGATAAGACACTTACCGTTTTCCAATACGGAAAACCCGATACAAGCATCGGTGACGACACTTCTGCTTCTATCTTGGCTTTCCCGGGTGCTGAAGGTGGTGGACGTTTTACTACCGGTGGTCGTGGTGGAGAAATCTATCGTGTGACAACGCTGGCAGACTATAATAAAAACGAAACTCCTATCGAGGGAAGTTTGCGTTACGGAATTGAGAAATCCAACCAGCCGCGTACTATTATCTTCGACGTGTCCGGTATCATCGAGCTGAAAAGAGGCCTGTATCTGAACGAATTTCCGAATCTGAGTATCATCGGACAGACAGCACCGGGTGACGGTATCACCTTGAAGAATTACAACTTCACCTTCAACCTCGCTAAAGACCCGGCTCTGGGAGCAGGATCCAGCCTGAATGCCGTTGTCCGCTTCTTACGTTGCCGTCCCGGCGACCAGTTTGCCGATTATGGTGAAGACGCTATCGGCGGCCGTTATTTTAAAGATGCCATTATCGACCACGTTACGGCAGGCTGGAGCGTAGACGAGACATTGACTTTCTATGGGGTGCGGAACTTTACGGCACAATGGTGTATTGCTTCCGAAAGCATGAACCTGTCTAATCACGCCAAGGGCGCTCACGGTTACGGAGCTATGTTCAGTGGTGACAACGCATCGTTCCACCATATCTTACTGGCACACCACGGTAGCCGTTGCCCGCGTATCTCCGATTTGTCCGCTCCCGGCACACAAGAGTCCTACGACTTTACCGGATATTTTGACGTGCGGAACAATGTCTATTACAATTGGAGTGGAAGAGGACAAGGCAGTTACGGCGGAAAATACGCGTCTTTCAATCTTACCAACTGCTACTACAAACCGGGGCCTGCCACCGGAACCAACAACCGCTCTTACCGTATCCTGTCGAGCGACCCTACTGCCAGAGCTTATATCAACGGCAACTATGTAGCAGGCAACTCCATCACAACTGCCGACAATTGGACAAAAGGAGTCTGGGAACAATTCGACTCTTCACTGGGTAATGTTTCCGATGCCGACAAGCAAGCTATGAAGATGGCGGACTATCAGCCTTACAGCAAAGTGACCAATCATACAGCCGCACAAGCTTACGACAAAGTGCTCGAATATGCCGGAGCCTCTCTGCGCAGAGACTTGATAGACCAGCGTGTAGTCCGCGAAGTAAGGGATGGTACTTATACCCATATCGGTTCCAAACCCGAAGAAGATGGCAAGGACAAACAACCCGGAATAATCGACACCGTATCGGATACCGAAGGTTATATCGCCGTGAAGTCATTAAAGCCCTGGGCTGATACGGACGGTGACGGTATCCCCGATATATGGGAAGAGGCTTATGGGCTGAACCCCAACGACCCGGGTGACGCATGGCAAATCAATTCATCGGTCGACCCTAACGGACGCTATCCGAATATCGAAGTTTATTTTCACAATCTGGTGCAGCACATTGTCTACTATCAGAACCAAGGCGGGGTAGTAATGGAAAAGAAATAAAGCTGTGGAGCAAATAAATCTATTTATAATAAAAGCATAGAATGATGAATAAAATAATCATAAACATATTTATCCTGCTGTGGGTAGCGGTGGGTGCTATGGCACAGAATGTTACCGTGACCGGTACGGTGACCGATGACATGGGGCCGGTGATTGGTGCCACAGTGACGGTGCAAGGCACTTCGATAGGTGCCACAACCGATTTGGATGGTAAATTTACATTGGTTAGTGTGCCCAATGTAGCCAAAGCCGTGTTGATAGTTCGCTATGTAGGTATGGAAGAGGCAAAGGAACCGTTGAAGGGACGTACCTCGAACATTAATATTCATATGAAAGAAGCAGTCGGCATGTTGGACGATGTGGTGGTTATCGGTTACGGTACACAGAAAAGAGGTAACCTGACCGGTTCTATTGCCAGCGTATCCGGCAAGATACTGGAGAAAGTACAGACCACTTCTGTCGGCGAAGCTATCGTCGGTAAGTTGCCGGGCGTGCAGGTGACCACTGTAGACGGTTCTCCCGATGCTGAAATCAAGATTCTGGTACGTGGCGGCGGTTCTATCACACAAGATAACAGCCCGCTTATCATACTGGACGGATTCGAAGTAAGCAGTTTGAATGATGTTCCCCCTACCGATATCGAGTCTATCGAGGTATTGAAAGACGCGGCTTCTACCGCTATCTATGGTGCGCGTGGCGCTAACGGTGTAATCCTGGTAACGACCAAGCGTCCCACCGAAGGGCGGGTCGTTATCAATCTGAACACTTACGTACAGACCAAAGAGTTGTCTAAAAAGCTCGACGTGATGGATCCTTACGAATTTGTGCTGATGCAATATGAAAACGCCCGCCAGAAAAGTTCTAACCCTACGGATTTTAATAATAAATACGGACGTGCTTACGAGCACTACATCTATCAGGGCAACCCCGGAACCGATTGGCAGGACGAAGTGTTCGGCTCCAATCCGGTGGCGAAGTATGTAGACCTTAGCGTGAACGGCGGTACGGAGAAAGCCAAATACAAACTTTCCTTTATCCATCAAGACCAGCCGAGCGTGATGGTAGGCAATGGCTTGAAGCAAAATAATATGAATGCTTCTTTCAACTTCAAACCTTTCAAATTCTTGACCCTGGAATATCGCACACGTTTGTTGCACAAGGAAGTGGACGGTTCGGGAACGGAAGGCGTCAGCTTGCTGACAGCCTTGCGCGAAAGACCTACCACCGGGCTGGACGAATATATGACGCTTCCTGAAGACGATACCTATTTTGACCCCGACCAACTGGACGAAGTAACCCGTTTCAATCCGATAGAAGAATCGGAAAAAAACTATAAAAAGAGAATCAACAAGTCTCTCAATACGATGGGTGCCGTTAAATGGGACATTATAAAAGGTATGACTTTTCGCACCGAGTTCGGTTTTGAGAACAATTCGGAAGAGCAACGCCGCTTCTGGGGCATGGGTACTAGTAATGCCCGCAATAACAACAACCAGCCTATGGCTGAATGGAGTATGAAGCAAGGCACCAAGTGGCAGCTTACCAATGTGTGGAGTTACAACTTCATGTTGAAAGATGTACATAACATTGACCTGATGATGGGGCAGGAAATCAAGCATAACCAAACGACCACCAAGACTTTCTCTACCCGTTATCTTCCTGAAACTATCACGGCGGAAAAAGCATTTGATAATCTGTCACTGGGTACTGCTTATCAGAATACCTCGTCATCCGATTCTCCTTCACGCATATCCTCTTTCTTCGGTCGTATCAACTATGGTTATAATGATAAATACTTGGCTACGGTGACGTTGCGTGCCGACGGTTCTTCCAAGTTCGCGTCCGGCAACCGTTGGGGATTCTTCCCGGCAGGGGCATTGGCATGGCGTATGTCCAACGAAGATTTCCTGAAAGATAGTCGTGTAGTGTCCAACTTGAAACTGAGATTCAGTTACGGTATTTCCGGTAACGACCGTATTGATACCGACCTTTATCAGAAATTGTATCGTGCCAACAATAACCGTCCGGCAGGGTGGGGTGAAACAAGCCATTACTACTACACATTCTATAACACCAAATATGTGTACAATCCCGATGTGAAGTGGGAAAAGACCATTACACGCAATATCGGTCTTGACTTCGGCTTCTTCAAAGAACGTCTCAGCGGTACTATCGAATACTACTGGAATACGGTAAAAGACCTGTTAGTGCCTTCGGACATTCCCGGTTACACAGGCTATACCAAACTGATGACCAACGTCGGACAGACATCGAACCGCGGTATCGAACTCCAGTTGAATGCCTGGCTGGTAGAGACGAAAGACTTCTCGCTGAACGCTACCTTCAATATCGGTCACAACAAAAACAAGATTGATAAGCTGGCAAGCGGCGAAAAGGAATGGATACTTACTTCGGGCTGGAGAAACGACGTTGTGAATTCCGACGACTACCGTGCCTATGTAGGCGGTACAAGTGGTCTGATTTACGGATACGTGAACGACGGCTTTTATACCGTAGACGACTTTGTATCTTTCGATGCGCAAGCCCGTACATGGAAACTGAAAGAGGGTGTGGTCGATTCAAGTCCGTTGTCCGACACTCCGCGTCCCGGTAATGCCAAGTTCAAGAAACTGACTCCGGTAGACCCCAACAGCACCAATCCTTATCAGTTGACGGAAGCCGACCGTACCGTTATTGGTAACACTACTCCGAAGTTCTCGGGCGGTTTTGGTCTGAACGCTACTTACAAAGGATTTGATATGAATGTGTTCTTCAGCTTCATGTATGATTTCGACGTATTGAATGCCAACAAAATCATGCTGACTACCTGGGCGGACAATAAGGAAAACAACTTCCTGATGGATATAGCTTCTAACAAACGCTGGCGCAACTTCGACGATATGGGGAACGAAATTCGTTACCAGCCGGAAGTGCTGGCAGAGTTCAATAAGGATGCTACGATGTGGAATCCTACTTCTATCGGACGACCTATCAGTATGTCGTATGCCGTGGAAGACGGTTCGTTCCTGCGCCTTAATTCGGCTACCTTCGGCTATACTTTGCCTGTTGCATTGACGAGGAAAGTAGGTCTGAACAAAGTGCGTTTCTACGTATCGGGCAACAACCTGTTTGTCCTTACCGGATATAGCGGCTATGACCCCGAAGTGAACATCGCCACCGGTCTGACACCGAATATTGACTACAACCGTTATCCGCGCAGCCGCACTTATACCTTCGGCGCACAGTTGACTTTTTAATTGAAATCTATAAAAAGAAGAACTATGAATAAGAAACTGATATACTCACTCATTGCCGGAACCCTGTTTTCCCTGGCATCTTGCGATGATTTCCTGGACGTGCAGCCGGCTTCCGGCTTTACTCCCGAGTACGTATTCTCCAGCGAATCGGAGATGAAAGCGTTGATGACGCGCATCTACTCTTCCATGACGGAAGACGGATTGTACGGAAGCAATCTTGCCAGTGGCTTGAATACGAATACCGATGTGGAGATGAGCTCTTTCAAGAACAACACGGTCAATACCAACGGTTCTGATATCGGCTGCTTTGACTCCCGTCCCACATGGGCGGTGTTGAACAATACCTGGAACAATTTATATTACGCCATCAACTATGCCAACGACTTTTTGCAGGCTGTGCAGGAGTCACCGTTGTTTGATACCCAAATAACCAGTGGTGTAGCTCCTACGGAGACACAGCAGATGTACGGGGAAGTGAAGACACTTCGTGCCATGCTCTATCTGGACTTGATTCGCACATGGGGCGACGTGGTGTTTGTCACGGAGCCTACAGAATCTACCGACGACTTTTTCAGTCTGGGCACTACCGACCGCAATGTTATTTTAGAATATCTGATAAACGACTTGATAGCCGTAGAGCCGATGATGAAATATGCCGCTGATTTGGATTATGGCGTGGAACGTGCTTCCCGTGAATATTGTCAGGCGCTTATCGGGCAACTCGCTCTTTATCGTGGCGGTTGGACGCTTCGTGCCGACAAGGATGATGTGACTCATGTGGGCTACATGGAACGTGGCGATAACTTTGAACACTACTACGGGATTGCCGTCACCTATCTGGGCAAAGTGATTAAAGAGGGCAAGCATGACTTTACCCAAAGTTTTGAAAATTTATGGGTGAACGAGTGTAACTGGAAAACAGCCAACAATGATGATGTACTGTTCGCCGTTCCGATGTTGAAGAGCGTCACCAGCCGTTACGGCTATAATATCGGTGTCACTATTGCGGAAGGCAAGCATGCCTATGGCAGTGCCCGCAACTATGTGACTTTCTGCGGAACTTACATCTATTCATTTGATAAGGACGACCTGCGCCGCGACATGACTTGCGTGCCTTATAAATATGATAAAGACTTGAATCAGGAGATTGATATGGGCGTAGCCGGCATGGGAGCCGGGAAATGGTCAAAGCTCTATATGCAATCCCCGCTGGGTGCTTCCAGTGGTTCCAATACGGGAATCAATAGCGTGCGTATGCGCTTTGCCGATGTACTGCTGATGTACGCTGAGGCTGTAAACGAACTCTACGGACCGCGCGATGATGCCAAAGAAGCGTTGAAGCGTGTCCGCCGCCGTGCTTTCGATGCGGCTCAATGGACGGATAAGGTAGAGAGTTATGTGGAAAGGCTGACCAATGAAGCGGATTTCTTCCAGGCTATCATGGACGAGCGCAAGTGGGAGTTTGGCGGAGAAGGTATCCGCAAGTACGACCTCGCACGTTGGAACAAGTACGGTGAAGTGATTTATAACCTTTATAACGAGATGAGTAATTGGGGACTGGTGGCAAACGGGACTTATGTGCCGGGTATAGAGAAAGTGCCAGCCAATATCTACTACAAGCAGGTGGCAGACCCCGAACATCCCGATAGAAAGATATTGGATATTGTAGGTATTGATGAATACGGGCCCGGTGTGGGGCGTCCTGCCGGATATACGGTATTGGAATATGCGTTGGGATGGTTGGTATTGAATAAGGAAACACAGGTTTACGAAACGCTGGACGCCATTTCCTGGAGCTTCCGTGGATTTATCAACAAGAACAATGATAAATCGGTGAAACCTACCGACCCTGTGAGATACCTGTGTCCTTATCCTTCAAAGGTCATAACGGACCACCGCGGATTGATTCGGAACTATTATGGATACTAAATCAGTAAAAAGACAAAACGTTATGATAAAGTTATTACAAAGACTTGCAACGGCTATGCTGCCCGCCCTATTGTGCGGTACTCTGCTTGTGGGCTGCGAGGAAGATGATAAATATACTAAAGTGGACGACCTCTTCCAACCCCGGTTTGTATTGGAGAAACCGGAAGTGAAAGGAAACTCGGTGACAATGGTATGGTATAAAGTGAACGAAGCCACCTCTTATACGGTGGAGCTTCATCAAGACCAATATTACAATAGTCTGTTTATGGAGATAGAGACGACCGAACCTTACGTGTTCGTCGATGATATTCCTTACGGGACGACTTTCTATATCCGTGTGCGCAGCAATGCTCCCAAAGCTACCAACAACTCGCAGTGGAGCTACGTCAGCGCCTCTACCGAAGCGCGTCCAGAGTATGCCAAGTTGGTGGAAGATGTTTCCAAAACTGAGATTACGGAATCATCGGCTGTGATTCGCTGGAAGAAAGACAATAAACAGAATCCGGTGGATAGTATCAGTATCATGCCTATGATGGATACCACACTGCCCGGCGTCAGCCGCTACCTCACTATTGAAGAGATGATGCAGGGATATGCCGAAGTGGACGGCTTGACCAAAAACACGCTGTATGCCGTCAATCTGTATGACACCGGCAAACCGCGTAAGTATGACAAGCCCTACAATCAGGTGACGTTCCGCACAGCCGGGCCGTCGGCCATGTCTATACAGGTAGGTTTGGATGATGACTTGTCCGCCATGTTGCTGAATAACGACATTGACCCTGAAGTGCCCGAAGGTACGGAATATTACCTGCCGGCAGGTTCTTCCTACCGTGTCACTCCGTTTGCCCTGATGAAAGGCTTCCGCTTGGCGGGTAGTCGCGATGGGGTTAAGCCTGTGGTTATTTTAGAAGGCAGTTGGGACGTTGCAGCCGGTTCTTATATCGCTAGTCTCGAATTTGATAATATCGAGTTCCGGCATGAAGCAAACAATAATTACTTTATGAATGCTGGTAGTACATATACAATAGAGAATGTCAGCTTTGTAAATTGTGACTTCATAAGTCTGCGTCGTGGTTTTTGGCGTCATAAAGAAGCTAATGCCAAGTACGTTATGAACTTTGAGATGGAAGGATGCCGTTTTGAAGGTTGCGGATGGCAAACCAGTGCATTTGGTATGATTAATCTTCAGTCCTTTGACAAAACCAATGGAGTATCTCATGACCAGTTTGACCGTGCTATCTTCCGCAACTGTACGTTCAGCAATGATAATGACGGAACCAGCGGGTATGGTTGGGGTAATCTCTTCTATGCACCTTATATGGATAAGCCTATCCACTTGGAGTATAAGAATGTGACTATCTACAATTACAGCCGCAACCAACGTCTGATTAACATCGAATCCGCCGTAGGCTCCGAATTGGTATTGCAGGGTATTTTGCTGGCGTCTCCTTGTGGCGACCTGTATGCTATCGGTGCGAATACCACTACCACGTTCTCTGACAACTATACCACAGCAGATTATGCGTTGGGTGGCAGTAAGATGAGTGCAACCGACCTTGAAGTTACGGCAGACGAACTCTTTGCCGACCCTGCTAATGGAGACTTGACGATTAAGGACAGTTCTTCTCCGATAGTAAGCAGCCGTGCAGGAGATACGCGTTGGTTACCTTAAAAAAATAAATAGATATAATGAAATAACATGATTAGGAATACACTAAAATATAATAGTATGAATCTGAAAACATTTGTTCTTTTAGCCGTTGCCGGCACTATGGCGGTAGCATGTAGCGAAGTTAATGAGAGTTCTTTTACGGATGGCGACGGTCAGAAAAGACTTAGTTCTATCAGTTCGGGCAACGACCGTTTCTCTACACGGTTGAATAGCGAAACCAGTGAGTGGGAGAGTGGTGATGCCATAGGTATATATATGTTCGACACGGAAGACAAGAATGTATTGAACGATGCCCTTAATGTAAAATATGCCACAGTGGGCGAAGGACGTACCGTGAATTTCTCGTCCAATCCGGGAATAGCTATCTATGATATGCCTACCAACTTCGTAGCTTATTATCCCTATAATACGGCTGCGAATGTGATTGATGTCACGGCAGCGCTTTATAAAGTAGACCTGAGCGACCAGTCCGACGGTGTCTCTGCCCACGATTTAATGTGGGCAAAGGCTGCCAACCAATCTACGGAATCCCTGTTGGCGGGTGGACTGGCGTTTACTTTCCATCATCAGTTGGTGCTTTTGCGTGTAAATATAACGAATGAGAATGTATCGAGTGTGACAAGCGTAACAGTAGGCGGTATGAATACGACTGCCACTTTCAACCTGATAGACGGTACGTTGGGCAATATGGATACACAGAAGTCTATTGATTTGCAGAAAACAGGCGATAAGTCATTTATCGGTATCATGCTGCCTGCCGAAGAACTGGTAAACAAACTGTCTCTTACCATTATGGCAGACGGCGGCAAGTATCAGTACACCGTGCCCGAAGGCAGCCGGATAGATAAGTTTATAGCTGGCAATGAATACACTTTCAATATCAATGTGGGTAAGGAAACTAGCGGAGAAATCGGTGGCGGTAATGGTGGCAACACTCCTTGGGGTGATGGTGGAAGCGAAGACGGCGACGGTGACAAAGTATCCGAGAATGAAGCTATCCCTGCCGACTATGCTCAGAAAGCGGTTACTGCGGAAACAGACTTGTCGACAGTATTGTCCGGTGCTTCCGGCAAGGCTGCGTTAGTGTTTGCTGCCAATGCGGAAGGTTATACCTTTAGCGATGCAATCGTAGTGCCCGAAGCTGTGACAGAGTTGTTGCTGATTGGTGATACCGAAGAACAGGTGAAAGTGAATCTGAAACAAATCCAATATAATAAACTTCAAAAGATTGCATTGAATAATCTGGATATTACAGGTGATAACTCAACCGCCTTATTGACAAACAATGAAACGGCTCAACTCTCGGCTGATGCTGTCATAGAGTTGAAGAAGTGCAACTTCTCTACGATGAAGACTGTTTGCGACTGGCCGGATGGAGATAATGGAGCACAAAACCTGCTTTCCGCTGTACTCATCGACGACTGCCAGTTTGTAAATATGAAAAGCGTATTCAACTATTATGGTTCTAAAGCAATCACTATCACCAATTCTACACTTTACAATATGACAGAGCGTGCTGTTTACGTAAAAGATGCGAATAATGTAGCCGTAACTGTGGAGAACTGTACCTTGGTCGGTTTGACTGCAACTCCTTTTGAAAGCAGATATAACAATGGTAATTTATACTACAAGAATAATGTTTCGGCTTGTTTCGTAGATAGGAATCCTAATATCGGGTATAAGATGAATGTGCAAGAGTTTTCCGGCAACTATGCGGCAGCTTCCGAAGATGGAAAATATGCAGTAGTGAATGTACACGGGAACCCGATAGATACGAATGCCTTCCCTAATGCTTGGGTAAGTACCTCGATGACCGTCTCCGAACTCTTTGAAGACGCTGCAAGCGGTAACTTCAAACTTAAGATTGACGCACAGGCAGGCGACCCGCGTTGGTACAAGAATGCCCGGTAACCTTTTGAGACATTATTGTAATACTGATTAAACAATCCGGTTATGAAATTATTTCATTCATTAATATACCCTTTGTTGGCAGGTAGTTTGTTTTGCCTTTCTTGCTCGGACGACGAGCAGGAAACGGGCACCAAACAACCCTCTGCTACGGGCGAGGTTACATTCGGTGTAGACCTCACAGCTTTCTCAACCCGTGTCACCCAAGACGGTTCATCGTGGAACGAGGGTGATAAGATTGGGACATACGTGTTGGATGCGAAAACGCTTGAACCTGCCATAGAAACAGTGAACGTACCCTATGTCTGCTCGGAAGAGGGAGCATCGGTTTCTTTTACTTCTTCCGCACCGCTCAAGGTACAAAACGACGGAGTGCCGGTGAAGTTCGTGGCATATTATCCGTACACTGCCGATATGCGTAATTTTGACTATCCCGTGCAATTGGCGGCACAAGGAGAGGGCAGTACAGCCTGCGACCTGCTATATGCTGCCACGAACGAGGACTATACTTACTCCGAAGAGACTGCTCCCCATATCTCGCTGAACTTTACGCATCGCCTGTCTAAAGTGATTCTGAAATTCGTGAATATGGAGAAAGAACCGTTGGAAGTAAGTGATGTGAGGATTGAAGGGATGCAAACCGCAGCTTCGTTCAATGTACAGACCGACGTACTGACGGTTGACGAAAGCTCTGTTGCCACCATCACCCCTTATCACAATGGCACAACCGGCTTCTACGAAGCCATCGTTCTTCCTTCATCACTGAAGGATAGCTACAAAGTTTCTTTTGTGTTGGATGACAGAGAAAAGGAGTGGATATTTACTAATCTGGACATCTCCCTTCCGCAATTTCACAAAGGTTACAGCTATACCTTTGCGCTCTACATTGACGATAGCGGCTTTGTAGAAATGGGGCGTCTCGAAAGTGTGGATGCCGGAAACTCCTCAGCTCCCTGGGAAGACGGAAGCAACGAAGACGGCACGGCCGACGGTGATAAGACCCCTGTCGCCGGATATAACCTGACCCCTGCCGACGGCACACAGCAAGCATTTGCGGATACCGAACTGAAAATCTCGTTTGAAGGGACAGCACCCGAACTCGGCACGAGCGGTTGTATCCGTATCTATCGCATGAGCGACCATAAACAGGTAGACGAAATCAGTCTGTCCGACCGCAGGGTATCCATTGTTGATGGTGTAACTCAGTTGAATACATGGATGGATATTATTGGCATTACGCCCACGGGTTCTTCCGTCAGTCGCCGTGTCGTCAACTATTATCCTGTGAGGGTGGAAGGCAACGATTTCATTATCAAGCCTCACCAACAACGTCTGCAATATGATACCGAATATTATGTGACGATAGACCAGGCTGCCGTGAAGCAGACGGACTTCCGTGGAATATACGGTCGTGCATGGACTTTCAAGACCAAGCCCGCACCGATGCCGGCAGGACCTAATTATGAACTGAAGATTAGCCATACCGACCCCAACGCTGACTTCTATACCTTGCAAGGTGCTATTGATTTCTGTGCGACGCACATCGACCTGAATGCTTCCAAAACTTTCCAAATGGATAATGGCATCTATCAGGAAATCATCTACTTGCGCGACCAGACCAATATCACTGTGAAAGGGAATGTGAGCGACAATACGGCTGTCAATATCCAATACGATAACAGCAATGACATCAACGGCGGCATAGGTGCGGGAATCAACATCGACCAGTTTGCCCCGGTCGGTACTGTAATTTCCAAGTCCGGCGGCCGTTCGATGATGATGCTCGATGGAAATTCCGACAAGATTCGCTTCGAGAATGTGACGATAGAGAATGCTTATGGATGGACATTGGGCAAGAATGGTCAGGCGGAAGCGCTTTATATCAACAACAAGTCGGCTGCTTTCATTAATTGCCGTGTGTTGAGTTTTCAGGATACCCTGCTTCCGGGTGGTGGCTACAACTGGTTCAAAGATTGTTTCATAGCCGGAGCTACCGACTTTATCTGGGGTTCGGGCAAGGTAGTATTGTTTGAAGACTGCCAGCTCCATGCGCCTACCGGCACACGTGCCGTAATGCAGGCACGCGTCAGAGAGGGCTACTTGGGCTATGTATTCCTGAACAGCCGCTTCACGGTGGGCGCAGGTGTCACCAGTTCTACCCTGATTTATCAGTACGAACCGGATAACCTCACTTTCTTGAATTGTACGTTTGCCGATATATATGGTGCCAACTTTGTGGGTGAAAACAAGCCGCTTACTCCGGCAGTGCCTACTGTCGCCACCGGTTGCAAACTTTACAACTGCAAGACGGAATCGGGAGCCAACCTCTACGAATCTATTCCGGCAGCGGTACGCAACACAGTGCTGCAACTCAGTGGCGAACAGTACAATCAATACTTTGGTACACGCAAAACCATTATGAGTTGGGACGGATATACCGATGCCGACTGGTTCAAATAGTTCAATATATTAAGGTAAAAAAGATATGAATAGATTGATTCAAATGGCTGGTCTTGTACCAGCCATCCTAAGCGTCCTTTGCGCTTGCCAGCATCCCGCCCCGCAGGCGGCAGGGACAGGGCAGGACTTGAAAGCTATATATGCCGACCTGCCTTTCTCCATGCCTGTCGTGGAACGTCCTGCTTTTCCTGATTATCAAGTGAATATATGTGATTTCGGTGCGAAGAGCGATGGCGTGACGCTGAATACGGAAGCGATAAATAATGCTATCAAAGCCGTGCACGACAAAGGCGGCGGTCGGGTGGTTATCCCGGAAGGGCTGTGGCTGACGGGGCCTGTCGTACTTCTCAGCAATGTCAACCTGCATGCGGAAAATAATGCCCTTGTAGTATTTAGCGGAGATACTTCCTTATATCCGATAATCACCACCTCGTTTGAAGGGCTGGATACCAAACGTTGCCAATCGCCTATCTCGGCAGTGAACGCAGAGAACATAGCCATTACCGGTCATGGCGTTTTCGACGGTGCGGGTGACAAGTGGCGTCCCGTAAAGAAAAGCAAAATGACGGAAGGGCAGTGGAACAAGCTGTTGAAATCCGGTGGGAAGGTGGACGAAAGCGGCAAGGTGTGGTATCCCAACGAAGGAGCTTTGAAAGCATCTGTGCTTATGGCGGACTGGGGAAACAAGCGTCCGGACATCGGTATTGAAGAGTGGGAAGAAATGAAAAGCTGGTTGCGCCCGGTTCTGCTGAGTGTCGTGAAGAGTAAGAAAATACTTTTGGAAGGTGTGACGTTCAAGAATTCTCCGAGTTGGTGTCTCCATCCTTTGTCATGCGAATCCCTGACGTTGAATGATGTAAAGGTATTCAATCCCTGGTATTCGCAGAATGGGGATGCGCTGGATGTGGAATCCTGTAAGAACGTGCTGATAACGAACTGTTTCTTCGACGCGGGCGATGATGCAATCTGTCTGAAATCGGGAAAGGATAAAGACGGGCGCAGACGTGGGGAGCCTTGCGAAAATGTGATTGTGAGAAACAATACGGTGCTGCACGGTCATGGCGGATTCGTTATTGGCAGCGAAATGTCCGGCGGCGTGAAGAACGTATATGTATCCGAATGTTCTTTTATCGGCACGGATGTCGGGTTGCGGTTCAAGAGTGCGCGCGGGCGTGGCGGTGTTGTGGAGAATATCTATATCAACAATATTAATATGATAGACATCCCGAATGATGCCTTGATTGCCGACTTGTATTATGCTGTCAAAGGTGCTCCGGGTGAGCCTGTGCCGGATGTTACCGAAGAAACTCCGGCATTCAGAAACATACATATCTCGGACGTGTTCTGCAAGGGAGCCGGACGGGCAGTGTATCTGAACGGACTTCCCGAAATGCCGATTGAGAACATATCCATAAAGAACATGGTGGTGACGGGTGCGAAGCAAGGCATTGTGATTAACAAAGTCGCAAAGATTAATATAGAGAATGTGGATATAGAAACTCCCGACGATTCGATGATACAGATAGAGAATGCAACAGGCATTACTATCAACGGCGAAGAATACGGAACAATTTCAGAAAAACGGCTGCTTACAAAGAACTAATAGCCAGTCGGATAGTTAGTAAAGGGGGATTTGGGTGTGATGACCTGATATCTCCCTTTTATCTTTTTATGGCAGGATATGCAAGATATGAAAAAGCAAAATCACCAAAACTATTTAGGTTGTCATGTAATAGTATAAAAACAATCCCTATATTTGCAAATATAGGTAGTTGTAACAAGCACATAACAATACAAATACTTAGAAATATAACAGTGTAAATGACTGCTGTTGGCATAACACTATCAAATTAAATAAGGAAAGATGGAAAAAGAAATAAGAGAAATTCTTTTAGAAATAATAGAATTATTAGAAATTGCAGGTGAACATGGCTGGGCTTCTAATCTCAAAAGGTTGTATGCAGACAATTATTCTTCCCGATGGGATTGGCTAAGAAAAATTAAAAGTCTATTTGGCGGAATGGGGTCATTTAATGATTTGGTTTTAGTGAGAAATGGGGTCATTTGCATAGATGAAAATAATAAACTGAGTCAGTTGCGTGAACAACTCTACGAAAGCATGGTACAATCTTTTGTGGAATAGGATAATTCAGAAGGAAAATATCGGTGTACACACATACTTCAATCGTCTTAAATAGGAGATTAGCTGCAAACAATTATCAATCCATAAAATGAAAATAAAATGGTAATAGAAATAGAAAAACTAACCGAAAAAGATTTTTTGCAAGGTAATAAACCGTTCAGTTCTTTATTCCATGTTTCAATATGGAATAGTCAAACCCGTATTAAAATATTGAGTAAACAAGAAATAGACAATGTATCTATCTTGCCTATCATTAAAGCTGTTTTATTATGGGTAAATAATAACAGGGAATCCTGTTCTGAAGCAGCAATAGAGGAAGGAATGATATTACTTGCAGAAGAATGGATGAAAGACGAAGACTCTAAAGTAATAGATGAAAAAGATTGTTATTTGACAATAGATAAAGAGAAAGTATTTTTACCTATAACCCAAACCGATTTTTGTAATAGTTTAAGAGTACAATCTATCGTTTTTTCTATTGAAGAAGGAATAACAGATATAGATATGTATATAAACTGTGTTCCTGATTACTATGCAGGTCATGTCATATGGTATAACTTAATAATGAAAAACGATAAAATTGAATGTGAATGTAATGGATTAGAGGGATAAATATAGGTTGCTAACAAACTGTAAGAATTGGCAATATAGAGTTGTATTTCTTTGAAAACAAAGTTGATAGCCTATATTATTTCCCCAAACAAAACATTGGTAACAATCATCTTAACAGCTAAATGCAGTTTCTCACCAACCCATTACCAATCATTTAAACCATTAAGAATGAAACTCAAACAGCAAATAACAAATTTTTATCAAGTTCTAAAAGCGTTACCTGATAACGAAGAATATAACTCAGAAGGTGTCAGAAATGCAATTTCTGTGAAAGCTGATGGTCTATTACAAATTTTGGATGATAATGATAAACATGGTATAGAAGTCGATGAAAAGATATTTTCTTTCTTGTCTTTTGTAAAGGGATATGATTTGCCAAGATTTGAGGATAACTATTATCTATTCACAAAAGAAGATTTAGAAAGAGAATATAAAAGACTGGGAAATATTACATTATTAAGTGGAAGTGAAATAGATTACTAACAATAGGTATAAACTGCCCTGAAAGGTCGATTAGTCACTAAACATTAGAACTGGAAATAAAAACAATATGGAAGTAATAGAAAGTAAATGGTATAAAAAGGATGGTGCAAATACTGCGTTTATTGAAGATGTAGAAAAGCAGCTAAATACAACCTTGCCAAAACAGTACAAAAGTTTTTTGTTATGGAGCAATGGTGGTGAGGGTAAGTTAGGAGATAACTACATTTATATATGGGCTATTGAAGATATTATTGCTTACAATCATGACTATGGAATACAAAAATATCTTCAAAAAGAGTATTTGGCATGGATGGTGATATTGGATATATTTTTTATCTGCCTGACAATAGTATATATAGGGTGGATTTGGGAGATTTAGATATGGCTTCTATCAAGTACATAGCACCTTCTTTTGACGATTTTCTAGGCAAGGCTATTTATCTTAATTTCGATAAATTGCAAAATGTAGTATAACGTAAAATAATAATGATATGAAAGAGTTTGAAAAAATAAATTCGGATATTGATAAATATGGTTTTTCGGTCATTCTGATTGAAGCAACGGATTATCTTCCTTCATTTGCGTATAGTATTGGATTATGGAAAACGTGTAAACACCCGGAAATAATTGTTTTCGGACTCTCGATAGATATACTTCATTCAATTGTAAATGAAGTTGGTAAATTTGTACTAAATGGAAATATCGTACAGCCAAACGAATTGTATTGCGATTTTCTGGAGAATGGAAGTAATTATTTTCTGCAAGTAGATAAACGGAGTTTGAATGATTATGTTGGATTCGCTCTTGATTATTATAACTTCGTATTTCCTGTTTTAGAATTTATCTGGACTGATAAGAACGGTTGTTTTCCGTGGGATGAAAATTTCGATAGTAATCTCAAATTTAAACAACCGCTATTGGACAGGAACTATGATTTTAAGTTTTTTGAGAGTGAAAATTTAGGTGTCTTTACAACCAAACAATGGTTGGAAGAAAGTAAGCCGATATTAAATGTGGTTCATGATTCTGACGGGGACTGGCAGTTTTTAACTGGAGAGCAGACCGGGAAAGATATTAAATTAGTAGCTCTGAAAGAATTAATTCTAAAAGATGCAACTTTGAATGAAGTTTTTGATTTGGACTACGGAGAAGAAGCTCATCGAAAATCTATTGAAGATGAATGGGAACGAAATTATATTGAATCTGATAACGAATAAAAAGATACCGATAATAAGCGAATAAACTGTATTACAAAGTGGAACATTGTTGAACGTTATCAGTCAGTGGAATAAAAATATATGTATGAATAAAAAACATATGAATCTTTTTGGAGATAAAGATAAGTTTGCGATAGAAGCTGAACTATGGCAGCGCGATGAAGGGTACATATTCATAAACTACTGTTTATGGATAGAGAATAATATGGTTGGAGATAAAGAACAAACTGCGGTTTTATCAGCAGAATTAGACCGTATAACCAAAATTGCAGAGTTAAAAGGACAACGCTATATTACTCCGAATAGACTATCAGCTAAACAAATAACAGATAATCTAATAAATAGCATATGGTTTGATAATCACAATGACCACGACATAAGTCCGGCAGAGAATGTAGCACTTAAAAATCTTGATATATTATCACAATATGGAGAATGTTTTCAAGGTTTTTTTGTGTTTCTGTTAGAAGGAGATGGATATGAATGGTTATTATCTAAAGAAGATGGGAATGATAAGTATCTCGACATTAAGTTACCGTATGGTTTTATATACTCTTGCTTTGATGAATTTCTCAAATGGATTAAAGATTCGACAATCTTAGTTTTGCGAAGAGACGAAGTATCAACAACAAGCCTGTGAACTACTTTAATAGTCAGCTATTTGCAATGGTGTCTCCTAAAAATAACGGCGGTTAATTTCACGGCGGTTAATTTTCGCCATAATTGTAAATATAGATATTTTTGGAGTACAAACAATTAAATTGGCGGTAGATTAAATTTGTTTCAAGCACTTGAAACAAACTGTTTAATAGGGTGAAACACTTTGTTTCAAGGCTCTGAACACATTGTTTCAAAGCATGAAACAGATTGTCGCCCTATAGCAAACAAGTCGTCATCCTATAAGATGTACTTTTTGCTTTAGAGTTGCAGGCTATTTTATCTATTATTTCAAGTAATGCTGAATCATTTATTGGGTAGTATTGCATCATTTATCAGCTATTAATACCTGATTTCTCAACTATTAATAGTTGGGATGTAGAGTGTTAATACTTGGCATGATAACTATTAATACCCTGTAAATCAGATGATAGAGTTCTGGGTATGGTAATTTTTGTGTATGAGGGTAACTTTTACTATCAGGGTGCTATAATAGTTTACCCTCATAGCTACAACCCCGATGAATAAAGGGATTGAAGTAGCTTATGAGGGCATGAGGGTAAAATTATAAAATCTTTATAGGGAGTGATTGCAAATCGTCGGCTGAACTGCTTCCATAAAGCACCTTGTATGTTCCGGTCAAAGGATGCATCGTATTGGTGACGGTATCAAACCATTCGAATGATTCGTAGGGAAGCTCGATTGTTATATTTTCGGTCTTGCCTTTGGCTATGTTGACCCGTTTAAAGCCGCGAAGTGTCTTTTGCGGGCCCCCCTTATCATCGGGACGCGAAATATATACTTGCACAACTTCTTCACCGTCTCTCTGCCCGATGTTACTAACCGGAATGGTGAGGATAACTTTTTCACCTTTGCGTAGCTTCGACTGGTTCAGTTTACCTTTTCCATAAGAGAAGCGGGTGTAACTTAATCCGTAGCCGAAAGGATACAGGGGAGTTTCACGCATAAAACGGTAGGTGCGCCCTTTCATCGAATAGTCCTCATAATCCGGTAGTTGCTGCATATTCTTGTAGAAGGTGACGGGCAAACGTCCGGCAGGATTATAGTCTCCGAAGAGTACGTCAGCAACGGCTGTTCCGCCTGCCTGTCCGGGATACCATGCTTGCAGGATAGCGTCGCAATTCTGTGTCTCGGGTACGATTGCCATTGCCGAGCCGGAAAAGTTGACGAATACTGTCTTTTTACCGTTCTTCTTCAAAAGAGCCAGAACTTCGCGCTGGATAGCGGGCAGTTCGATTTCCGTGCGGTCGCCACCTTTGAATCCGGGGTCGGACACTCTCATGGATTCGCCTTCCAGCAGGGGAGAGATGCCACCGGCGAAGATAACGACATCCGTATCTTTCAATTTGTTGATGATGTCCTGTGTATCCATAGGAGTCAGACGGGCAAGGTCGAAGTTGAGCGAAGGGTTATCTTTCACCTGAATGAAATGCAGCTCGATGTCGTAGCTCTTGCCGGCTTCGTAATTGAACGAATACAGGTTGGCGGGATTTTTGATGTTCGTTCCTTCGGCTACTTGTTTTCCGTTGATGAATATGGTGAGTCCGCCATTGCTCATGATTCGGAAAGTTGCCGCACCGGAGTCTGTAGGACGGAAAGTAGTGCGGTAGATAGCGGTGAAATTCTTCAGTCTCACGCCCGGAGCGAACACGGTGGAACCCTCTGCGCTGAAATGGAAAGGAGTGGACAGTTGGTCGGTGGCGGCTATTTCGCCTTTATATTCGCGGTTGTTCCAGTAAGTGGCGTCGAACCCTGCTTTGCCGTTTATGCTGCATTGGTTGAACAGGCTGTGCAGGGTGGTATCGTTTGTATATCCGCAGACAGGCTCGTAGACTATTTGTGCTTCGGGAAGTTTGGCGCGTATGCCTTCCAGCAGGGTGACGGTATGTGATGGAAATCCGTTATAGTTTCCCCATTGCATCACTGAATCATTGGCGTTCGGGCCGATGACGGCGACTTTCATCCCGCGGTTCAGAGGGAGCAGGTTCCCTTTATTTTGAAGCAGTACCAGACTTTCGTGTGCCATCTTCAGTGCCAGTTCCTTATGCTTGGGACTGTCTACTACCGAATAGGGGATTTCACTCCAGGGATGAGTATCGTTCATTTCTCCCAGTTCGAAACGGGCTTTCAGTAGTCTTTTTACTGAAGCGTTGATTTTTTCTTCTGAGATAAGCCCTTTCTCTACGGCTTCCGTTATGCTTTTGAAATGACCGCCGCATTCGAGGTCGGTTCCGCTCAGTACGGCATCGGCGGAAGCATGTGTTGCGTTAGGGTGCGTCTCATGTTTTTTGCGCTGGAAAAAGTCGCCGATAGCTCCGCAGTCGGTGACGACGATGCCTTCGAAACCCCAGTCGTCGCGGAGAATCTGGGTGAGCAGGCGATTGCTGCCGCAGCAAGGCTCACCTTCAAAACGGTTGTAGGCACACATCACTTCTTTTACTCCTGCTTTCTGCACCAGTTCCTTGAAAGCGGGAAGATAGGTTTCCCATAAGTCTCTCGGAGCGATGTTTTCGGCGTTGAAGCTGTGGCGGTTCCATTCGGGGCCGGAATGCACGGCAAAATGCTTGGCACAGGCGTGGAGTTTGTCATATTCGGCATTTTCCGGGCCTTGCAGACCTCTGACTGCTGCCATTCCCATACGTCCGCTCAGATAAGGGTCTTCGCCATATGTTTCTTGCCCCCGTCCCCAGCGCGGGTCGCGGAAGATGTTGACGTTGGGAGTCCACATGGTCAGTCCTTGGTAACGCTTGTACTGTCCCCGCTCGTTGAATTGGCGGTTTTTGGCACGCGCTTCATCGGATACGGCGTCGAACACTTCGTATAGTAATCCGTCATTGAAGGATGCTGCCATACCTATTGCTTGCGGAAAGACGGTAGCCAGTCCGGCACGGGCTACTCCGTGAAGAGCTTCGTTCCACCATTCGTATGGCTTGATGCCGAGGCGGGGGATAGCCGGAGAGTTGTTCTGCATCAATGCGACTTTCTCTTCCAGTGTAAGACGTTGGAGTAAGTCGTCTGCCCGTTGTTCTGCAGTCAGCTTTGTGTCCTGGTAGGGATACTTGCTTGGTTGTTGCGCCTGCACGTTCATCATGAATATTCCGGTAAGACAGGCGATAATCCATTGCTTTTTCATTTTCTGTTTCTTTTGGTTTTTAGATTTGAGACTGCAATAGTACGGGCTTTTCGTTATTTCTTCGGGGAATATCCGGTAGAAAAGGAGTATTTATTTACTTTTTCTTTTCCTTATATTCCGAGGGGGTGATTCCTATCACTTTCTTGAAGCATTTGCTGAAATACTTCGGGTCGTTGAAACCTGTCATGTAGGCTACTTGTGAGAAGTTGTATTCACCGCTGTCAATTAACTGGACGGCACGTTTGATACGTATTTCACGTATAAAGTCTACGGGAGTCAGACCGATGATTGATTTCAGTTTCCGGTAGAAGATAGTACGGCTGAGCATTAACTTTTCTGCGAACTCGTCAATGGTGAGTTCGGCATTATCCATCTGTTCTTCCATAAATTCCATCACTTTCTCCATGAATTGCTCGTCGTACGGGGTTATTTGCGGCTGAGAAGGGGTAAGCGAACCGGTAGCAGGAGCGGCGGCAATGGAAGAATTGTTCTTTCCTTCCATCAGCTTGTTCATGTAGATTTCCTGTAACGCTTTGCGTTGGCGTAGCAGGGATGCTATGCGTGTCTTTAAGTAGGTGGCGCTGAACGGCTTGGTGATATAGTCGTCTATGCCTTGCTCCAGTCCGGCGATGCGGTCGTCCAGGGATGCCTTGGCGGAAAGTACGATAATGGGAATGTGGCAAATGTTGTTGTTCTCTTTGATTTGCCTAATCATCTCAAGTCCGTCCATGACGGGCATCATGACGTCGCTGATTATAAGGTCGGGCAGGTTGTCGGCGGCGCGTTGCAATCCTTCTTCACCGTTGGAAGCTGTTATCACCGTATAGTTCTCCGACAGGATGTTCCTCAGAAATGCTTTCAGTTCTTCATTGTCTTCTACGACCAGTATGGAGAAGTTTTCTGAGTTGCGCTCCTGTTCCTCTTTTTCATTTTCTTCTTCTGTCTCTTCCGGTGCTTTCATGCTGTCGGCAGGATGAGGCGTTGAACTTTGGCTGTCGTTCAGGATAAATTCTACTTGTACGTCTTCTTCGAACACTTCCTTCTGCAAGGGTAAAGTGACAGTAAAACGGCTGCCTATTCCGGGCTGGCTGTCTACTTCGATGGTGCCGTGATGCATTTCCACCATTTCTTTTACTAAGGATAAGCCGATGCCGGAAGACGGTTGCAGGATGTTCTGTTTTACTAATGATTCAAAACGCTGGAACAGTGAATGTTGCTTTTCTGCTGCAATGCCGATGCCTTCGTCTGCTACTGCTATCTCTATTGTTCTTTCCTTTGCCGCAATGCTGACTGTTATTGATTTGTCGGCAGGTGTATATTTGAATGCATTGGAAAGTAGATTGAAGAATATTTTTTCAAATTTGTCCCTGTCCACCCAGCTATATGCTGACGGGATGGAAGAATGTAACTGATAGTTTATGTTTTTCTCCTCGGCTATCAGTTTGAAGTTATTCATTACTTTTTGCAAGAGCGGAATCAAATCCGTTTCTTCTATCAGTAGTTTCATCTTCTGGTTCTGAATCTTGCGGAAATCCAGTATCTGGTTCATCAACCGGAGCATACGCTCTGTATTCTGATGTACCAAGGTAAGATGTTCGCGTGCGGAAGGTGAAAGGGGCTCATTCTCCAGAACTTCCGTTACAGGACTGCTGATTAGAGTCAGCGGAGTACGTAGCTCATGGGAAATGTCGGTAAAGAAACGCAATTTGATGTTGGCTAATTGTTGCTCCATATCGACTCTGTGGCGCAGCCGGTAGATGTAGAACAGTACATATACGATTGTGGCTGTGAAGAGTATGAACAGGACGAAATAGAGCAGCCATGCCCAATAGGTTTCCCAAAAGGTAGGAAGCACGTGTATGGGAAGGGTACGTACGTTGTCTTTCCATACTCCGTCGCTGTTCGTTGACTTTATTTGCAGTTTGTACTTGCCGGCTGGTAAATTGATATAGCTTGCAGACCGGTTATTGTCGGCTTCATTCCACTCGTCCTCTAATCCTTGCAGGCGGTAGGCATATAAGATTCCTTTGGGATTCACATAATCGAGCGCGGCAAACTGGAAAGTGACATTCCGTTGCGATGATTTCAGTTCCAGCTCTTTTAAGTTGTCGATAGAATAATCCGTAGAATGTCCCTGGATTTTTAGTCCCGTGAATACAATAGGCGGAACATATTCGCTCTTGTGCATCTTGTCCGGGGAGACTTCGAGGAATCCTTTATCCGTTCCTAGTACTATTTGGTTGCGGGCATTGATAACGGGAATCGCTTCCGAGAAATTAAACTCCTGGTAGATTGAACTCAACTCAAAGTTTTCGAATGTCTCTTTGGCAGGATTGAACTTGGACAAAGCTATCTCCGAAACCACCCATAGTTGGTTCTGGGTATCTTCAATCATCGAGAGTGCCAAATCGGAAGCCAGCCCGTTGTTTTTATCATAGTTCTTGAACTGGATATTCTCGCTGAGCAGTTGGTCGGATATGACTTTATTTACTCCCCCGGTAAAGCTGATGATATAGGTGGTCTTATTCTTATCGGTATATATGTGCATGATGTCATTGGCACTCAAACTGTTTTTGTCTCCCGGTCGGCGGATATTCCGGTAGAACTTGATTTCTTCCAAACGCTCGAAGCTGTTAGAGAATGTGAGCAGTCCGTTAGTCGTTCCCACAAGGATAACCCCGCCCGGAGCTTCAGCGATATTCCGCACTTTCATGCCGTAGGCTATGGGATAATTTCTCAATTCATTATTACTGTGGATAAATGATGTTTTTCCATCCTTGGTTTGTGTCAACAGGTTTAATCCGCCGCCATAACACCCTACCCAGATATTATTGCGACTGTCCTGATAGATAGCATAGATGCTGTTGCTGCTAAGGCTGTAAGGGTCATTGGACTGGTGTTTGAAATGATGGATGGAGTAATGGTTCGCCCCTGTTTTCTTTAATTGGAAAAGACCGATGTCCTTAGTACCCAGCCAAATGTTATTGTCCTTATCTTCCAGAATGGAATATACTCCGTTGAAGAATGGCTGCTTTTCTTTGACGATATTCCCTTGTGCGGACAGATAGCCTTCCAAAGTTCCGTCCGGTGCATATATCTGAATATAGTTTGACTTGGATGCAGTCCAGAGACGTTGGTTGCTGTCCCGTAGGAAAGCACGTGTTTCGGCTTCATAGTCCGTCTGGTTGAATTGATAGCTTTGCGGGAAAAAACATAACTTCTCCACACCGCGTGCTGTGGCAAACCAGCAATCACCCTGACTGTCTAACGTATAAGACCTGACTAACGGGCTGAAAATAGATTTAGGATTGTTGATGTCCGTAAGCAGCGGTTTGAGGGTTTTCTCCTTCCTGTCGTAATAGCAAAAGTTTCCCTCGGTGGGAAGTAACCATAAATTCTCTGCCTTATCCTCGAAAATGAGTTTACGGCTCTTGCGTCCGTGTTTGATAAGCTCTTCTTTGGGAGTGAACAGATGTTCTTTTTCATTGGTTGTGAGGTTGAAATGAATAATTCCCGGATTCTTGGAGAATATCCAGAGTTCTCCCATGTGGTCTTGATAGACCGTTTCCACATAATTGGAGAATTGGCTAGCCGTCCGGATATCTATCTGCCGGAAACTCTTCTTCTGGGTGGAATACAGTATCAACCCGTTATCCGTCCCCAATGCCAGTATGTCTTCTCTTAGGACGGTCACATTGTTTATTTTGCCATGCGGATAGGGAATATCTACAAACTTTAGCTTTTTAGTGCGGAAATCATATCCCGCTAACTTGTCATTTTCCGCAATCAGATAGACCGTTCCTTTTATCTGCGTGATAAATTGAAAAGGAAAGTCGGTATCTAATGTCTTTTTTCCTATGATTGAGACGCCCTTGTCGGTCAGTATCCATTCATCTTCTTCGGAATCCTGATAAACGGTATATATATGGTCGCCTTTCAGGTTGTGGCTGGAAGTTGAGTAGAGCGTGATACCTTCTCCTTTTTTACACAACTGTTCGTCTACCCTGAACGCGTATCCGTTTTCACAGAGAATCCAGGCGATTCCTTTTTTCAGTGAGTGAATTCGCGTGACATAATTCGTTTGTTGGGTAGAATGTTCTATCGGCTGAAGAACATCAATGAACTTCTCGGTTTCTACATCAAACAGGCAAGCCTGCCCGTCGTAAGTGGGACACCATATGTCTCCGTACTTGCTTTCTGATATAGTCCCCATGCGATTGCTACCGAATGCATAGGCGCTTTCTTGTGAAGTCTTATAAGTCTTGAATGTATAACCGTCAAATTTATTGAGCCCGTTCCATGTACTGAACCAGATAAGCCCTTTCCGGTCTTGTAAAATACTCATTACTATTCCTTGGGCAAGACCGTCACTGACAGAGAAATGTTTGACCTGGCAGATGGGTTGGGCAATCATTATAATTGCAGTCAATAAAAGAAGAAATAGAGTACTGAGCCGTTTCATAGTAATTTCTAAAATGTTCAAAGCAAAAATAAACAAAACAAACCGGAATAGAAAGTGCGAATAGTGGTTTGAACGAATTATACTCTTTTTTGCCTATTTTTTCCTCTTATACTACTTATATGGGGATTATCTCTCACTAGACTTTATTGAAACTTAAATAAACGATAGTTATTTAAACCAAAATCCCCTTTATATTCTTATTAGGAATATAAAGAGGATAATTTTATTGACGCGAGTTGCATGGGGTATGGTGAGATGAAATCATAATTGGGGAATAAATTGCACAAGACTTTCACAAGTATCCTCACGTCAATGCCTAAAATCAAGGCAAAGCTAACTAAATAGTTTTTTGAAATGCAATATTTATTAAATTATCTTATGCTCTTTATGATTATTTTAATATATTGAAGATATTTTGGGGCATCTTTTTTTACCTCGTTGATTTTTCTTATGTTTGTAGATTAAATAATGAATGAACAGAATGAATATGCCAACTCCTTTTTTATATAATGATTTCCCTACTTTCTTACGTAAGTATTTTCCTTACAAAGTACAAAAGATTTCATTGAATGCTGGTTTTACCTGTCCCAACCGGGACGGAACGAAAGGGTGGGGTGGTTGTACCTATTGCAACAACCAGACTTTCAACCCGGATTATTGCCGGACAGAGAAATCTATCGCTACCCAACTGGAAGAAGGCAAATGCTTTTTTGCCCATAAATATCCGGATATGAAATATCTGGCTTATTTTCAGGCTTATACCAATACTTATGCGGAATTGGAAGGACTGAAACGTAAGTATGAAGAGGCGCTAGAGGTGAAAGATGTCGTGGGTTTGGTGATAGGAACGCGTCCGGATTGTATGCCGGAAGGCTTATTGCACTATTTGGAAGAGTTGAACAGACATACTTTTCTAATGGTGGAATATGGAATAGAAAGTACTTGCGACAAAACTCTGCAACGTATAAATAGGGGGCATACTTATGCGGATACAGCAGAAGCGGTCGGGCGGACTGCTGCTTGTGGTATCTTGACGGGCGGACATGTCATCCTCGGACTTCCGGGAGAGACACATGACACGATGGTGGAACAGGCGGAAATCCTGTCGGAACTGCCGTTGAGCACTCTGAAAATTCATCAGTTGCAACTGATTCGCGGCACGCGCATGGCTCATGAATATGCTGAGAATCCCGTTGATTTTCATTTGTTTGCGGAAGTGGACGAATATATTGATTTAGTGATTGACTATGTAGAACATCTTCGTCCCCATATAGTAGTGGAACGCTTTGTCTCCCAATCTCCTAAAGATTTATTAATAGCTCCTGACTGGGGACTGAAAAATTATGAATTTGTAGCGCGTTTACAAAAAAGAATGAAAGAAAGAGGTGCTTATCAAGGCAAGAAGTACAAGGATTCGGAAAAAAGGATTAATTTTGCAGACGATAAATTTACTACCTGATAAATATCTATTTGGGGAATATCGGGTGGTGAGAGAGACTTTTTAATGTAACTTAAAGAATGGAACATAAAACAAGAATTAAAGGAAATGTCCACTATGTGGGAGTAAATGACCGTAACAAGCATAGATTTGAGGCGATGTGGCCATTACCCTATGGAGTTTCATATAACTCTTATCTGATTGATGATGAAATGGTGGCATTGGTGGATACGGTGGATATCTGTTATTTTGAAGTCTACTTGCGTAAGATTAAGCAAGTGATTGGAGAACGTCCCATTAATTATTTGATTATAAATCATATGGAACCTGACCACTCCGGTTCCATCCGATTGATTAAACAGCATTATCCGGAAATTATCATCGTAGGCAACAAGCAGACATTCGGCATGATTGAAGGCTTTTATGGCGTGACCGGAGAACAATATCTGGTGAAAGACGGAGACTTCCTGGCTTTGGGACGTCATAAACTGCGTTTTTATATGACTCCGATGGTACACTGGCCGGAAACGATGATGACATTTGACGAAACGGATGGAATTCTTTTCTCCGGTGACGGATTCGGATGTTTCGGTACGCTGGACGGCGGTTTCCTGGATACCCGTATGAATGTGGATAAGTATTGGGGAGAAATGGTTCGCTACTATTCGAACATTGTTGGTAAATATGGAAGCCCTGTGCAAAAAGCGTTGCAGAAACTCGGCGGTCTTCCTATTTCTGCTATTTGCTCTACCCACGGGCCGGTATGGACTGAGAATATTGCCAAAGTGGTGGGTATCTATGACCGTTTGAGCCGTTATGATGCGGATGAAGGCGTAGTTATCGCATACGGAAGCATGTATGGAAATACGGAACAAATGGCTGAGGCTATTGCAGCGGAACTTTCGGCTCAAGGAGTCAAGAACATCGTTATGCACAATGTGGCTAAGAGTCATCCTTCTTATATTATAGCGGATATTTTCCGTTATAAAGGATTGATAATCGGTTCTCCTACGTATAGCAATCAGATATTCCCGGAAGTGGAATCGCTGCTTTCCAAGATTCTGGTACGCGAAGTGAAAGGTCGCTATTTAGGCTATTTCGGTTCTTTCACATGGGCAGGTGCTGCTGTGAAGCGTTTGGCTGAATTTGCAGAAAAGAGCAAATTTGAGTTGATAGGCGATCCGGTAGAGATGAAGCAGGCGATGAAAGACATTACCTATACCCAATGCGAAAACCTGGCGCGTGCAATGGCGGAGCGCTTGAAGAAAGACCGTTAAAACAGTGAATGAGATAATATATTTATTACTAACCTATAAAACAATCGACTTATGAGATTAATTATTCAACCGGACTACCAGTCCGTATCTCAGTGGGCTGCACATTATGTTGCTGCAAAAATAAAGGCTGCTAATCCGACTCCTGAAAAACCATTTGTATTGGGTTGCCCTACAGGTTCTTCTCCTCTGGGTATGTACAAAGCGTTGATTGACTTGAATAAGAAAGGTATCGTTTCCTTCCAAAATGTAGTGACATTCAACATGGACGAATATGTAGGATTGCCGAAAGAACATCCGGAAAGCTACTATTCTTTTATGTGGAATAACTTCTTCGGCCATATCGACATCAAACCGGAGAATACAAATATCCTGAATGGCAATGCTCCTGACCTGGATGCAGAATGTGCACGTTACGAAGAAAAGATTAAGTCTTACGGTGGTATCGACTTGTTTATGGGTGGTATCGGCCCCGACGGACATATCGCATTCAACGAACCGGGTTCTTCCCTGACTTCACGCACTCGTCAGAAGACATTGACAATGGATACTATCATTGCCAACTCACGTTTCTTTGATAATGACATCAACAAAGTTCCCAAGACTTCATTGACAGTGGGTGTGGGTACTGTACTTTCTGCAAAAGAAGTGATGATTATCGTGAACGGTCATAACAAGGCACGTGCTTTGTATCATGCTGTAGAAGGTGCCATCACTCAGATGTGGACTATCAGTGCTTTGCAGATGCATGAAAAGGGTATTATCGTTTGTGACGATGCTGCTACTGTTGAATTGAAAGTGGGTACTTACCGCTACTTTAAGGATATCGAGTCTACTCACTTGGACCCGGAATCTTTGATTAAGTAAGAAGAGGATAAACTCTATAAAAAATGGGCTGCATCAGTGTTTAATTGATTGCAGCCCATTTTAGTATAATAGAATTTCCGGCAGGAGAAGAGATTAGTTCTCTTCCAGCCAGCCTTTCCCTTGACGTATGATTTCGGGTTCGTCCTCTGTGCATTTTACTACGGTCGAGGGTTCTATTCCCCCGATTCCCCCGTCAATGACCAAGTCTACTATATCACCGAACTTTTCGTCTATAAGTTCGGGATCAGTCATGTATTCCAGATCCTCATGTTCTTCATATGGTAGGGTGGTAGTCATAATGGGAGCGTCGAGCAACCGAGCAATCTCACGGATAATGTTATTGTCTGGCATACGGATACCGACTTCTTTCCGATTGCGGAAAATCTTAGGTAACCGGTTCGTACCGTTCAGGATAAAGGTGAATGGCCCCGGAAGGTTATGCTTCATAAGCTTGAATACACTATTGTCTACTTTGGCATATTCACTGATACTGCTCAAATCATAACAGATGATGGACAGGTTGTTTTTTCGCGGATCTATTTCTTTAATTCGGCATATCCGCTCTATTGCACGCTCTTTCAGACCGTGGCAGCCGATGGCGTACATCGTATCGGTAGGATAGATGATAAGTCCGCCGTCATTCAGGATATCAATTACTCGTTGTAAATCCTGCGGGTTGTTATTTTTATCATATAGCTTCAGAAGCATAACTTCTTCTCCTTCCCATCTTCTTTATTTAAGTTTCTTCTTTAGGAAATCCAGCGCCTTTTCAGCAGCTTTTTCCGTTACTTTCTGCTTGATTGAGTCTTTGTTGGCAGTAGCGGCAGAATCCAGACCCAGTTTCTGACCGAGTTTGCTGATAGCCTCATCGGCTACAGCTTCAACAGCCTGGCTTGCCATACTCTTGGTATCGACACTGACTTTGGGAGAAGTAAACGAACCGCCGATTTTCAAGTCGAGAGTCATTAGTTTGGAGATATTTCCCGCGGATGCAGGCAACTTGATTTTTCCTGTATAATCAATGGTTTGGTCAAGTCCCGTGCTGCCGGAAAGATTCAGATTGTAATCTCCCATCTTAATATCGAACGGTTTCGTTTCTACACGTCCGTCTTTGATGATGAAATCAAGTGTCATATCTTTCACCTTCATATCTTTCAGGCTTGGTTGCTTCACAGCATCGGCAATCTGGTCGATTGCTTTTACTCCGCTTAAACTGAGGTCGCGGGTAGAAAGGCTGCCATCGCCTTGCATCGTATCCAATACAGGGCTCATGGCTGCATCCAAATCTGTCAATACATTGATGCTTCCAGAGAAGTTACCTTTCAGGTTTTCGAAGATTGGAGCCATCTTCTGTACCATATCCAGTTCTTTATAAGCCTGAGCGAAGACGATATTCGACAGTTTGAATCCGGCTTTCAGTTCCGGTTTCTTCACGTTCGCGGTAGAGTAATATCCGTTCATAACCACGTTTCCGCCCATGGTACTCATGGATAAATTCTTCATGTCTACCTTACCGTCTTTCACAATAAGTTTGCCATTCATATTGTTGAAGGACATCTTGTCGAATAATACCTGTTTCAGGTTGGCATCCATTTGGAAGTCAATGTTACGCGGCACTTCAACAATTCCGGTGGAAGTAGCTACTGAATCAGTAGCCGCTGCATCCGGTGTGGCGGTTTCATCTGCGGAAGCAGTCATGAAATCATTCAGGTTGAAATAGTTGGAACGGATATTCAGCGTACCTTTTAAGGTAGTTCCTTTCAGTATGTAACCGATATAGTTTTCAAACCGGCTGTCGGCAGTGATGTCGTTCTTGCCTATATTAACAGTCGTTTCGCTCAACTGGAGATATTTCGGAGTGAAAGTGAAAAGTGACTTTTTAATCTCTACATCCGGTATATCTTTCATTTTCAGTTTCATGCCTGTCAGTCCGATGGTGCCGGAAGCCTGCATACGTTCATACTGTTCCTGTTCGATGTAGGAGAGACGTCCCGACATTTGCATATCGGCGTCGATTGTTCCGTTCAATTCCATGTCTCCAAGCGGATATACCTGCTTAATCATGCCCAAGTTGAGAATACCTTTCGCTTCAGCTTTAAAGTCCGGGTCGCTGATTGGAGTTTTCACGTTGGCAGTCAGACTGAACGGATTGTTAGCCAGACGGAAGCTGAACGGATTAATGTCAATGGTAGTCAGGTCAATATTTCCACCCGGATTCTGAACGTTAGCGCTAATATTGATTTGGTCCACGCCTGCCGGTAAAGCCGGATAGCGGAACATGGCATTTTTGACTTGCATATCAATATTGAATGAAGGAACGGTGTCTCCTTGCAGGATACCTTTGGCTGTTGCGGTAAGGGTGGCGGTTCCGTCTGTTTTCAGGCTGGAGAACTCAGTCGCATAGATAGCAGGAATCAACGAAAGAATTTCCTTGAAACCGATATCATTCGTATTGAGTTTCAAATCCATGTCGATAGCCGGGTCTTTCAAGGCTACCCAGCCGTCGATGCCGGCTTGGATGGCGTTAAGACGAATCGTATTATCCTTTAATGTGTATTTGTTGTTGGCGAGGTCGGCATCTACATCCATCTTTGCGGAGATATTGGCATTTGCCAGGAAAGGAATCCCGTTCATCTTGTAAGTCAGGGATTTAGTTTCCGCTTCCAGTTTCAGGGTAGTACGTTCACTTCCTAAGTCTCCTGCGCAGATAGCGTTGAAGTCGCGGATATCAGCATACATTTTCCCTTGTTGGTCATCATAGACCAGATTCATGTTTTTGATGACGAAACGTTGTAGCTTCACTTTGAAAGGAGAAGATTCTTCTTCCTCAACGGCTGGTGTTTCGTCGGTTGCGGTCGTGTCCGGTTTCATGATGTCCCAGTTGACCTGACCGTCTGGCAATACAATGGCGTGCAGCTTGGTGTCTTCAATGAAGATTTTAGAAATATCATAGCCGCTATCTCCGAAAAGTGAGAATAGATTAATGGCGGCAGTAACTTCTCCGGCTTGTACAAGGGTATCGTTTGCGAATTCTCCTGTACCTTTCAGCCAGAAATCTTCGAGAGTGACAGAAGCCTGCGGGAAGTTACGGAACAGGCTAATGTTGAGTTTCTTAAAGTCAAATTGAGCGTTGAGCATCTTGTTGCCTTCTGTCTTTACGATATCGGCTATCTTACCCTGGAAGGCGAAAGGAAGAAGGAGCATCAGAATGATAATTACTCCTACGGTGATAGCTGCGATTTTCAAACCTTTTTTCATTTGCTTCTATTTTAAGAGTCTGATTATATGCAAGGAACAAAACTAATAAAACTTTTTGATAATAAGGGATAAAAGAGTTTTTTTTAGGGTTTCTTATTTTTAAATTAGCAGAATCAAAAGTACGGGATTGTATTTGGGACGGTTGAGGATAGAGAGTAGGGGATGATAACTTAATCTGTAAATATATTTGCGTGTAGCTCTCCAAAGTAGACAATGGCTTTCCAAGGCGTTGTAAGTGGGGGATTCGTTCCTCGGTGAGCAACGACCTTTTCCTCGGTGGGGAACGGGGCTTTCCTCGGTGAGGAACGATGTGTTGGTCGGTGAGGAAGAAAACGGTCGGTTTCCGTCTTTTTCATTTATATAGATTTATTACTTTCTCTTTTTCTTCAGTTCCTCTGCGATTCTCCATTGTAACGCAGCTTCCACTTCCTTTCCTGCTTTCAGCAAAGCATCACCGAATAGTTCATGTGCACCGGCATGCTCCGGCTTCAGGCTTGTCGCTTTATCCAGGTCGGCAATGGCCCCTTCCGTATCTTCCGTTTTTAGTCGAAGTTTTCCTCGGTTATAAATAGCTTTGAAGTTTGCTGGATGAAGATTTACAGCCGTATTGAAACAGTTCTCCGCATCAAAATATTCTTTGTTGTTAAAGAGCGTGATTCCTTTTCGTATCCAGGCATCCACGTAGTTCGGGTCGAGACTGAGCGCCTTGTCATAGTTGGCAAGGGCGGCACGTGCGTCGTGTGCCTGAGTGATACACTCATTTCCCATTAACAGATACTCATGTGCGTATTGGCGCAGACGTTCCTGCTGTTCCTTCATCTGTTCCTTGAGCTTTTTATTCTGTTCTTTCAAGGTGTTGATGACACCGAGTTTCCGGCGGATGAAGCGGCGGGGGACAGGTTTTTCTATATCATAGCGGGAATGAATGGCACGGAAAAATTGTTCCAGACACTCTTCCATGTCTCCTTTGTCGAAAGCACGTGCGGCTGTGGCATATTGTACATCTGCCTGTGCCTGTTTCAATGCCTTGTCAATGGCTTGCCGGTTATTGAAACGCCCCGCAAAGTTTACAATCTCGGGACGGACGAAAACATCTGCCCTGTTAATCGGCTTTTTGAGCTGGATACCATCCAGTGAGGTGCAGCGGCTAAGTGCGACATACGCTTGTCCACCGGCGAATACTCCGCCTGTGAAGTCGATGACTACCCGGCTGAAAGTCAATCCCTGGCTTTTATGAACGGTAATCGCCCATGCCAGACGAATGGGATATTGGGTGAAGCTGCCTAATACTTCTTCTTCTATCTCTTTCGTCTTTTCGTTGTAGCGATAGCGGATATTGCGCCATGAATCCCGTTTCACGTCACATTCTTTTCCGTCGTCAGTGATAACGTATATCGTTTCTTCTTCCTCATCAATGCCGGCAATGACACCAATCGTACCATTCACCCAACGACGGTCAAAGTCATTCTTGATAAAGATAATCTGTGCGCCGGGCTTTAGTACAAGCTCTTGTGAGGTAGGCAAACTACTTTCGGGAAAGTCTCCTTCGATTACTCCTTCAAAAGTAATCGGTTCTCCCGGAAGTTCGGCCAGTTTCTTCTCATTGATTGAATCTACCGTATCCCTTCGGGTAGCAAGCGTGATATACATATCCGCTTCCGATTCTTCAATCTGACTTCCATATCGGGTATTCAACAGTTGCAAATCCGCAGCTCCGGCAGTATTAGTACGAATGTGGTCAAGGACACCGACAAAAACAGGGTCAGTCTGCCGATAAACCTTTTGTAGTTCGATAGACACCAAATCTATCTGACCGAATACCCGTGCAGAGAAAAAGTAGGGAGTAGGGTAGAATCGATTCAATATTTCCCGCTCATCGTTCTTCACGACAGGTTCCAACTGGAAGACATCGCCTACCAATAACAACTGTTTTCCACCGAAAGGCTCACGTAAGTTATGGGAATATACGCGCAGGATACGGTCGATGGCATCAATAATATCCGCCCGCACCATTGAAATCTCGTCAATAATCACCAGTTCTATCTGTTCCAGTAACTTCCGGTGCGGTTTGGTATATTTGAAAAACTCATGGATGCGTCCCCGTTGCAGGCTGAGGTTCGGGTCGTCCGGCAATAACGGATAGAAAGGAAGTTTGAAGAAACTATGCATCGTGCTTCCCCCGGCATTGATTGCGGCAATACCCGTCGGAGCAAGTACGACATGTTTCTTTTTCGTATTCTCGCAGACGTAACGCAGGAATGTAGATTTCCCTGTCCCTGCCTTTCCGGTTAGAAAGACCGACTGGCGTGTATATTGAATCAAGTTCAGGGCATCCTGAAACTCAGCGTTGTTAGTGTCTACGCTCATTCTTGTAAGTATAGTAAATCCTTTTTATTCAATGATTCCGAAATGTTTCATCGCTTTGCTGATTCCATCCTCGTCGATGGGAGCCGTCACGTAATCGGCGGCGGCCTTTACGTCATCCTTTGCCTGTCCCATAGCTACTCCGATAGCGGCATGGCGAAGCATACTGATGTCGTTTCCACCATCTCCGAATGACATCGTATCTTCCAACTTAATATCAAAGTAACGGATGATTTCATCAATCCCCTTTTGCTTTGTATCTCCTTTGGCTGTCACGTCGGCAAAAGACGGATACCAGCGACCTATCTCACAAGTCGGGATAGACGGGCGGATTTCCTTTTCTTCTTCCTCTGTGATAAAAGGTGTCATTTGTATAATCTCTTTGCTGGTCGCTTCTTCAAAAGAAACGGTAGGGATAACATTCACATGCAGGAAATCATAGAATATCTTTTTCACCATTTCGTCAGGCTGGCAAACGGATATGTTATGTTCCTCTACAAAGATACAAGGCACTCCTTTCTTTTCGCAGAAAGCTGCCATTGCTTTCACCTCTTCTTGGGGGATGGCACTTTTATAAATAACTTGCTCTCCGACAAAACAATACGCTCCGTTCATGGTTATGTATCCATCTATGAGATTCCGGTCTTGTAGTTCGGAAAGGTTGTTGATAATAGCTTTCGGGCGTCCGGTAGCGATAAATATTTTGTGCCCTTTTGCATGGGCGGCTTCCAATGCCTCAATGGTAGAAGACGGGATGCGGTGAGTCTCAAAACTGACCAGCGTTCCGTCTATATCAAAAAATAATGCTTTCGTCATAGGTTCCCTTTTGAATTGAATACAAAAGTACTACTTTTCTGTGTAAATCACAATTAGGGGATTTCTCTTATACTTTTTTAGTCTTACACATACAGAAGAGGTAATTCTTCTTTTCTCCTACGGTCGCCTGAATGATAGAACTAATATTATTCTTCAAACGAATTTTCCTTGTATTTCTCCCCATAAAGTTGCTGATATTCTTTTTGGAAGCGCTCATAAACGCTTTGTGCATATACTTTCTGTCCAAGTTTTTTAAGTGCCTTAATTTTGAACACCAGTGCGGTTTCGCTCATTCCGTCGAATGAGAAAAGTATATCAGCCAGTACAATCACCTTTCTGGGTTCATTATTCGTTTCTACGATAGGAAGCAGCTTCTCTATGATACGGATAAAAAGCTCATCATGATTTATCTTGATATAACCAAACCACTCGTAGTGTACAAAAGTTGGCAATAAAGTACCTCGTTGTAGCAAGCCGGTAAGCTGTTTCACTTCTTTTTCTTGAGGTGAAGCAACCTGCTGCAGCGTTTTTGCTATACTCAAGGCTTTGAGATAATCACAATAAAAATTATCTCCATACACTATCTTCCATTTGTCGTTTGAGAAAACAAGTTCCACCCCTTCCAAGTCAGTTAGGATATTTCGTAGATGATTAATTGTGACATTACGTATGTTTTTGGCGGAGGTTGTCGTTTTTTCCGGCCAGAGTTGAGCGGACAGCTTGTTAGTACTAATACCCTCCTGACCGTCGTACGAATGAAGCAGTGCCAGAACAAACATTTGCTTAATTTTAGGTCCAAAGCGGTAAGCAATCTCATTACCCTTGGCATCGAACACTTGGAAATCTCCAAACAAATAGATGGCATTGATTTTTATTGGAGTACTGACCGGTGCATCTATTGGTAATTGGGAAGCACTGCTAGCATTTACCTTATCGGCAGATGCCTCATCTTCAGGAATGCTCTGTACTACTACCTCTTTTTTATTTCCTCTTTTTATATAATAGTAGCCCACACTAAGAATCAGAAAGAAGGCAATTCCTCCGATAATGCAATAAAGGTAAGCCCGGCTGGTATCATTATCATCGTCTGCATTCCATTTTTTAAGCTCCTGATAAGTAATAGGAGGAGCGTTCAACTTATAGACACTAATCTTCGCTTTTGGATTATTATCTTCGCTATACCGGATGATGGCATATAATTCATTGTCTTTCGGATTATTAAACAGGTATGCCGTTGACAGAATACAGTTCGTTTGAAAAACGATTTCGTTGGAGACAATGGCATGTTCCCCTGTCTTCACGTCAAATCGGTGCAAAGAGGCATTCGTTGTTTTCCGGTCTATACACAAAAGATAGATACACCCCTTTTTACTGTCGAACACAAGCCCGCGGGTCGGAATAAAGTAATTGTCGGGAAACGCTCTGCTCCACAACTTTTTGACGATATGCTTGGAAGTATCAAACAGATACAAGTCACAGAAGAAATCTTTGCCAAGCTCCTGTTTGCCCGTCTCGTTGCCCACTCCTCCGAATACAAAAAAGCTTCCCTCCACAGGACCTTTACCTGCTACGGTGTGCATACGAGGATAAATGACATCGCCCGTAAATTGTATCTCTTTCCATGCTCCATGGTCGAAGTCATACTGATAAGTCAGGTTTGAATACTGATAGTTGCCATACCCACCGAAAATATAGAGCGATTGGCTTGCCTGATCGAAAAAGTAAGCATGATGGTGCAACGGATTGGAGAATTGAGGAGAAACGATACGGGTGGGCAGAGCCTTATCCGAAATAGTGGAGAAGAAAGGACTGGTTTGTCCGCCAATATCCGCTAAGTTATAGAAATAAGTCTCCTGCTTATCCGGGTTATAAATAGCCTCGCCCGAATATCCCGTTTGCGTGCCCACCGTTTCTTTGGGGTATTCGGTCAGTTTCAGCGTGTTGATGTCGAACTTACTTATATTATTATCACCTATAACTAATATCTGCCGGTCCGGTTCGTCAAACGCTATTCCGGCAGCCGCCGAACTGGTGAACGTACCTATTTCCTGCCAGAAGAACTGTTTGTTAATCTGCCACGTGGGATTGACCACTGTTCCGTGCAACTTGTTACCTGCCTCATGCACCAGCTTTCCATCCGACTCCGTGAGTGGGAACAGGAAAGAATGAGAAGCCTCATCCCGCACCATGATATTTTTAATCACCATGACAGGCACTTCTGGAATCGCCTTGATATTGGCACCGAAGATAATATTCGCCTTAGACGGATTCGGAATAGTAATACCATCGAGCGAATATTTCTGCCCGTCGATAGTCACTTCCGCTTTCTGGTGCTGAAAGTCCAGCCGCGTTTCTACATGCAGCCATTTGCGTGCACCGATAGCTTGGGGCGAGACGGGGATTTCGAGAAATTGCTTTTTATCCGAAAGGCTGTTGATGACGAATGATGAACTGCTTTTATCGCGACCGATATAAGCAAAACTATATGGTGCGGCCTTATCCTCATACACCCATATCTGTCCGAAACTCTCATGGCTAAGGATAGATAAATCGAAAGAGATCGTTACAGAATTGGTGAATGAAATATCGTTTCCACTGAATAAGTCTAAATAAGTCTGGGGAGTCTCTCTTGAAAAGAGCAGTCCTGCCCCTTTTAGCGGTTGAAAAGAAAGAGCAAATATGGCAATGAATATAAAAAACTGGTATGTTCTCTGCATAATCAAACGACGTTTTAGAAATGCGTTTCAATGCAAAGTTAGAAATTTCCCTCATGTATTCCTAATAATTCAGTTTAATTCTCTTGGGTGATTGCCTGACATCTACCTTTTTATGGAGTGATTAATGAAATAAAAAGCGCATTAATCCGAAAATTAACCCCCTTTTTTTGCTTTGAACCTATTTTTGTGTCATCGAATTGATGAATCTATAAAATACTAATTAGAACATGATGCATATTTCTTCTGACATTGCTTTCCGCCGTTCCCTTTGCCGTCCGTTCATGCTGCTTTTGGCGTGTGTTCTGTCGTTGGCTGTATGGCCTCCGCTCCGGGCACAAGAAAAACCGGTAGGGAAACACATTGGCTACAACCGCTATGGCAATCGCCTCTATCAGGTAGGAGACCAGATAGATCTCTATCCCCGGAAACAATTGGCCAAACTGTATGCCGGTCAATTTCCCACAGATGCCTTTGTGCCTTGGAGCAAGACAATTTACGACCATAAGTTCGAGATTGCCGAGCAAAAGGTACGGACGAAACATCTCGTCTACCGTTCACACGAGGGATACGATCTGGAAATGTATATTGATCTCCCTGCTTCAGGTTCCGACTTTCCGGTCCTTTTTCATATCTTCGGTGGCGGATGGACTTCTGGCACGCCTGAACGGGTGGAAGTCATTTCTAAATATTTGGCTTCCCTCGGGATAGCAGGAGTGCGGGTGGGACATTCGTTGTCCACTCATCCGGGTGCCACCATCGCACGCGCTTTTGATGATATCAACTACGCCCGGCAATACGTCTTTCAGCATGCCGCTGAATACCGGATAGATACTATCCGCTACGGATATGCGGGAGGCAGTTCGGGCGCACATCTGTCGGCCGTATCCGCATTGCGCGATCCTGGGACTAAAGTGTTGGTCGGTTTTGCCGGTGTATACGATTACAATATGTTTGGTGGTGACGATAAACCCTATTTCGCACCCAACACTACCGAGTTCAAACGTGAAATATCACCCGCGTCCATGATTCCGGTTTCAAGTCCGGCTGTTTTTCTCGGACATGGGTTGGGCGATTTTCTTGTGGGATACGTGCAAAGCACTAATTTTGCTTCCTGGCTTGCTAAACAGGGCCTTGAAGTCGAACTTCACCTTTATCCCTATTATTCCCATGCATTCAATCATCCCGGAATTACAGATATGTTTCCTAAACTGATGGATGAAGTGGAACATTTCCTGCAAATTCATCTATGAACGGAACTTCGATACCGTTCGTTAGTATATGAACACATTTGCACAAAAAAAGCCCTTTTCGGGTAGGATTAATAAAATAAAAGTGGGAGGTAACCTATAAATTAACCCATATATTATAGGCTCCTGGATATCTTTGTCTATATAAACTAATGCCACGATGAAAAAGAAAAATCTAATTAAAACACTCTTCTTAATAGGAATGCTACTGGGAGGAACCATCTCACCGGTAGTAGCTTCCTCTTCACCGGATAACTGGTGGCCTGTTCAGAAAAGGCCCGGTTACATCTTGAAATGTACACTGTCCCAGCCTGGTGATATTCGTGAGATGAATGTTGCCCAATCCTTATGCGGACTTGCTGCGCAAGCTGTAAACGAGGGTATCGGCAACGAGGGACTTTGGGTTGAGAATCGTACACCGGATTATCAACTGTATTATAAAGCCTGGTTGAAACGCCTCAAAGTAAAGGAACAGGGCGCCCTGAATACTTGGGAAGTCGTGAAACGCTTTCAAAAGCAAGGCTATATAAAAGGTTACATCTTATATGATTATAACCGGAAAGACAACTCCATCAATCTGGCAACCGCACAAGCTGGCATCCTGAAAGGAATTCTGGTAGATATAACGTTGGAAGAACAGGCTAAAGCATCCGGTTTGAAGAAATTGTATGACGCTAGCAAGGAGAATCTGACCCAGTCTTGGTTTGACGAACACAAATCTCGAATGAATAATAACTTCATCGTCCTGACTAATCCGTCGATAGCCAACAATCGTGATTATGCCATTGCCCATAAGGGAATGGTTTATTACGGCGTGGACGAATTGCTGGATACTATACTGGAGTGGGTACGCCCCTTGTCACCGGTGATAGGCTGGAATAGCGGACCGGAATTTCAGCATATCGCCCCCTGTTCCTACTGGGGATTAATTAATACAGCTTCCGACTGGTGCATGAATCTGCCCATGCTCTCCATCACCGGCAATGAAAAAATAAAAAAGATTAAAACTGTTAATCCGGCCCGGATAAATTGGGAATCTGATGCAATTTATCATTCCTTTGTGATGAGCGACGGAGATAATATGCAGTGGACATTGGGGAGTTTTATCAATAATCCTGACTTTTGGAGCAACGAACATAATGGCAAGATTCCCATGTCATTCACCACGTGTATGGTCAACCTGTCAATGGCTGCTCCCGATGTGCTTAATGTACTGATGAACAGTCAGCCACGTAACGTATCGCTTGCCGAATATGGTGGTGGATACTATTACCCCGACCTTTTTGCTTCAAAGCGTGCCGACAGAGAGGGACTGTTGCGGAGTTTTGCCCGTATCGTGAATGTGCACATGCAAAAGATGGGTATCAAAGCATTTGGTTTCATTTGTCATAAGATAGATTCGAAAGAAGCCCTGGATGCATATCGTGTCTTTGCCGAAGAATTGGAAGGAATAGCCGGAATGCTTGCCGTGCAGTATTCTCCCTATAATGGCGGATACGGTAAAGTGTTTTGGGTGAAAGACCGGAAAGGGAACGATATTCCGGTGATTTCCGCACGCGGACAGATATGGGCTAACCAGGAAAAAGAAAAGTCCGGTACTCCCTCCCAGATTGCAGCAGTAATTAATGAAGATGCGACGAGTAAAATTCCTGAGGGCGAGATAGCGTGGACCATTGTTCATGCCTGGTCGCGCTTTGAGAAAGAGTCGAAAGACAGTATTGTCAGTGCGCCGCAGAACAGCCGTTCGCCGAGAGGAGTGACTCCTGTGTACTGGTGTAAGCAGTTGCTGGACAAAAAGGTACAGGTAGTGCCGGTAGATGAGTTGCTTTGGCGGTTAAGAATCAAACACGTCAATAGAGATTCTGCCATAAATTCTAATTGAAAAACATTAAAGTATACACATATATGGAAATTAACAGACGAGATTTCATTACTAAAGTGTCTGCTATTGCAGCATTGAGTGTCCTGCCTTCGTCATTTGTAGCCGCTATGGGCAATGAGAAGGTAGAGAAGGCCAAGCCCAAGTATCCAACATTGAAATGTGATGTGGTGGTAGTCGGAGCCGGTCCCGGTGGAGTACCTGCTGCCATTGCGGCAGCCCGTCAGGGAGCTAAAGTAATATTGCTGGAAGAGGATAATATGCCTGGTGGAGCCCCGGTCGATATGTATGTTCCCTTTATATGCGGTGGTCCCAGGGTGGGAGTGTTTCAGGAGATGATTCAGGTATTGAATGCAAAACACACTATTGGCGGGCGTACTTGTGAGACGTTCGGAAAAACAGGTAGTGACGGAAAGAATCACTGGTGGATGCCCGGCTCTTATGCGGAAGTGATTTATCAGCTTCTCGAAAAAGAAGAAAACATCACGCTGATGTGCGCAGCACCCGTTGTAGGAGTAAAGCTCAAGACCTCCGGCAACAGAAACCAGGTGACTGGAGTGCGCATCATGCGTAATGGCGATTATCAGGATATTGATGCGGCAGTTACCATAGATGCCACCGGCAACGGACTGATTGCCGATATGGCAGGATGCGAATATATGTTTGGCAGCGAAGCCAAGAGCGATTACAACGAGCCCGTAGGCATCGAAGTGGCCGATGGTAAGGTGCAGCCCTGTACCTGGATGCTGATTAGTGAAAGAATCAAGCGCAATGCCATACTACCTATTGATAAACTGAAAGGCAGCAGTGCTGTGGAAGATAACCTGAATCGTTGGGTGAAAGCTGACGATAAGGAGGATATGATCCGGAGAGACGCCGGCATCTATCTGCACTGGGGACGGACTGTATATTGCAAGGATACCCGTGATCCTCTGTTGCTGGCACAAGCCCAGCAAGAAGCATTGGAACGTCTGCAGGAAAACCTCGAAATCTGGCACGAAGCCGGATACGCAGTGCATCTGGCTCCGAAGCTGGGCGTGCGCGAAGTGCGTCGTATCAAAGGCGAGTACGTGCTTACAGCCAACGATCTCATTGCTGGAACGATGCATGATGACGTGATAGCCCACGCACACTATTCATTCGATGTATGGGGAATGAAAATTCCCGAAGAGATGAAACATATCGGTCCTTATGGCATTCCCTATCGCAGTATTCTGCCAACCAAGACCGAGGGTTTGCTCACTGCCGGACGTATCATCAGTGCGACACGCATTGCGCACAGTTCTCTTAGAGTGCAGCCTATCTGTTCCAACATCGGAATGGCAGCAGGTACGGCAGCAGCTATGTCCGCCTTGAATCAAACCGGACTTCGTTCCATAGATATCAAACAACTACAAGACCGACTTGCCTCAATGGGGCTTTTCGATGGTTTAAAAAAGAAATAAGCGTACGACTATGACAATGAATAGAAGACAGTTTTTGAAGAACATGGGAATAGGCGCTGCTGGTGCAGCTTTGCCCGGAGTCTCCATGTTTGCCGCGAATGAAGCGATGAATCCCCAAGATAAATCTCTGTTTAAATTGCCCGAATTGCATTGCGATGTAATCGTAGTGGGTGCCGGACCGGCAGGTATACCTGCAGCCGTTGCCGCTGCCAGAGAGGGAGCCAAGGTAATTTTACTGGAAGAAGATATGATGCCCGGAGGAGCTCCGGTGGATATGTATGTCACATATATGTGCGGTGCACCCCGTGTCGGTGTATTTATCGATATGGTGCGCGAACTGAACCAGAAACATTCACTAAGCATTACCCCTAGCAGCACGTTCGGACAATGGGCATGGGATAATAAGCAGCATTGGTGGTTGCCGTCGTCATTCGCGCAAGTCGTTTACGGCATTATGAAAGCGGAAAAGAACATCACGTTGATGTGTGGTTCGCCGGTTGTGGATGCAGTGGTCGAGACAAAAGGCAACAGAAACAGAGTGACCGGCGTCTGCGTGATGCGTCAAGGGATGTTGCAGAAAGTCTCCGCACCGGTTACCATCGACGCCACCGGTACCGGACTTCTGGCAGCCAAAGCCGGTTGTGAATACTTCTACGGCAGTGACGCCCGCAAGGACTTCAACGAAAGTATCGGACTTGAAAAGAGCGACGGCAGAGTGCAGCCATGTACCATGATGTACATCAGCCAACGCACCCGCAGCGACGCGGAATTTCCCCGCCACATATTCAAGACCGGTGTACTCGATCACGACCAGGAAAAGTGGGTAACCCAGCAGACGGAAGAGGAATTCCGGAAGATAGATTCCGGCATATACCTCCACTGGGGAGCAACGGTAGAGTGTACTGACACTACCGACCCGGTATTAGTAGCCGACGCGCATCGCCGTGCCATGAAAAAGCTGGAACCACAATTCGAAGCCCTCAACCGGGCTGGATACGTCACCCATGTAGCCCCCAAAATAGGAATCAGAGAGTGCCGCCGTATCAAAGGAGAATATGTGTTGACGGTGGATGATGTACTGAAAGGAGTGATGCACGATGATAAGATTGCTGATGCCTGGTACTCGTTAGACCCGTGGGGAATGAATGTAGACCCCAAAATAAAGAACAGCGTAGGACCTTACGGCATCCCATACCGCAGCTTGATTCCCGTCAACACCGAAGGATTGCTGACAGCCGGACGCATTATCAGCGGAACCCGTCTGGCAATGAGTTCTTACCGGGTGCAACCGATATGTGCAACCATTGGCGAAGCAGCCGGTACGGCAGCAGCGATGGCGGCTTTACAGAAGACGAGTGTGCGCAATCTCGATGTACGCCGCTTGCAGAACCGCTTGGACGAGAAAGGTCTGTTCGAATGGTATCGTCATGTGAATATGAATGTGAATAATAAACCATGGAAAAAATAAGAATAAGTATGAACCGTATATTTCTTGTGATATTAGTATCAATTTTCATAGTCTCCACAGCTAGTGCTCAAACCACTTTCCTGAAGAAACTCAAGAAAGGTGAAAAACAGACTGTTGTGTTCTACGGTGCCAGTGCAGCCATCAATACCTCCAACCGGGTTTGGGTGGACCAGCTTCGCACCAGACTCGAACGCAGATTCCCCGAAAAGATAACGTTCTACAACTGCTCGAAGTCAGGAATCGGCTCTTTCTGGGCAACGGAAAACTTCAAGGACTCCGTATTGAGCCGCAAACCCGATTTGCTGATATTCGGCTTTTCGGAGAATGATGCTGTGACTCGTTTCAACAATGCTCCTTGGTATTCGGGAAAGTGTGCGGAATACATGGTTGACAATCTGCGGGCGCAGAATCCCGATGCCACCATTGTATTGTATATTCTTTCCGAACGTCCGTTGGGACAATCGGCGGAGACTCGTCCCGAACTGGCAGCATTCAATGCTTCATGCCGCGAAGCTGCCAAAAAGAAAGGTATCATTCTGGTCGATTATTCGGTAGAGTTTAACAAAATCTACGATGCCGGAGGAGAAGAAGCATTAAAACCATATCAGCGTGACGGTATTTTGCCTACTCGCAAAGCAGCTCAAGAAATTCTTGTACCGATGATGTGGGAGGCGATATTGGGACGTGACAGTACAAAGAAGTGATTCATCAGTTGAAAACATCCTATACAGATGCGTAAATTAAAGAATATGTGGATTGTTGCCTGTCTTTTGCAGGTAAGTGTGGTCTGGGCCGAAAAAGCACCGGTCGATTATGTGAATCCGTTGATGGGAACCCTGTCCGATTTTAAACTCTCTGCCGGCAACACATATCCGGCAGTGGCCATGCCATGGGGCATGAATTTCTGGGTACCACAGACCGGAAAGATGGGAGATGGCTGGCAGTATAAATATGACCAGTACCAGATTCGAGGCTTCAAACAGACCCATCAACCCAGTCCGTGGATTAACGATTACGGGCAGTTTTCACTCATGCCTGTCATTGGGAATAAAATAAACGAAGAAGAACGGGCAAGCTGGTTCTCTCACAAAGCCGAGACGGTGACGCCTTATTATTATGGTGTATACTTGGCCGACTATGATATTAGAACAGAGTTGGTTCCTACCGAGCGGGCGGTGCACTTTCGTTTCACGTTCCCACAGTCGGACTCTGCTGCTGTGGTGATTGATGCGTTCGACAAGGGATCGTATATACGTGTCGTTCCCGAAGAGAATAAGATTATAGGATATACCACCCGCAATAGTGGTGGCGTACCGGATAATTTCAAGAACTATTTTGTGATTCACTTCGATAAGCAACCCGTTTCATTCTCCGTGTGGAACAATGGAAAAACCGTTGCCGGACAAGAGCTGGAAAGCAATCATGTAGGTGCTGTTGTTCGCTTTTCCACTCAACGGGGAGAACAGGTACAAGCACGGGTGGCTTCCTCTTTCATCAGCTTCGAGCAAGCCGAGTTGAACCTGAAAGAACTAGGCGGCAGAAGTCTGGAACAACTGAAAGACGATGGAGAGAAAAAATGGAATGATGTATTGGGACGCATTGCTATTGATGCCGACGAAGATCAGAAACAGGTGTTCTATTCATGTCTTTACCGTTCCGTACTTTTCCCCCGTATGTTCTTCGAAATGGATTCAGCCGGAAAGCCGGTCCACTATAGCCCTTACAACGGCAAAGTATTGCCCGGATACATGTTTACCGATACAGGCTTCTGGGATACATTCCGTTGTTTGTTCCCGTTGCTGAATCTGGTGTATCCGTCCGTCAATCAACAGATGCAGGAGGGATTGCTGAATACGTACAAAGAAAGCGGATTCCTGCCGGAATGGGCTTCACCGGGACATCGTGATTGCATGGTGGGTAACAACTCGGCTTCCGTGGTAGCCGATGGCATACTGAAGGGTGTGACGCCGAAGAATTTATGGTCGGGATTGTACGACGCAATGGTGAAAAGTGCCAATAGTGAGCATCCTACCAGTACTTCGACAGGACGTCTGGGTTATGAATATTATAACAAACTGGGCTACATTCCTTACAACGTAGGCATCAAAGAAAATGCAGCCCGCACGCTGGAATATGCATACAATGACTGGTGCATCTGGCAGATTGCTAAATTGTTGGATCGTCCCCAAGCAGAACAGGAGTTATATCGCCAGCGTAGCATGAACTACAAGAACCTGTACGATGCTTCTCATAAGTTGATGCGCGGAAAGAATGAAGACGGAACATTCCAGGCTCCATTCAATCCATTCAAGTGGGGAGATGCGTTTACGGAGGGAAACAGTTGGCATTACTCCTGGTCTGTGTTTCATGACGTGGAGGGACTCATTCATTTGATGGATGGCAAGAAATCCTTTACCGGTATGTTGGATTCTGTGTTTTCCTTGCCGCCGGTGTTTGACGACAGCTATTATGGCTTCGTGATACACGAAATTCGTGAAATGCAGATTATGGATATGGGCAACTATGCGCATGGCAACCAGCCCATCCAGCACATGATTTATCTGTATAACTATGCGCAGGAACCCTGGAAAACCCAGTATTGGCTACGCGAAGTGATGAACCGGATGTATAAACCTACTCCCGACGGATATTGCGGAGACGAGGACAACGGACAGACTTCGGCCTGGTACGTATTCTCTGCCCTGGGCTTTTATCCGGTATGTCCCGGAAGCGGACAATATGTGGTCGGAGCTCCTTTGGTTCGCAAAGCTGTCATTACATTGGAGAACGGGAACAAGATAACTATACAAGCAGAAAACAACAATAAGAATAATCGCTATATACAGCGAATGATGATGAACGGGAAAGATTATACCCGTAACTACCTGAAACATGATGATTTGATAAAAGGCGGTAGCTTGAACTTTAAGATGGGGGATAAGCCCAACAAAAAGCGTGGTATAATGCCTCAAGATGCTCCTTATTCAATGTCCGGCCAACAGAAATAATCAGGTGACTGATCGTTTCATATATTAATTGAACACTATAATTGAATACTATGAAAATGAAAAGCTTTATTTATATCATGGGAATTGTCTTATTGGCGGTTTTCTGCTCTTGCGAAAAACAGGGAGAGCAGGATCAGGGAACGGAACAGGGAAAAGAACAAGGGCAGGGAGAGAAGCCGGAACCGGAATCACCCGAAGACGATGATTTAATAGTCACTCCGGGAATACGTGAGCAATTACGTGTGAACTATGCTAACGATGATCCCCGGCAATATCTGGTGGTTTTTACCACCGGTCTTTCCCGCAAGTGTCCTGTTTATCTCTGGGCGCATACCAATAGCTGGGACCCGGTGAATCATCCTCAACTGGCGGAACAAGTATCGACAGATATTCTGGAACCCTTGTTGAAACGCGGCATTGCAGTGGTCAGTTGGGAATCGGTCAATCAGGTAGAGACGAACACCCACATCAAGACCTGCGAAGCCGATATGAAACTTGTATATGCTTGGATGAAGGAACATGCGGATGAGTATCTACTGAATCTCGACAGCCTTTATGTGGGTGGCGGTTCTCGTGGTTCCATTGTTTCCTGGAGATTTATTCATGAGAATCCGGAGTTGGTCAAAGGTGGTTGGTTTGCCGAGGCCTTGCCTTATCCGGCAGGAACTTCCCCAGATATTATTTTGCCGATAACGAACGCTTCTCCTTATGTCCGGTTGACTTACAAATACAACCAGTCCACACATCCCGCCGAGGAAATCCATCATCCCAAATATGGATGGAAAGTATACCGGAAGTATCAGGAACTGGGCATTGAGAATAAAATTGAAGTTTTAGAAGATATGGGCGATGCATATTATAATGGCTTGTGGAAGTTTATCCGGAATTCGAAGTTAAAACCATCGTCGAAAGATAACAATTAAACATTGATTACTATAATTGGAAACTATGTATACAATGAAAACATCATGTATCGTGATGATCGTCATCTTCTTCTTTTGTTTGGTAGGTTGCCACAGCCCGGCTGACGCGGCTGATACGGAATCGGCACTGACAGAAGAACCGACCAAAGAGCCGGGAGAAGGATCCGAAGAACCTTCTTTGGTTGAAAACTGGGATTTGATTGAAATCACGCGTGCCGAAGTGGGGAACAGCAATTATGAAGAACTGCTCTATCTGGCTTCGCTTGCCGGACTTGTGAATCGCAACAGTCCCGAAATCTTTCTTCACTCCGGTCAAGCATACGCCAAATGGATGAACGAAATGAAAGCCTCCGGTTATACCTTTACGAAGAAAAGCCTGTCGGAGATAACTTCTTTGTTCCTGAACAGAGCGAAAGGGTATGTATTGGTGGATGATAAATTGGAGAAAACATACATTGCTGCAAGCCTTGCAGGAGTGCTTGATGCTGTGATACTGACAACGGATCTGGCCTCTAAAGCTCCTTATAACAGTCTGCAGAAACTGGCCGACGTGAGAGGTAAGGATGAGGCTTGGCTGGCCGACTATATAAAACAACATTCTTCACAATTCAACCTGAATGCGATTGTGAACAATGCTTCTTTCCCGTGGACAATGGTCGATTTTGCCATAGCGAACCGATATCCCTGGTGTAGCAATGCCAAAAGTGACGGTGCTGTGTTGCAAAAGCTTTATTATATGTTGAAACCCAATTCGCCTCATTACGGTTGGGGAGTACCCTATAATCTTGAACGCATGGATGTGCGGTTCGGATGCGAACATAATGGAGTATATACAGTGCCGGGTATTAACACCATGAGCCTTTCCATCCTGTCGTCCAAACAGTTGAAACCGTATGACCGACCGGCTTCGCTTGTGGAAGTCCCGGCACGAACAGGCGTGCATTATGCCACGATCGTATTCAGTGACGGAGACAATACGTCCTATATGCTCGATTTGTTTTCCCGGAATACCTATATCTCGCATCCGCGTGCACATGAGATTCCGCTTACCTGGATGTATCCCCCGACTCTGCGCACCAATATGGTTCCGGTGCACAACTGGTATCAGAAAAATCTGCCGGCAACCAACTGTTATGTCGGGGCATTGTCCGGTGCGGGTTATACATTCCCGTCTCATCATGAGTTTGTAGCCGACTATTTCCGCATGACGAATGGAATGTTGAAAGATTGCGGAATGCAGTATATGGTACTGATGGACGATGCGGAACTATTCACCGGTTCGTATGCCGGTTCGTATGAAACGTTTATGAAGCGGCATACCGGCAACTTGCCCGATATGAAAGGATTCTTGTATATGAACTATCTGGGATATGCCAAATGGCAGGGCGCTTATTTCTTTGCAGGAGATGTTCCGGTCGTTTCGTTCCGCTATTTCATGAAGAATGATGATAAGTTTACGGAACCTCATACTCCCGAAACCATCGCTGCGGCTTTGAACTCGGCTCCGCGTGACATTAACAGTATAGATGCCTATTCGGCAATTGTGGTACACGTCAATGCTCCGTCCAGTTACACGGTGGAAGATATGCTTGCATTTAAAAACTTATTAAACGAAAATGTAGTATTGGTGAATACGGAACAGTTCCTCGAACTTATCAGGAAGAATGTGAAAGGCAATAGAGGTTAATCCCTCTTTTATCATAGCGGTTAATGCTTTTTTGAGGATGTTAATCCACGGATTAACCCTAGTTCTAATCATTTCACCCATATATTTGAGAAAAAAACAGTATTCTTTTAGTAACCTAAAAAATTAATACCCAATGAAACAACTCTATTCATTATGTATGATTATGCTCCTGGCATCTGTTCTGGCAATAGATGTTATGGGACAAAAAACGACTCTGACTGTTACCGGTAAAGTAACGGATCTGGAGGGAGACCCACTGTCGGGAGTTTCGGTTGTTGTGCAGGGAACAACGCGCGGCACGATTACCAATATCGATGGAGCATACTCTATAAATGTACCGTCGAAACAGTCGGTGCTTGTTTTCTCGATGATTAGTATGAAAACTGTAGATCATCGCGTAGGCAATAGTACACAGATCAATATTATTATGGAAGAGGACGTGATTGGTTTAGGAGATGTAGAGGTGGTAGCCATCGGTTACGGCTCTATGCGTCGCTCGGACTTGACAGGTTCCATATCATCTATTAGTAAGGATGCATTGAGCGAACGTGCCATCACATCACTCGAAGATGCCATGAGAGGTAAGGCAGCCGGTATGCAGATTGTGCAGAATGACGGTGCTCCCGGTTCCGATTACACCATCCGTATTCGTGGTGCATCGTCCGTTAATGCTTCAAGTGCCCCGATTTTTGTTATCGACGGTGTGATTTGTGAAGATGCTTCTTCTCTGAATCCGGGCGATGTGGCATCCATTGAAATTCTAAAAGATGCTTCCTCAACCGCTATTTATGGTTCGCGTGGTGCGAACGGTGTCATCATGATTACCACACGCCAGGGAACCAATGATGGAAAAACACGGGTGGAGTTGTATGCTAATTTAGGTATGCAGCAGGCAGTACGCCAATTTGATATGCTCAATTCTTCGGAATATGCGTTAATGCGTTACAAGACCGGATGGAAATACTACCCCTACGGAACCGATCCGTCGACCATGAGCGATGGCATTGTCTATCGTGACAATCCGAACGGTGACGGTAACTATTGGGTACTTCCCGAAAGTTCAACTTATGCAGACTGGGAGTCGTATGGTGCCCCAGGTAGTACAAATACCGACTGGCAGGACTTGATGTTCCGCGATGCCCTGTATCAGGAATACCGCGTCAACGTTTCAGGTGGTAATAAGAATACCCGCTATTCGATATCCGGAGGCTATCTCAACCAGGAAGGTATCGTTGTTAATTCCGGTTTCGAACGTTTCACGGGAAGAATTAACCTTGTTCAGAAATTGAGTACTAACGTGACTCTGACCGCCAACATATCAGGTTCAAGAACTAAAAATTCCGGTTTGGCAACCGGCAGTTCCGATGGTCTGATGGTGAAATTGTTACGTCAGTCGCCTTTGAATTCTGCTACCTCATCCGGTATTACCGAAGGTACAGGTAGTGAAGAGGGACAAGTGGTTTCCAACCCATACGTACAAGTGCGTGATATTACCAACAATCGCTACAAAGATAATCTGACAGCACGTATGCAAGTTGAATGGAAAATACTTCGCGAACTCTCACTGCGTGTAGCAGGTACGTATGAGGACAACCATCAAAAAACAGATGTGTTTTATCCCGCTAATACCGAACAGGGATTTAAGGCGAACGGACGTGCCATTGTCAGCAATGCCGGAATTAAAAAGCTCTCTGGAGAAGCATTTCTTACCTACACCAATTCTTGGAAAGGCGGACATCGTCTCAATGTATTGGCAGGTAGCACGCTTGAAACCTATAACAATAATACAGTGCGTACTGAAACGCAGAATTTCCCTTCACTCAACCTTGGTGTGAATGGAATGGGGATGGGCGTCACTCCACAGATACCGACATCTTCAATTGTCAAGTGGAATATGGCATCATTCCTTGCACGTGCCGAATACAATTATAAGGAACGTTATCTGCTGACAGCCAGCTATCGTGCCGATGGTTCTTCACGTTTCGGTGCCGGTAATAAATGGGCGGGATTCCCGTCAGTTGGTCTGGCATGGCGTATCAACGAAGAGTCGTTTGTGAAAGACTTGGGAGTCTTCTATAACCTTAAGTTGCGTTTCGGTTATGGTCGCAGTGGTAACACAGCCATTCCTTCTTATCGCAGCCTTTCAACAATCGCTTCTTCATTCTATCCGATGTACGGTTCCGATCTTTCTTACGGCGCCAGCATTGACAGGCCGGCAAACGCGTCATTACGTTGGGAAACAACGGATATGGTCAATCTCGGACTGGATATGTCTTTCTTTAAAAACCGCCTGGCAATGACGGTGGATGTTTATCGCAAAAAGACCACCGACCTGCTGATTGAAAAGAATGCAGCATTGGCTACAGGATACGAAAAGGGATGGGCCAATATCGGAGCAGTCCGCAATCAGGGTATTGAGATTACCTTGGATGCTACCCCTATTCTGACTAAGAAATGGAACTGGACCTTGAATGCCAACATCGGCTTCAACCGTTCGAAAGTGCTTGATATCGGCCCTGGTGATGAAATGGGATTCGACCCGGGAGTTATTCCCGGTTCAGGAAACTTTGTCATGATCCGCAAGAACAAGAGCCTCGGACAGTGGTATGGTTATAAGATTGACGGTGTGTATGCTTCACAGCACGAAATCAATGAACAAGGGCTTACCGAAGTGCTCGGACAGAAGATTGCCAGCATACGTCCGGGAGATTATCGCTTCCGCGACCAGAACGGTGACGGTAAAATCACTTCTGCCGACCTCGTATTACTGGGAAGTGGCGAACCGGATTTCACAGGCGGTTTGACGAACACAGTTTCTTATAAGAACCTGTCATTGAGCGTAGCTATGCAGTTCAGTTACGGAGCAACTGTTTTCAACGCCAACCTTCATTCATTGACAAGTGGACGTGACGGTCATAATCAGATTGCTGAAATGAATACCAAGTCCTGGTCGCCGACACTTTATGATGCAGATGGTAACGTATTCTTTGCCGGTAACAACGAAGCCAAATATCGTATGCCGGGTGGGGTGGCACTCAACTACTGTACATCCAAGATGCTTGAAGACGGTTCGTTCCTCCGTATTGGAGACATCACGCTGGCCTACGCACTTGGAAAGAAAGTAGCCAAGAAAGTCGGTATGCAGAACATCAAACTGTTTGCTTCGGTCAAGAACCTTTGCGTATTTACTAAATATACGGGATTTGACCCGGAAGTAAACACTCGTCAGGGACAGACGGGCGACTTGATGCCGAGTCTCGACTACAGTGCTTATCCGCGCAATCGTTCTTATTCTGTCGGTTTCAATTTTATTTTCTGATTTGTTTAACACCCTGAATATTGAATTCCATGAAAAAATATATCATACTATTATTGGCTACTACGTTCCTACTCGGAACTTCCGTTTCGTCTTGTACCAATTTCTTGGAAGAGAAGCCGGAGTCTGAATTCGATGAAGGAACTTTCTATAAGACTGTCGAATCTTTGAAAGTAGGGGCAGTCGGTGCGTTTTCTACGCTGCGCTATATGTATAACGTCGGCACCAATACCCCGTTATTTGTCGGTATGGTGGGTACGGACGAGTGTATGTATCCCAATGAAACGAACCTGCGTGGTTTTATCGACCGCTACACATATACGCCTACCGATGGCTGTATCAAGCAATTCTGGTTTCGCTACTACCGGTTGATTACCGCCTGCAACACTGTTATCTACAAAGCACAGGGAATCGAAGGAGAAGCTAAACTAATTAACCGCTATGTGGCTAATGTACGCTTTTTACGTGCATGGGGATATTTCAACCTGGTGCAGACTTTCGGAGCCGTGCCTTTGATGACCGATCATGTGACGGAGCTGACTTACGACATGGGACGTACACCGGTAGCAGAAGTTTATCAACTCATTGAAGATGATTTATTGTTCTGTTTGGGCGAAGATGTTCTGCCTAAAGAAATAGATGGCGGTTGGGCGAATTACTGGGCTGCCAAAACATTGCTGGCAAAAGTATATATTACGATGGCTTCGGCACGTGCCGCCGATCGTGTAGCCGGTTACGAGCAGATTGAACAGACAGATAAAAAACTTTATGGTGATGCATTGGCACTGTTGCAAGATGTAATCACCAACAGCGGACGTGACCTGGAACCGGTCTACGGAGATGTCTTTAAAATTGAAAATAAGAACATCAATAAAGAGACGATTTGGGAAATACAGTTTAGCGCACAGAATCCTTATGGCTCACAATGGCCGAAAGAATATGGTGCCCGTGCAATTAATACCGACGGACAGAAACTTTACGGCGGCTGGCGTACAAATGCCATTGCCGGACAATGTAACCTTAAATATGTTCCCTCATTCTGGAACTATTATGATGCCAATGGTTACGACAAGCGTCGGGAGTGGAATCTGGCCGATTATGTGATTGACTTTGATAAGACCAATAATAGCCCGATAGCACAGAAACCCATGACGGAGCTAAGCGGTAAACCGCAACCCGGAGACAATGCGAAGTCTGTAACGAACAGTGGTGTCACCAAATATCGTTGGGGAGCTACCTGGAAAGATGAACATACCAACTTTGTGTATTCCAACTGTCCGAACAATATCCTCGTACTGCGTTTTGCCGATGTACTGCTAATGTATGCCGAAGCCGATTTGATGTTGAACAACGGTTCACCGTCCGATGAGGGTGTGGAAGCAATGAATCGCATCGTGCAACGTGCCCGCGGATTAAATCAGGGAGTTGCTGTCACTGAAGACGATACCCCCGGATTTGGGAATTACGATACGTATACACTCGAAGATGTTTTGTTGGAGCGCGCCCGTGAACTTTGCTTCGAACGCTGGCGTTGGTATGACCTGGCACGTACCGGTATGCTTGAGCACTTCCTGGAAAACCGTAATGGTTTTAGTACGACGAAAACCAGCTTCGACAGTGATAAGAATTATTTGTTCCCCATTCCGTTGAGCGAGATACAGATCTCGACGAATAAAGACGGAATGTATCAGAATCCTAATTATTAATGGGATAGTAATTATGCTTCTTTCTGTTTTAATAAGACGGGATATTGCAGAACTTGATAAAACTAACAGTCTGTCCGGATATTCCCTTGGGGAGATTTAATCGGGCTTTAAAAATCTTGAATCAATGAAACAAATAAAATATTTATCCTTTATCCCTTTTCTGGCTCTTCTCTGCTTGATGACGGGATGTGAAAATGACAAAGATGTGTATTACCCTTATGTCAATGTTCCGCTTACTACGCACAATCCGGTGCTCGTTGAGGGAGAAGTCCTGCATATCGGTATTGGTTTGGACGGTGTGAATTATCGTGTAGAGAGTGATAATGAGGATGTGGTGACTGCCGAGGTGGTCGGCAACGAAATACTGTTGACAGGCGGTGACATAGGTAGCACCATCGTTCGCCTTTCGGATGATAGCTACAATCGTGCTCTCATGACGGTTGAAGTACGTAAACTTCAGGAACTGACACTCGAATCGCTTCCGGAGGGAGTGGAAGTATTGCGTCTGGATAATGACGGTGTTATTCTTCGTGAAATGAAAATCCTGACCGGTAATGGCGGTTATACAGTAACTAATTCAGCTCCTGAAGCCATCAGCGCTGAAATTGTGGAAGACCCCGACGTAACAGGAGGATATAAACTGATACTTGGCGGTAAAGCGAATGTCGATCAGGCAACGATTACTGTGATAGATTCCCGAAACATGTCAGCTACTCTTAAAGTGCGGGTGACGAATCCGATTCGCCCTGTTCTGTTTGATAAAGAGGGGACTCTTGAGGGAGAATATGTGTACGAGGGTACGCCTCAACAGATTTCTTTCAATATCACTTCCGGTAATGGCGGCTATACCGTTAAATCTCAGAATGAGGGGGTAGCTACTGTGGCAATATCCGGCACCACAGTAACTGTTACCGTGGTAGGTGATGGTGGTACAACCATCACTGTGACCGACCAGGAAAAGGAAAGCCGTTCTATAGACTTATGGGTACCACTCAATCTCGACGACCCGACGCCACGTATTTATTGGGATGGTTATCGTGCCGATATTAACACGGTCGGAGTTTCCAGTAACGGATCTTATGCAACGCCAAAAGATATGTACTGGTATCAACAAAACGGTGAAGTGAAAGATACATATTATGTCTACTTTAACGGTGGTTGGGCAAACAATTTAAATTGTGTGAATGCTGCTAACCGTAATCCGAAGTTTGAAACGACTATCAATGACACTAAGACTTCGTACACAGACAAAACAGCCTCTGCCGTTAAACTGACCGAGTTTATTTTGGAAAAACGTATCGGTACAGGTCCGACGAGCCATCCGCATGTCTATTTCATCTCTTTAAAAACAGAAGATGGTAAGCGTGGATTTATAGTGCATCGTTGGAATGAATAATAAATACAAATAGGTTTTTAGTTTTTTTCAGGGTATGAATATGAGGGTCGGATGCTATATTGCTCCGGCCCTCTATATTTTGATAGAGCATATAAAATTAGAGACTGCCTTTCGGTAATACCACGAAAACAACTATCTTTGCTAACTGTTTATTATACACATAACCTAACAACATTATGCAGTATGAACTATAATTTTGATGAAATAATAAACCGTAACGGTACAGATTCCGTAAAATGGGATGCGGTAGAAAGTCGTTGGGGACGCAAGGACTTGATTCCGATGTGGGTAGCTGACATGGATTTCCGTACAGCCCCTTTTGTGATAGACGCTTTGAAAAAACGCCTGGAGCATGAAGTGCTCGGATATACTTTTGCCTGCAAAGAATGGTCGGAATCCATTATCAACTGGTTACAGGCACGCCACGGGTGGACGGTAAGTGAGGAGATGCTGACATTTACTCCCGGCATTGTTCGTGGATTGGCTTTTGCTATCCACTGCTTTACGCAGAAAGGGGATAAGGTCATGGTGATGCCGCCTGTTTATCATCCATTCTTTTTGGTAACTCAGAAGAACGAACGAGAAGTCGTATTCAGTCCGTTAGTGCTGAAAGACGGACAATATTATATTGATTTTGACCGTTTCCGCCAAGATATTCAGGGCTGCAAACTGCTTATTTTGAGTAACCCTCATAATCCGGGCGGACGTGTATGGACAAAAGAGGAACTGGCTCAAATAGCCGATATTTGCTATGAAAGCGGTACATTAATCATCTCTGACGAGATTCATGCCGACTTGACTTTGCCGCCATACAAGCATCCTACGTTCGCTCTTATCTCGGAAAAAGCGCGGATGAATTCACTCGTCTTTATGTCTCCAAGCAAAGCGTTTAATATGCCGGGGTTGGCAAGCTCTTATGTAATCATAGAAAATGAGGAGCTTCGTCACCGTTTCCAGACATATATGGAAGCAAGCGAGTTCAGTGAAGGGCATCTGTTTGCTTACCTAAGTGTAGCGGCTGCTTACAGTCATGGTACGGAATGGCTTGAACAAGTACTTGCTTATATCAAGGAAAATGTAGACTTCACCGAAAACTATCTGAAAGAGCATATTCCTGCCATCAAGATGATTCGTCCGCAAGCTTCCTACCTTATCTTTTTAGATTGCCGCGAATTAGGACTAAATCAGGAAGAACTGAACCGCCTTTTCATAGAAGATGCTCATCTGGCATTGAACGACGGAGCAACATTTGGTAAGGAAGGCGAAGGCTTTATGCGGTTGAATATTGCTTGTCCGCGTGCTACATTAGAACGTGCGTTGAAGCAGTTGGAACAGGCGGTAATAAGCTTAAAGTAACCTCTTTGGAATGGGATTATTACACTAGAATTATTCTCACCGAAATGAGAAATAATTCTCATCACGATGAGAATATTTTCTCATAGGTATGAAAATATTTTGAGAAAAATAAGAGCGTAATCAGTTGATTACTATGTAGCTAGAAATGCTTGTGTATTGTCCTGTAATCAGAGATAAAGAAGTAGAGACTAACCTAAATTATAAAATAAGCCCCTTTTCTACTAAATTCGGAAAAGGGGCTTGTCTTTTGGATTAAGAAGTTAAGAAATCAAATAAAGATAAACACTTACTTCTGCATCAAATCTACCGGAATCAACCGCACTTCACTATTCAAGCCGGAAGGCAGCGGACTCCAATGCCCGTAATTAGCCGGGCGATAGTTTAAATCGACAATATTGATTTCTTTAAACTTGCGCCACTGCACTCCCTGTCTGTCCAGTTCTGCTATTCGGTTTGCAGGAAGGTTAGTGACTTCTATTTCGATGTGGTTTTTTCCGGATTTCAGCAAATGACCTACTCTCAACTGATAAGGTACTGCCCACACACAACCCGCTTCCTGTCCGTTGATGCGGACACGGGCACTTTCGCGTACATTGCCCAAGTCAAGTATCCAGTCGTCAGCTTTTAGAGCAGGCAGCTCGATATCCAATGAATACACTCCGGTTCCCATATTGATTTTGGCTGCCGGATGATTGATGCTTGTCCATGAAGACGGGCGGTCTATGTCGAATGTACCTTGAACTTCCGGTTTGCTTTCGGCAAAGTGCAGTTTCCAGCCATGGTCAAGGCTGAGACTGAAAGGTTGTTCCTTTATATATCTCCACGGTTTGGAAGCTTGTAAAGGCTGTTGATAAGTTTGCAGGATAACCGATTCGCCGGATTTCAGTTGCAGATAAACTTGTGTCTTGCCGTCTGCCTGGCGGATAAGGGCTTCTCCACATTCCCCGGTCATAGGGTTGAAGAGGGCGGCTGCGATTGCATGCGTTCCTAAGGTAACCCAGCCATCCACTCCTTTGTCTTGCAGGGAAGAGATGAAGTAATGATGTCCTGTGTCATTCACTCTCCGGATAGTTTGCAGGCCGAATTTAGTTTTCATTTCCTCGCAAGGAATATGGCAACTGGCCAATGTGCGCGCATAATCCGTTCCTGTGATAATCTTTCCCTTTCCAACCGGAGTGACGGTTGTCTCGGAGAAAGAGACAGACGGAAGTTGACGGAGCGTACGTTGGTAACTCTTACGTTTCTGTTCCAGTCGGGCATATCCCGGTACATCTGTCGGATAGTTTTCGAGGAATACGATAGTAGCTCCCTGTTTTGCCAGTTCTACAAGATGCGCCAACACATCATCCGGCATCAGATGGGCGGCAGGCACTACCAATGCTTTGTAACCCGTTCCGCCCGAAGTAACCAACTGTCCGTCCTTGAAACGCGTGCTGCGGATGAAGTTGTCGGAGATGTAATCCCCGTCGTATCCGCTGTTGTTGATGCGGTGGATAGCATCAATAAATTTGGGAGCCAGTTTATCCATGTGGTGGATGGTGAACAATAACAATCGTCCCGGTTGTTCGTTCCACATATCATATACCGGAAGATAAATCAAGAAATCATTATCCGGCCGTCCCATTTGCAGAAAGCTCTGGCAGCGGGTGATATAATTGAAAAAAGAAGGAGCGTCACGCCAGATACTATTCGTCGGATTCATATTGATAGACGCATAGAACAACCAACCCGGCCATTCGGCTTCTTTCGGAGAATAAGGTGTCCCATGAAAGAACATATGATTGACACCGGAAACAAACATCAAGTCCATATCCGGCTTGCATTGTGATAGGGAAGTGCGGAAATGCTCCGTCAGCCAAGTGAATGTTTCGGAAGAAGTATAGGTCTTACCTGCAATGTGTGCGGCCGAAGACGCATATTTCAACATAGACAAGTCCGAATCATTCTTTTTGGTCAGTGAATCCTGACGCAATCCTTCGATATGGAACTGTGACAGTCCGAATCCTTCACATTCGGGAATATCTACGGCTGCGTAAATATCAATCAGATTACCCGGTGAGCCGTGTGCCTGGTTGCGGGTGATGCTACCGTTTTTGTGTGCCCAGTCTGTCCATTGACAGGTGAAGTTCTCCAATAACAAGTCGGAAATCGTCTCCCGATAATCGGACAGGATACGTCTGCTGACTTCGGGACGGCTTTCATCCAGAAATTCAGGGAAATGCTCTTCCAGTTTATATCCCCGTCTGCGGGCGAACTGTTCCAAGAAATCGTCTGTCCAGTCTGCTTGATACACCTCGTAAGAGTCGTTGAAGAATGTATGTGGATAGCTTGTCTTGCTACTCTTGAATGCACGGTCGAAGCGGGAAAGATAGTTCTTGACAGCTTTCTTTGACAGGTGGTTCATGACGTATCCTTCCCCGCCCGGTGCTGCACGTTTCACTTTCTGCCGTGTCTTTCCAATGTAGAGAGCTACCACTTTCCATTTACCGGCAGGGGCTTTCCATTGTAACTTGTCTTTTTTGACATGAGAAGTCAGATTAAGACACTCGCCATTTTCATTATAAGCCATTACCCGGCTTAATACGGAATATGGCTGTTGTTTTTTATCAGTCACGTTGATATCCTGAGCAATCTCTTTGCCGCCCTCTATTTCATAAGTTTGGAAGATTGCCTTGGTAGCTGCGTCTTCAATGCTGACTTCCGGCCCGCCAAAAGGCCAGCCCGTGCCCGTATTCATGTCGATTTCGACACCTGTGCGTTTACCTTCCGCCTGTGTATGCTTGAGCACTTCCATCCAACGGGGGGAGAGGAACTGTATATCGTTTGCGTCATTCCCTTGCACGCCGTAGATAGGAGTGATTTCCACCGCACCCATGCCGGCACGTGCGTATTCTTCCAAGTTGTATGTCAGATTCTTTTCGTCTACGGCACTTCCCAGCCACCACCATCGGGTGCCGGGACGTGCTTCTGCCGGAACGTCCGGCCACTGTTGTGCTTGTACAACTCCGCCTGTTGCAAGCAGGCAGAGGAATATCAATTGTTTCTTATTCATCATTCTTTCGGCGTATTATAATATTCTATGTTTTCTACATCATCGGTTACAAAGAGCGGTCGTCCGTCCGGTTGTTCAAAATGGAAGCGGATACCGTCGAAAGTGATGTTCCGTGCATGGCGGATATAAAATCCTTTGGCGGGAATCGTGCCGAACATCCACGGTTCGGGATATACTTTCTCCTGTTCGGGCGGAACACGCTTGCCGTCTTCCGCGCTGTATCCACCTTTATAATATAGGTGGATATTACGGAAAGTGACGTCCTCGATGCAAGCACCCGGCACGCCGCTGATAATGGAAGCATACCGGCTGTCGGCATTCCATACATTGATGTCGCTGATAAGGATACGTTTCATTGTACCTACGGGCGTACCTTCCGGACTGCGCATACGTGCGCCCAGTCTCAGAAAGATAGGAGCATTGACAATATTCCTCATCGTGATATTGCTGATAACAATATCTTCCAGACGTCCCCCGTCTACGGTTTCCAATGCCAGACCCCTGCAATGCTCGAAGATACAATTAGTAATCGCAATATTACGGAATCCGCCGCTACTTTCTGTGCCGAACTTGATACGTCCCGTGCGGTAACCGTGGTCGGGAGCCTGGGGCTCGTCCAGTTGCCAGGTTCCGTTCATTACGCTTCCCTGGTCAAAACCGCTCACATAACAATCACTGATAGTCACATTCTCCGTATCCTGAAAACGCCCTAACCCGTAAGAGGCTTTCAATACAATGGCATCGTCCCAGGGAGCATTTACCGTGCACTGGCTGATACGCACATTCCGGCAACAGTCAATATCGAATCCATCGCGGTTGGTATCTACTTTCAGATTCAAGATAGTCAGATGGTCTACCCCGGTGGCGAGCAGGGCGAAATGTCCGCAGTGAAGCATGGACAAATCCTTGAGCGTCACATTCCGGCAATCTTTCAGACTGATAGCCTTGTTGCCTACACCCGGCAGACGGCTTTCTTCGCGGGTCAATCCTTTACCGTAGATAAGTCCGGAACCACTGATGGTTATATTTTCCAGTCCGATTCCCCAAATCAAAGAGTTCTTCCAATGGCTGTGCCCGAAGTCCTGGAACTTATTATGCTCGTTCGGTTCAGCGGTATCATATCCTTCCTCTTTTCCGGGAAAGGCGGCAACGATGCGTGCGCCTTGTTCCAGATACAGGTGAATGTTGCTTTTTAACCGTATGGAATAACATGCATACTCTCCGGCAGGCAGGTAAACAGTTCCGCCACCGGCTTGTGCGGCAGCCTCAATCGCGCTGTTGATGGCGGGAGAATCAATCGTTTTTCCATCCGCTTTGGCTCCGAAATCCTTCACGTTGTAGATGGCTGCATAGCTGTAGATGCAACCCACTAAGAGACTGAATAGTAAATATATCCTTTTCATTTTTTGTCGGTTTGGGCAAAAATATCCGGTAACATATAGTAGTTATAATCCGCCTTCTCGTTCTGTTCGTAGAAGCAGAAATAAATCCTGCTGCCGGGAACGAGCGGGCAACGTCCCGCCAGTACGGGGCGGTCGGTCTTTTTACCTGATTCATAAAGCATCAGGGGAGTTTCGTCCTTGTGCCCGTTGCTCAGACGGATATCATCGGTGGGAGTGACTGCCTGTACAGTCCGTAATTTCATGCTTTCCCCATAATAGCAGGTGAAAGCCTGTCCTTCCACGCTAAACACATTCACGTCCGCATCCGGTTGGCAATCGCCGAAGCTCCAGAATAAGACATCGGCTTTGGGAGAGGATGCCACCTCTATTTCCAGTATAAATCCGCGGGTATCGGGCAAGGCTTTCCATTGGAAAGTAATCCCGGGTGTCTTTTCTTTAGGTTTCAGCCAGTGGCTTTCGTTTCCTTTCGATATTCCCAGCTTGAAAGTACCGGCGGGCGGTGTCAGAGACTGTGCTTGCGCATCAATGAGCAAGATTCCCAGCAGTACGATGGTCAGGAGTTGTTTCAGCATAGTTGAATTTAATATTACTTTGTTCATTTTCCTTTAGTTCGATAGCGTCTTTCTCTGTTACGTCCAATGTAATCTCCGACAGGTTGAAATTCTTCGTATAGCAGATTTTGCCCGGTTTCTTAGCCTGTGCTTCGATGGCGTAAAGATAGAAATTTTCCAGACGCAAAGAGTCGTTCCAACCCGAAGCGGAGATAAATTCGTCTACGTTTTCGGCTTTAATCCGCGATACATATACGTTGCGGAAGCGTGGGTATCCCTTTTCGGCTGGTTCCACCGGAGTTAGCATTACTTTCCAGTGTTCCGGGATTTCCTTGCCTTCATACTCTTTGGGCAGCGTGCTGTAACTGTAACTGGGGTTCCAGTTCAAGTCTGCCGCCAGTACGTGGCGGACGTTTTCGGCTTTTACATTGGTCATGTAGATATTTTCGATTGTCCCACCGCGGTTCATGGCGCTTTTCAGACGGAGCACGGCGGAAGTGCCGGCAGCTTCAAGATTATAGCCCAATACATTCCGGATACTGCCGGAAGTTTCGCTGCCGCAGGTGATAAGTCCTGCACCCTTACGGGCAATGCAATTGCGAATCACCACGTTCTCCGTAGGAAGATTCACCCGCAAACCGTCTGCGTCCCGTCCCGATTTGATACAGATATTGTCGTCGTTACAGTCTACATCGCAGTTCTCTATCAGAATGTTGCAGGAAGAATCTATGTCGATGCCGTCCGTACTCGGGCCGTGACCGCCTATATTATTGTTAATCGTCAGTCCGTCTATGGTGCAATAGTTGGAATAAAGAATCTGGCATCCCCAAAAGCCGGTACGCATCAGCGTGAATCCCTTTAAGGTGACATCCGAACTGCGTTCCACAAGAATACCCCGCACACGTTTGCAGTCGTAATCTACAATCCAGCGCAATCCTTTCGTTTCGTATTCTTTGCGCATTTCCCAATATTTGTCCCAAAATACTTTTCCCCGGCAGTCCAGAGTTCCTTCTCCGCTGACAGCAGCGTTCTTCTCATTGACAATGTTTATCACTGCCGCCGGCCATGTCATCTCGATACCCGCAATGCGCGAACGGAATTCGGGATAATGGTGGATATGGGGGCTGGCGAGTAGGGTGACGCCTTTGTCCAGTTGCAGGTTGACACCGCTTTTAATGAACAGTGCCCCGGTCTGATAAAATCCGGGTTGGAGAGTGACGGTTCCCCCGCCGGAGACGGCGCAACTGTCGATTGCTTTCTGGATAGCTTCCGTGCTGAGCACTGTGCTGTCCGCTACTGCGCCAAAAGAATTAGCGGATAAAATTAGGTCATTTCCGGGAGTTTTCCGGCTTCCTACGCTGTCCGCCCACGACAAATCCGGTTGCTGCGGAACCTGTCCCCATTCGAAGCTGTTGCTTCCTGCTTGTTTGGCTGGAGTACATGCTATAAAAAACGAGCCCGCTACGAGTAGGGGAAGGATGCTTTTTCTTTTCATATCGGTCAATATTGGGATTCTTTAATTTCCGTCCGGTTTCTCTATCTCTGTGAAAGGTGATTCGTTCCAATGGAATGTATTCACGTCATCCGGGTGTGCCGGGTCGTATGCCGGGTCGATTTTCAGATGCTTCGCCAGTTCGGGGACAGCTTTCTTCATTCCTTCAATCACACATTGGGCTATCTGATAAGCCCCGTAAGGATTGAAGTGGGTGTTGTCGGCAAAATCCTTAGTCTGTCCCGGATAAGTGCCTGCCGGATAATGTACGAAAGCACGTTTGGACGTTTCGGGGCCGAGGGCTTCATAGAGCGTGCGGGTCATTTCGTTGAGGTCAATCAACGGCACATTCTCCTTGGCGGCAAGCCAGCGCATGGCTTCCGGGTAATTTTCGTGCGTGTCGCGGATATGTCCGGTCGCGTCAAAGCTCCGGCGTTGGGTGGGAGTGACTAGTACAGGATATGCTCCGCGTGCACGGGCTTCGTCAATGAATGTTTTCAGACTGGTCATGAAAGAGTAATACGCTCCTTTGCCGGGGCCTTTCTGCTTCTGGTCGTTATGTCCGAACTCCATAAAGAGATAATCGCCTTTCTTCATTTGGCTCAATGCTTTTTTCAGGCGTCCTGCTCCGATAAAGGTATTGGCGGATTCGCCGGATTCCGCATAATTGGCAATGCAGACATCTGTTCCGAAGAAGTGAGGAATCATCTGTCCCCAACTGGCCCACGGTTCGTTATCCTGGTCTACTACCGTGCTGTTGCCGCACAGAAAAACAGTGATAACCGACGGGTCGGCAGGTTCTATACTGATACTCTGGCATACAGGTGCGTCACCGTTGAATTCCAGTGTCAATTTATCATCCCAGTTCAGTTTCTTTTTCTCACGTGCCTTGATGCGCACGGATTCTTTCTCGGAGATGCGGGGATTCCGCTTGTTGATGATAAACGTCTCGTCTATGAACTGGCCTTTTTTTGTCGGCAGATTCTCTACGAACAGACGACGGGATTCTCCCCGTACAGTTGTCACTCCTGCCTGCTTCTTGCTTCCGAGACGAACGGTCACTTTGTAATTTCCATCCGGTACGCGGACAGAGAAGAAGAAAGGCGCTTTGTTTCCTTTTTCGGGTGTGGCGGTGAGGTCGTATCCGTATCCCGTCTCTTCGCTATATCGGGGTGCGTCCGACAGTTGGTAGGTGCGGACTTCTTCTTGAGCATTGACGGTTAGTGTAGCCAAGAGTAGTAAGCCTATGATAGTAGTTCTCATATAATATAAGTTAATATATATTGGTTTATTGGATAATATTAGGCACGGATTACACGGATTTCACGGTTTTCAGAATTATGCTTTCCGTAAAGCAACAGCGTAATCTGTGTAATCCGTGCCTGATAATTTCCGTTTAGTTAATCTTCGGTTTCAGTTCGTCGGGAGAATCTTTGGTGTAAGACTTCACATCTCCCGCTACTTTAGTAAACAGCGTTTGTATCTGCTCCGGCGTTATTACCGTTGACGGGCGGAAAGCATCCGAATTCATATAATCCAGGATTGCTTTGTGCATCTGCCGGGCAACGATTCTTTTCTCCGGTTGTGAAGTAATATCCATACTGGTCATCAGCAACTTTCCGTTCAATACCTTTGCTTCAAACAACATTCCTATTTTGCGACTGATAAACCACGTATCAATGCTTTGGATAGTCGGCTGGAACTCTGCCGGAAAGTCGGTGAACTGCATCACTTGTGCTTTATTCAATAGCTCCCACCATTGCAGGTTGCTGTGGTATTCCGTCGGGAATTGGCGGAAAAGCGGATGATATTCATTCACGAAGATACCCGTCGTGTGCGGCGGGCGCATCTTGAACCAGGAAGTGTTCCAGAATACCGGAGTAAAGTATTGTTTGACTTCTTTGCCGTATTGAATCTTTCCGGCTGCCGTAATCAAAACGTTTCCGCCTTCCTGCAATACCGATAAAGCCTTGGCGTCCAGTGTATCCGTGGTATATACATCACCCTGTGTCAGTTCCACTTGCGCGGGATATACCCAGAAATCCCAGTCGTTCACAGCGTCGCTGCCCTCGATACGTACTTCCAGATTAAGTTTCTGCGGAGTAGTGATTCCTGCTAAATCCATATCTACACTACCCAAAGAACAGAGATTACCGATAGGTATATTGTGAGTACCTACACTTCCATGGGCATATACTTTTCCGAACTTATCCTTGATAGTATAAACCGTTTTTGCTTCCTGCAAAGGAGCTGCCCCGAAATGAGACACTTCGATGTCGGCATGGAATGTTTCGTTATTGGCATATACAAATTTCGGGATACGCGCCAATGGCACAGTCGGACTGCAAAAACGTCTGAACTGTTCTGCATTGATATATCCTTTTTCTTCGAAGAATACGTCCAACACACCGACCAATGCAGTTCCCTGACCGGAATAATCATTGAGAGCCAACAACTGGAATCCGGCATAATCGGGGGTACGCAATGTCTTTTCAATCTCATGCTTGTAGCAGAGAGCCTGAAGTTTACCCGAAGCCATCATAAAGTCGTAACTTTGACTTCCCATATGGTTATCATTCAGAATATCCCGGAAGATTTCAAAATTCTTCGCTTTGTTGACCCCGGTGTATTTACGGATTTCATTGAAATTAGGGAATACGCACCATTGACCTGTCTCATGCGAAACATACGGCTGTTTCACTGTATCTATCCTTGCACGGTAGTCCGACATGCTTTCTGGACGGGCACCTGCCCAACTCAATCCGCGTGCTCCGGCTTTCACATGAAACTCATTGTGAGGCTGCCACTGCCAGCTATTTCCTACGGAAGCTCCCGTATATACATGGCGCGGGTCGGTCGCTTTCCAATAATCCACAAACTTGCTTACCCATGCCACCCAACGACCGGAAGGCTCATTGCCGCAAGCCAGCATACAATAAGAAGCGTAATTCCCATATTCTTTCGTCAGAGCAATCGTTTCATCCATCAGATACTTGTCAATCGGCTGTCCGTTACCCAGTCTCGGTCCATGGTTCGGCCAGCTCGGCCCTTCCGGTTGCAGGTAGAAGCCAACGAGGTCGGCAGCGATAAATGCTGCTTCCGGCGGACAGAAAGAGTGGAAACGCATATGGTTCAACCCGTAGCTGCGGCAAATGCGGAATACCCGTTCCCAGGAAGCTACGTCCATCGGCGCATAGCCTGTCAACGGGAAATCACAGTTTTCTACCGTGCCGCGAAGCATTGTCTTTCTGCCGTTCACATAGAACCATTTTCCTTCTATCTTGAAGTCGCGCATACCGAACTGTACTTGCTTCGTATCCGTCTGTTTGCCGTTGCTCAACGTGGCTGTCAGTTTATAGAGTGCAGGGCTGAACTCATCCCATGTCAGGAAATCCTTTCCCATCGGAAGTTCCATTTCAACCGCATTGTCTCCCGGACGGATACTGAAACTTTGCTGTACGGGAGCGACTTTGTGCCGGATGTCCGTGTTGAAACTCTCGGCGGAAAGCGTGATTTCTCCTTTGGCGGAAGAGGCGGACTGCACATTCATACGTATCAGTGCTTTCTGATTGCTCAAATCGGGATATACTTGAATGTTCTCAAAGTGTACTTTCGGAGTGGCCTGCAATTCGATTCGTCCGACGATACCGTTCCAGTTGCCTTGCGTCTGGTCGGTGATACTGTGGGAGTCGGGGCCTACGTTGATTTCCTTGATGCGGTTGTCGATGCGGATAGTAATCAGACACGTCTTTCCGGGGGCGACTGCAGAAGTCAGGTCATAGACGTGGGGAACACAAAGACTGTTCTGCATACCGAGTTCCTTTTGGTTTACCCAAACGGTGGTTTCGATATGCGGACGTTCCAGGAAAAGGGAGATTCTTTCCCCTTTCCAGTTGGAAGGGATTGTAACTTTCTTTTGATACCAGGCTACGCCTACATAATGTTTGTCGGGAGTCAGGAAAAAGGGGAGTTTCACTTGTCCCTCTATCCTGTATTTTTCCATATATGGGTTGAAGTAGTAAGAACTGTCGTAGAGGCTTCCCGTCCATTGGGTGCGGGCGGTCACTTCATCCCCCTTTAGCTTTTCGGGCATGGAGCCGGGCAGGTTGATAGAATCGTCGAGGGATTTTTTGAACCATTGTTCCCTGATGCCGATATCTTCCCGGTCTATCTGGAAGTTCCACTTGCCGGATAAGCTGAAAGAGTGATTTTGCCCCACTGCGGTCAGTATAGCGGCAAATACGATAGCAATACTTACTAAAAGTCGTTTCATGATATATAGAATTGATATGTTTTTCATTTCTTCTGAAAATCTGCCGCTAAAGTAGGGCTTTTTAAGGGTTTGGTAAATAGAAAGATGTACAGATACATAGAATATTGTATCAAAATGGATGTACAGGGCGGTTTGTGTACAAAACTACATGTATTTGAAATATTGTCCATGCTCTTTGCCTTTGAGGAGTTTGGGAGATGCCCTATATTTGCGAAGTAAACTTTTTAATCTTAAAAGGAACCATGAAAAAAGTATTTGTCTGGATAGCTCTCAGCCTTTGGTCGGTAATGACAATCTTTGCCGGTGAGAAAGCCTATCTCTTTTCTTATTTTATCAATGGCAGTAAAGACGGACTGCATTTGGCATACAGTTACGATGGTCTGAACTGGCTGCCTCTGAATGGCGGACGCTCTTATCTGACACCCTCTGTCGGTAAAGATAAATTAATGCGTGACCCGAGCATCTGCCAGGCTCCGGACGGAACATTCCACATGGTATGGACTTCCAGTTGGACAGACCGGATTATCGGATATGCCTCTTCCCGCGACCTGGTTCATTGGAGTGAACAGCAAGCCATCCCTGTGATGATGCACGAGCCGGAAGCCCATAACTGTTGGGCGCCCGAACTGTTCTATGACGAGCCTTCGCAGACTTACTATATCTTTTGGGCTACCACCATCCCCGGTCGTCACAAGGAAGTGCCGACCAGCGAAAGTGAAAAGGGGCTGAATCATCGCATATATTACGTAACGACGAAAGACTTCCGCACTTTCTCAAAGACAAAGATGTTCTTCAACCCAGATTTCAGCGTAATTGACGCTGCCATTGTGAAAGACCCGAAGCATGAAGACTTGATAATGGTGGTGAAAAACGAAAATTCCAATCCGCCGGAAAAGAATCTGCGTGTCACACGCACGAAGAAGATAGCGAAAGGATTCCCTACCAAAGTATCTGCACCCATTACAGGAAAATACTGGGCGGAAGGCCCGGCTCCTCTTTTTGTAGGTGATACGCTCTATGTTTATTTCGATAAATACCGTGACCACCGTTATGGCGCTGTCCGTTCGTTGGATTACGGCGGAACGTGGGAAGATGTTTCCGAACAGGTTTCCTTTCCGCGGGGTATTCGCCACGGAACAGCTTTTGCTGTCGATATTTCCGTAGTGGAAGCGCTGAAATCCAACCGCAACTACAACCCTTTGATTCCCGATAATGTGGCAGACCCTTCCGTAGCCAAGTTCGGTGATACGTATTATCTGTATGGAACGACCGATTTGGATTACGGTCTGAACCGTGCCGGAACACCTGTCGTATGGAAATCAAAGGACTTTGTGAACTGGAGCTTTGAAGGCTCTCATATTAGCGGATTCGACTGGTCGAAGGAATATGAATATACGAATGATAAAGGCGAAAAGAAGAAAGGATATTTCCGTTACTGGGCTCCCGGACGGGTAATTGAACAGGACGGCAAATATTATCTGTACACTACCTTTGTGAAGCCGGACGAGAAAATGGGGACGTATGTGCTTGTGGCAGACCGCCCGGACGGCCCTTTCCGATTTGCCAACGGTAAGGGGCTTTTTGCTCCCGGAGAGGGCTTCTTGGCTGACAGTAAGGGACTCTTAGCTCCCGGAGAAGGCGGTATTGACAGCCCGGCTCTCATTGATGATATTGACGGAGAACCTTTTATTGACGATGACGGTACAGGATATATTTACTGGCGTCGCCGGAATGCGGCACGCCTTTCTGCGGACAGGCTTCATTTGGAAGGTGAACCGGTGTCACTGAAAACACCCCGTCAGGGATATTCCGAAGGCCCTGTTCTGTTCAAGCGCAAAGGTATCTATTACTATATTTATACGTTGAGCGGACATCAGAATTATGCAAATGCCTATATGATGAGCCGTGAATCCCCTCTTACCGGTTTCGTGAAGCCGGAAGGCAATGACATCTTTTTATTTTCCTCTCCCGAGAATCAGGTATGGGGGCCGGGACACGGTAATGTGTTCTATGATGAAGGAACGGATGAATATATCTTCCTCTATCTTGAATATGGGGATGGCGGAACTACCCGCCAAGTGTATGCCAACCGCATGGAGTTTAATGACGACGGAACGATTAAGACTTTAATCCCCGATATACGTGGTGTCGGCTATCTGGCAACTCCGCAAGAGACACGGACAAACCTCGCCTTGCAGGCTCATTTCTATGCTTCCAGCGAGAAAGCTCCCCGAACTTCCGTTGTTAATATCGAAACCCAGCCCAACCAACCTTTGCCGGATAAAGGCTCGGTGAAAAGCTATACACGTACACATACATATCAAGCAGCTTATGTAGCGGACGAATCAAATGGAACCCGCTGGATGGCTGCCGATACAGACAGCAGCCCCTATATCACGGCCGACTTGAAAGAAATCCGCAACATCAGCGAATGTCAGTTCTACTTTACCCGCCCCACCGAAGGACATACGTGGAGACTGGAGAAATCAATGGACGGAAAGCATTGGCAAACGTGCGCCGAACAAGGAAAAGTACAGGTACGCTCTCCTCATATTGCCAACGGTATCGGCAAAGCCCGTTATCTTCGCCTTCATATCCGCAGGGGAGATGCCGGATTATGGGAATGGAAAATCTATGAGAAATGATGATTTTTAGGCACGGATTACACGGATTACGCTGTTGCAATATGCACACATATTTAGGAAAAACCGTGAAATCCGTGTAATCCGTGCCTAATTCTCCATTTATAAAACTAATATTGAACTAATAATCACACCGATAACCTCATCGAATTTATGAAATATATGATAAAAAGTAAAATGCTGGCAGCTTTTTGTGCTGCCTGCCTGCTGACTCTTTCAGCCACAGCACAAACCTCTTCCTGGTTTAATGACAAGGACTTGACATTGACAGGCGTCTATTATTATCCCGAACACTGGGATGAAAGCCAATGGGAGCGTGACTTCAAGAAAATGCATGAACTGGGATTTGAGTTTACCCATTTTGCCGAGTTTGCCTGGGCGCAACTGGAACCCGAAGAGGGGCGTTACGACTTTGCCTGGCTTGACAGAGCCGTAGCTTTAGCTGCCAAATATGATTTGAAAGTAATCATGTGTACTTCTACCGCCACACCGCCCGTATGGATGAGCAGGAAATATCCCGAAATCCTACTGAAGAACGAAGACGGTACAATCCTCGACCACGGCGCCCGCCAGCACGCATCATTTGCTTCCCCCCTGTATCGGGAACTATCTTATAAAATGATAGAGAAACTGGCGCAGCATTATGGTAATGACTCCCGTATTATCGGCTGGCAACTCGATAACGAGCCTGCCGTACAATTCGACTATAACCCGAAAGCGGAACTTGCCTTCCGTGATTTCCTTCGTGCCAAATACCATAATAACATCCGGCAATTGAACGATGCATGGGGAACCGCTTTTTGGAGCGAAGCTTATTCGTCTTTTGACGAAATAACCCTTCCCAAACCTGCCCAAATGTTTATGAATCATCATCAAATCCTGGACTACCGCCGTTTTGCGGCAACGCAAACCAATAATTTCCTGAACGAACAATGCCTATTAATCAAGAAATACGCCAGAAACCAATGGGTTACTACCAACTATATACCGAACTATGACGAAGGACATATCGGGGGTAGCCCTTCCCTTGACTTTCAGAGTTACACCCGCTATATGGTATATGGAGATAATGAAGGTATCGGTCGTCGTGGCTATCGTGTCGGCAATCCGTTGCGTATCGCATGGGCAAATGATTTCTTCCGTCCTATACAGGGAACCTACGGCGTAATGGAACTTCAGCCGGGACAGGTAAACTGGGGCGGCATCAATCCCCAACCGCTTCCGGGAGCAGTCCGCCTGTGGATGTGGAGTGTCTTTGCCGGTGGTGGGGATTTTATCTGCACCTACCGCTATCGTCAGCCTCTCTACGGCACAGAGCAATATCATTATGGAATAGTAGGCACGGACGGAGTGACCGTAACTCCCGGCGGAAGAGAATATGGAACCTTTATAAAAGAGATTCGCGAACTCCGCAAGCACTATTCTCCCCGCGAAACGAAACCTGCCGCATACACCACACGTCGTACGGCTATTCTTTTCAATCATGAAAACTCCTGGAGCATCGAACGCCAGAAACAGAACCGCACATGGGATACTTTTGCACACATCGAAAAATATTATCGTACTTTAAAATCCTTCGGAGCACCTGTTGATTTTATCTCAGAAGCCAAGAATCTCTCAGATTACCCGGTCGTTATCGCCCCGGCCTATCAATTAGCTGATAAAGCATTGGTAGACAAATGGATTACATACGTGAAGAATGGCGGAAATCTCGTCCTTACCTGTCGTACTGCACAGAAAGACCGTTATGGTCGTCTGCCGGAAGCCCCTTTCGGCTCTATGATTACCCCGCTGACCGGAAACGAAATGAATTTCTACGACTTGCTTCTTCCCGAAGACCCCGGCACTGTTGTCATGAACGGAAAGGAATATTCTTGGAACACTTGGGGAGAAATTCTGAATCCCCCAGCCGATGCACAAGTATGGGCGACATATACCAATGAATTTTACGAAGGAAGCCCCGTAGTGACTTTCCGTAAATTGGGAAAAGGAACGATTACTTATGTCGGAGTCGACAGCCATAACGGTGCACTGGAAAAAGACCTGTTGAAGAAATTATATGCACAACTCGATATTCCGGTAATGGATTTGCCTTATGGCGTAACCCTTGAATACCGCAATGGCTTTGGAATTGTTCTGAACTATTCAGACCAGCCTTATACTTTCGACTTGCCGAAAGGTAGTAAAGCATTGATAGGAATCCCGGAAATTCCCACGGCTGGCGTATTGGTCTTTTCAATATGAATATAGAATAACATCTAATTCTAATCTTTGAATAGTTTTTTCCGTTCGGAAATGAGTTAAATGTATTATCATTGCAAACAATTGGTTGTTGCTATGCTATTCTTAGTCTGTTCCTTGGCTTATCTTATTTCTTCCAATAGCAGGTAAATTTTCGTTCAACAATTGTTGAACGATAGTTCGATATGTGTAGGACGTCCGTTCGACAACTGTTGAACGAAAATTCATTAGGCTATTAAAAACATCTCGATAGGACAAGAAATGATTAAAAACTGCTAATAGAAGGATTAGCTATAATTGACTCATATTTGCAAGGAAATGAATTAATTCTTACGAAAATTCTATTTTGTAGGATGCTATTGCTTTTATTAGAAATCAACAAAAGTGTTTATTAGTAATACAAACTATTGTTGATTACAAATAAAAAGAATTGCCACTTATATTTCTTGAATAAGCCTTTATATTCAAGATGCATAAGTGGCAATATCGACAATATCTATTTAAGATTAATATCCGGGATTCTGCATCGCTTTCTTTTCATCGTTAGTCAAGGCAGAGCCGCTTGCATTTGTAATACCGTCTAAGAATGCCTGTGGGATTGGGCGGTAATAATGTTTGCTTGGATTGAATTCGCCAATACCCCGGGTAGCACCGTCGTTGAATTTATGCCAGCGAGTATCCAATGTTTTGGTACGGGCTAAATCTTCCCAACGTTGCAATTCACCGCAAAGTTCGCGGGTACGTTCGTTTAATAAGAAACACATCATCTTTTCGGCATTGGACGTACAACCTAATTCATTATAAATAGAAGTATCAACGGCTGAATTATAAACGTCTGCCACGCTATTCAGTTTCATCGCTGATTTGGTTGAAGCCGTAGTCTCTGCACCTTCCATATTATTGGATTCATAGTATGTGTTTTTGTTCCAATAAATAGCGCCTTCGTCAGAGTGACCGCCACCTTTTCCTGAACAGTAAGGATTGTTCTTATAGGCTTGTCCACCGTCTACATTCTTGCTGCGGTCTTCCTTGTCAGCATAGCCGGCACGGTCGCGCAACTTATTAATCCACTCGATAGCTTTGTCATAACTAGCTTCACCTTTGCGGATATAAGCCTCGGCAACCATTAACACATCATCAGCCGAACGGGCAATGATAGCGTCACGAGTACCAAATTGTGAAGCGATAGAAACGCGGTAACCGTCACGGAATTTAGACAAAGCGACCGAACGTTTGTGCGGGATAATATTGTAATAGTTGCCGGTCTTTTCACTTAGGTTCCAGCTATGGGATTGTCCTTTAAAATAACGTACATAAGTATATGTGTTACACATCTTTCCGTCTTTCAATGCTGTATATGCCGGAGCGTTAGGGTATTCTTCATATCGGTTGTCACCCGGATTGTTTACGATGTATTTCATGCCCAGTTCACCGCCTTTGAAACGCTTGTCACCCTTGTTGACACCTGCCGGAGCATAAGGCATATCTTCTTCTGTCCATTCCGGGGCACTTTTTGTTTCGTTGGCTCCATAGCAAGTGATGAATGATTTCCAGAAACGGGAGTCGTTGACACGGTCAAACACCTGCATGGTATATTCTGTTGCGCTGACATACGAGAACTCACGTCCACCGGAAATGTCACGCTTACAACCACCTATATCATTGCCTTGATATACAGATGGATAATAAAGATGCATTTGGTTTCCATAACGTCCCCATGTCGATTCGTCATTGGAGAATTGGGCAGCCAGGATTACTTCACTGACTTTTTCGTTTGCACCGTTTGGCTGCTGGTAATCCCATAATTCCACATAGTCGTTGCACAGTGGATGTGCGTCTACCACTTCTGAACCATACTGGATTACTGCGTCCAAATCGGAAGATATATAATTCCCGTTCCAACCGCTATACAATTCGGAAGCACGGAACAGATGTGCTTTTGCCAAGAAATGTGCGGCTGCATATTTGTTGATACGTCCGACAGATTCTCCTCGTTCCGGCAGCAGTCTGTATGCTTCTCCGAAGTCGGATATTACCTGAGTGTATATTTCCTCTTCCGAGTTGCGTGTGAAGTAAGTTTCCGCACTTGTAGAAGGTTCCAGTTTCAAGGGTACGCCACCGAATTGCTTCACCAGTTCGAAATAGGCATAAGCTCTCAGGAAGTGGGCTTCTCCCAGACGGGTGTTGTAAGTAGGCGAACTTGTATTGTAATACTGCGGCAAGTTCTGGATAAGTATATTGGCCGGTTCAACCAATCCGTAATAGTTATCCCATATCGGTTGGTTAGCGGCATTTTCTGAAGAATTCAAGTCCTGGCTGTAATGATTCCATGCCGGTATCACATTGTTGGCGTCGGTAAATTCGTCCACTCCCATGTTATAACATTGGATTCCCCAGATATAATTGAATTTGAATTTCAATTTTTGATAAGCTCCGGTTACTAATTCATCAAGACCTTCCTGTGTCTTGAAACGGTCGGTACTATATTGGGTCTTTAGCTCTTCGTCAAGGAATGATTCGCTGCACGAAGTGAACGAACCGCCTATAACACTGGTTAGTATAGCTGCGAATAATAATTTATTTATTTTCATAATGTTCTTACTTTTAATTGTTTATTAGAATCCGATATTGACACCAATGACAAAACTCTTTGAAGTAGTGGGTGAACCGAACGTTTTGGTATTGTTGTCATAGTTCACTAAATCGGTATCCAGAAAATCGCACGCCTTATAGATATTGAAGGGATTCATTGCCTGAACATATAATTTCAGGTTATTGATACCTAGTTTGCCCAATTGTTTCGGAGTAAAGTTGTAACCTAGTGAAATGTTACGCACTTTGATATACGAACCGTCTTGGTAATTCATGGCGCTGTTGTAAGTATCTGCTCCTTCACCGTTGGAGCCCGGTGAGTAGTATCTTGCATTTTCATTTGTTCCCGCTACCCAGTAGTCAACCTTGCGTTGCATATAGCGGCCGTCAAGTGTGACAGCACCTTGTGGTACGGTGAATCCCCAGCGTGACAGAATGAAGAAAGATAGTTCAAAGTTCTTGTAATTGAAAGTGTTGCTCCAACCGCCTGTCCAGCGAGGGCGTACATGACCTACAATCTTTTTATCATCATTAGCATCTATCTTATCGTCACTATTCAAATCTTTCACTTTGATTTGTCCCGGTTTACGTCCGTATTTGGCAGCTTCTTCAGCTTCTTCCGTTTTCCATATGCCGTCATATACCCAGTCGTAATAAACACCGATTTCTTCTCCTACAAACCATTTGTTGTTTACATCTTCCGTTCTGCCGTTGGATAGTTCGTCAATCCGGTTTCTATCCATAGACCATGTCAGGGTTGTACTCCATGAGAAATCTTTCAGTTGTACCGGGATTGCGTTTATTTGCAGGTCAATACCCCAACCGGATGTCTTGCCTACATTCGAATAAGTGGAAACATAACCGGTCAATGAAGGAATTGTCATTTCCAACAGCAAATCGTTCGTCTTGGTCTTGTACGCGTCAATGCTACCGCTGAGTCGGTTGTTAAAGAAACCGTAATCAACACCGACATTGTATTGGGTCGTTCTTTCCCAGCCTAAAGTCGGGTTTGCCATTTTTGCCGGTTCTTTCTGGGATGGATCCGAAGGTACATAGCCTAATGAAGAATCATTTTGTCCCCAGTTGTAATATAAGCCGGTGATTGCTCCTTTGGTAGCGTAGGCTTTGATAGCCGCATTACCTGTGACACCAACACCAACACGGAGTTTCAACTGATTAAGCCAACTGACATCTTTCAGGAAATCTTCCTGATCCATTCTCCATGCAATGGCTACAGAAGGGAAGCTCGCCCATTTGTGTCCTTCGGCCAATTGCGAAGCACCGTCCCAACGCATAGATGCAGTTAATAAGTATTTGTCTTTATATCCATAGTTCATGCGAATCATATAAGATGCCATTTGAGTCTCTGTCAGGCCTGTACCAAAAGAATTCAGTGTACCGGCAGAACTCATATTATACCACAGCTCATCTGCCGACGCAACATTGGTAGCTCTCATATCTCCCATTTCGTAATGGTAAGCCGATGCTGATTGCATCAATGTCAATCCCAGATTATGCTGGCCTAATGTCTTGTTGTAATAGATAAGGTTATCTAATGTCCATGCACGTTTCTGTTCGTTTTTATATTGTGCGCCGTTATTACCGTCGCCATTGATACCGTCGGCTGCATTGGCAACTCCCAATGTATAGAATTGAAATTCAGGGCCGAATTGTATGCGATAGGACAAGCCTTCCAACGGCTTCCATATTTTGCCGAAGTCTATTTGTGAATACATGCTGGCTGATGCGCGGAAGGTACGACGCTGATTGGTATTATAATCCAGTTCACGGATAGGATTGATGATATTGACATCACCACTCGGATAGCGGATGTATTCATTGTTTTCATCATAAGGCACTGTCCATGGAATCATGCTTCTCAATGCGCTGTAGAAATCACCGGAACCGGTTACGGATTTAGAGAAACTATAACCGTAGTCTTGGGTAGAGTAAGAAGCGTTGATGGAAGTTCCCATCTTGAACCACTCCACCGGGTTTGAGTCAAATGAAGTCTTTAAGGTATAGCGTTCATAAGCCTGGCCGGGTTGTGTACCTTTCTGGTCCATATAGCCGAATGAAGCATAACCTTGGAACTTATCCGAACCGCCGGATGCGCTTAATGTGTGTTCATGGGTAATTCCGGTCTGCTTGCCGTGGGAAGCCCAGTCGTAAGAACCTACTTTTGAAGGGTCGTAATTCCCGTTTGACCATGCCTGGTCGATATTTTTCCAGGAAGCGGCTACACTGCCGAAGGCTGCTTTATCCGCTTCGTACGTCGGAGTAGCGGATGCATAGGAACCTGCATTGTATTTAGCTATACGGGCATAGTCCAGCCATTCGGATGCAGACATCATTTCTGTTACGTCATGCAATGTTTCAAAGGTGACAGTACCGGAATAGTTTAAAGTAACTTTTCCTTGTTTTCCTTTTTTAGTAGTGACAAGGATGACACCGTTGGCACCACGCGAACCATAGATAGCCGTAGCCGAAGCATCTTTCAGAATATCAATAGCTTCAATATCGGAAGGGTTGATATTCTCAATACCGCCGTTTTGAATAACCATGCCGTCAACAACATACAACGGCCCTTGTTCGGCATTGATAGAACGTTGTCCGCGAATATTAATATTTCCCACTTCACCGGGCCGTTGGCTGGAAGTGATGTCCACACCTGCTGTTTTTCCTTGCATTCCTTCCAAAGCATTCTTTACAGGCATTGCTTTCAGCTCTTTTTCTCCAACCCGTGCCATAGCACCGGTCACATCGCTTTTTTTCTGAACGCCATATCCTACAACTACTACTTCATCCAGCGTTTCCGAATCTTCTTGAAGCGTAATCCTGAAATTGGTATTTCCTGCGACAGAAATTTCTTGTTTCTTATATCCTATGTAAGTAACAGTTATCGTACCTTTAGCCGGTACATTAGAGAGAGTAAATTTGCCATCCAAATCTGTTATAGTACCATTCGTAGTTCCATTGACTAATACACTGGCACCAATGACCGGTTCTCCTGTAAAGTCAATAACTGTACCTGTGACCGTTTTATTCTGGGCATAGGCTCCAACTATTAAAAGGGAGAACAAAGTGAAGAAAAATAGCCGTCGGATAGTATCCTTATAGGCGTACAGGTGATTACCTTTTTTGTTGCTTTTCATACTTTAATTGTTAAGTTAAACAAAAGTTAGATTCATAATTTGAAATGAAAGCACTGTATATAAAGTAGTTATAAAATTGAGGAAGTTATCTTTAGGCAACGATGAGGTAACCATTGAAGTCGTTTCAACAGTAGAAAAGAATATAGCAATAAAAGAAATGCCTCAAGATGAGACAAAAAAAATAACCTTTTACAATAATTGGTTTAATATCTCCCTGAATACTTTATCAGCATGTTCCTGCATGATTTTAATATAGTTGAATATTGGTCGATTATTTTTCATACTGTGCCCTATGCAATACTCAATTTTTTCAATTTGGATTCCTAGATTATATCCGTGTTGTGCAAAGGTTTTTCGAGCGGAATAATAGGTGACCTTTTTCTTTACTCCCGAGAGTATTGAGACTTTGCCGATATGGCGGAAAATCAAACTGTATATCTGTTTATAAGATGAATACTTCCCGAATTTCAGATAGCCTTCTTTTGTCAGATATTTATCTATAATTACTTTTGCTTCAGGTTGCAGAGTAAATACGATTTCATTCTCTCCTTTTTTACTATTACGTGTTTTATGACGTATATAGCGCATATAATCTTTATCCTTAAAATTGTATGTCAATAAGTCTCTCAGGTTAATACCACCTAGATAATAAGTAAGCATAAAAATATCCCTTGCTATAGACAAAGAAGGCTTTAAAAGATGAACATCCCGTATTCTCTTTAATTCATCTATTGACAAATCAAGCTCCCGTATATTACTTGCCGGCATTTTAAATAGAATAAAAGGATGAATAGAATAGGTTACATAATTCATCTTTCTTGCATAATTCAATATCACCTTTATCAAAGTTAGATATATTCTGATAGTTGTATCTGACAAATTCTCTTCGCGAAGAACTTTTGCAAATTCTTGTATATGCAGAGGGGTTAACTGAATTAAAGGAAAATCTCCTTTCATATATTTAATAAACCTATCGGAAGCTATCATATAAAGTTTATAAGATTTTTCCCGTTCTTCTCCTTTCATGAAATTCATGTATTCTTTTGCGACAGATTGAAAAGTTATTCCTTTTTTCTTCTGTTCGTAGTTAATAATACGTATCAGCTCAGTGCATGAGATTGCAGGTAAATAACTGATTGATGTAACTATTTCTTCGTATTCGTTTATCAGTTTTCGTAAACAAGCATTCATATTAGTAGCATTCTCGTGCCTGACAACTCTACCATTTTTTATCTGACTGGCAGAATCCAAAGTAAACTGAGTAGATATATATCTAGTTTGCGAATGATGTGCTACTGCTATCCTTATTCGATGTCTACCATTTGATAGTTTTTTAGTTGGAACAATTACAATTGAAAAATTTGCCATATCATTTTTAGGTTTATAAATTACTATTTCCCATACAATAAAATAGAAATATAAAAGCTCATAACTATTAGCCGCAGATTAAAAAATCGGCTTGTAGCATGGAATATCGTGCAAAAGACGGTATTTTCCATGCATATGTACGATTCTGCATTGCTATATTTTAATTTAGTCGTTATGTTTGCAACACTTTTTCACAGCTATAATGTGAAAAGGCACTTAACAAAATAGAGAATCTAACTTTTGTTTAACTCAATATATTGAGGTATGAGAAATAATGGAAAACACTACCCTTCGTTTATGGCTGTCGGAAAGGATGAGTTCGGTAGTTACCCTTTAGTACTTATAGAGAATTTAATTAATAAGAAATATTTGTTTAACTTTAAAAGACATGGTATGAAGAAAAACTATGTAATGGCTGCTTTGGTTCTGTCGCTGTTGGCGGGATGCAGCACTGATGTTAAAGAATCTGACATCAAGTTTGCAGGAGAGGCGGGTGTGAAGGTCTCTTTCAATGCAGTGATAAACAGTCAGACCGGAACTCCTTTGACACCAACCCGAGCTACTGATACAGAATGGGAAATTGGAGATTCAATAGGAATTTCCTGTGGAGGTAATCAACAGAATATCCACTACAAATACATAGGTGATGCAAATAATATGTTTGCCGCCAAAGGAGGTGTAGGAGAAGAAATTTGGGTTTTAGGAACACAAGAATATGATGTGATAGCCTATTGTCCGTTTATGGGTACGTCTGGAGTGACCGAGGGAATTGTAAGTGTATTGACTGACACTGAAAATCAAGCAACGGCAGAAAAAAGAAAATATCTGGATTTTCTTTATGCTACGGCTACGGCAAGTGCTACTCAACCAAATGTACAGTTAGTGTTTAACCATAAGATGAGCCGCATCAAGATAAAATTTGAAGCAGGCGACGGAGTTTCACTTTCTGATATAGACTGTTATCTTATCGGATTGAAGCAGGAGGGTACATTCAATACAAGCACAGGAGCGACGACTGTCAGCGAAAGTGCGATGACTGAGGATATCTATTGGGGAAATGTAGGTGAAGTAAATAATCATACGATGGAAGCTATCTTGTTGCCACAGACTGTGAGCAGCAAAGTGAGTATTCAGGCCAGAATGGGAGGGCGGTTATATGAAGTGCAATTCCCTAACTTGACTAAGTTAGATACGGGAGTTTCCTATAACTATACTATTAAGGCCAGCATGTCAGTAGACCAAAAGGATTATGTATTTACTATCACGAAAGAGGGAACACAGATCAATGACTGGACTACAGAAGAAGAGGAGATAAAAGCAGATTCGACTTCTCCAGATACAGGAGCTACGACGGAGAATCCTAATTGGACTGTAGAAGAAGAAGAGATTACTGCTACCGAAAAATGATAATTAATTTTCTATACCTATTAATATATACGACACATTAATCATTCAATAAATAAAAAAATACGAATATGAAAATATATAGTTATATATCAGCACTTTTGATTGCAGCTATTGCAAGTTTCTCTTCTTGTTCACAAGAGGAAGATGTAAATGTAACGAACGGAGGCAATTTTTCTAATGACTTACAAATTACTGTGTCCGATAGTGGATATTTTGATATGACTCCGGGTACACGTGCTATAGAGAAAGGATATGCTACTGAATTTACCAAAGGAGACGAAATCGGTATTTTTGGGGTGGATGATAACGGAATAGTAGAGAATATCAATAACCGGAGATGTGTGATGACAGCAGATGGTAATTGGAAAATAGATGGCGAACAGATCAAATATAATGGAGCTGAATTCAAGCAAATAAAGTTTTATGCATATTATCCATACAATGTGAGCGTGAAATTTAATGCTACACAGGATGATCCTTTTGCAGAGTATATTAGTGAGTGGACACTTGGCAATGATCAAAGCGGTGAGGAATATACGAAATACGATTTGATGACAAGTTCAAGTAGTGCTGTGGTAGATAATCGTTTTAAAGGGGAAATCAACTTTAAGATGCAGCATTGTATGGCTTTAGCTGTGCTAGAACTGCCTAATCTTGTTTATAACTTTATTAATTCGGATGTAACTATCGATGATTATGAGTTACCGATTACAAATGCTTCTTTCAAACTGAATAATGAAGAAGTGGTGCCTTATTATCAAGAGGCTACAAGTACATATCGTTTTCTGGTAAAACCTGGTGAAGAAATGAAAATTGAAGGTACTTATACAGGGGTAAGGGAAATGACATATACTGCCACTGCTACGTTAAATGCAGGAACTGCTAAAGTATATACAGTTAGCGATACTAATAAAAAAGAATATACATTATCGATTGGAGATTATTATTGCGCGGATGGCTCTATTGTAAGCAAAGAGGTAGAGGATAAAGATATTCCTAATAATGTAATTGGTATTGTATGCTATATCGGCAATCCTCAGCCATCTATAACGCATATGCAAAGTGGTAATACAGAAAACAATGATGCTCTTAGACGCGATTATTCGAATTGTAGACATGGGTTGGTATTAGCGTTAAATAATACATTAGATAATACGAATAAATTTAGTAGTTGGAGAACTGTTGGTGAAGCATATTGTGATTGGTTTAGCAAAGATGAAGAATGGATGGGTAAGTTCGTTGACTGTAATACGGGTAATAATAGTGCGACTAAAGATAAATGGGTGGAGCAATATCCTGCTTTTATGGGGTATAACAATACAATGTTGTTGACGATGTGCTATGAAGGGAAAGGACAGCCAACCATGTGTGATGATGCCTACAAGCAAATTACCTCTTATCGTGACAATGTATCTGTTCCTGCGAATACTACTCCATGGTATCTTCCATCTATTGCTTGTTTGGAACAGGTTGCTAAAAATCTGAGTGCAGTGAACAGTAGCTTAGGGAAAGTAGAGGCCGCTACACAATTGGAATCAGTCGAAGCAAGTGCAAATTTTGGTTTTTATTGGAGTAGTACTTTGCGAAATGGATATACACAATGGGTACACGCTATGAATGGTGGAAGTTATAATAAAGTAAACTCGTATGGAAGTACTGCTGCCGGTTATTTCCGTTTGATGCTTGCATTTTAAACCCATACAATGTTTTTTCAAAGTAAATAAGGGCGGCGTACTTCGCCGCCTCATAACTTCTCTATCATGAAAATAGAAATATATGAATAAGAAAAACTTAATAAAAGGAACAACTTTACCTATTGCCCTGTTTTTCTCTTTCGCCCTAATACCGACTTTCGGCAATCAAGGACAGGCTATAGCTGCTGTTGATATAGTTCAGCAACAAGGCATTATCAAGGGAACGGTGGTGGACGATAAAGGCGAACCGGTGATTGGAGCTAATGTTCTTGTTGTAGGTACTTCTGTCGGTACTATTACCGATATCGACGGTATGTTTAAAATCAATGCGAAAGCAGGGACGAAGCTGAAAGTTACTTTTATCGGATATACTGAGCAAGTGTTAGTTGCCAAAAATAATATGCGAGTGGTTTTATCGGAAGATGCTACCACTTTGCAAGAAGTGGAAATCGTGGCATATGGTGTGCAGAAGAAAGTAACCATGACGGGTGCTGTGGCAAGTGTTAAGACCGAAGCCCTGACACGTACTTCCATCGGTTCTGTCTCTAATGTATTAGGAGGGCAGATGGCAGGTCTGACTACCATTCAAACATCCGGTGAACCGGGTGCAGATGCCGCAGAGGTTTTTATCCGTGGTAAAGCGACATGGGGAGATGCGTCTCCATTGATTCAGGTGGATGGTGTAGAACGTAGCATGAATGATATAGATCCCAATGAAATAGAGTCTATATCCATTTTGAAAGACGCTTCCGCCACTGCTGTGTTTGGTGTACGCGGAGCCAATGGAGTTATTCTGATTACTACCAAGCGCGGTAGGGAAGGAAAGGCACATATCTCTTTCAGCACTTCTGCTTCTATACAAATGCCTACTAAAATGGTGGAAACTGCTAACTCTTATGAATATGCTATGTTTTATAATCAAATGATAGCTAATGATACACCAGTGGGGGAAATACCAGCCAAGACATTCTCAGATGGAGTTATTCAAAAATTCCGGGATGGTTCTGATCCCCTTCGTTTTCCGAGTGTCAATTGGATTGATTATATTATGGGGGATGCTACTCTGCAGAGTCAGCACAATCTGAATATTTCTGGAGGTACGGATAAGGTGCGTTATTTTATCTCGGCAGGTGCTTATACACAAGGCGGACTTTTCAATGAGTTTAGTCTGCCTTATGGTATCAGCTATCAATATCGCCGTTTTAATTACCGAAGTAACTTGGATATAGACGTGACGAAAACCACTACAATCTCATTCAATGTGGCAGGAAACGTTAATTCATCCGAAAAGCCACGTACCAGCCAAGGATCATCCGGAATGGTTAAGAATATCTATTATTCAACTCCGTTTAGAAGTGCCGGTTTTGTAAATAATAAGTTGGTATATACTACTACTGACTCACAGTCTGACGGGTTGAGCTTGCCTTTTGTCGGTGATGCAGATCCATTCACTTATTATGGAGGCGGAGCTGCCCATAGTGTCAACAATTCATTGAATGCCGACCTCATTTTGAATCAGAAACTGGATTTTATCACTAAAGGACTTTCATTTAAGTTAAAAGGTTCGTACAATAGCTCATTTACCATTAATAAGAATTTGTCCGGTGGTACGGAAATGACTTATACACCGGTATTACAGAGTGATGGGAGTGTAGGATTACGTCCGGTAGACGGTAGTAAATACACTGATGTGAGCTATGGAGTTTCTCGGGGACAGTCGCGTAACTGGTATATGGAAGCTGCACTGAACTATAATCGCTCGTTTGGTAATCACAACATAGGGGCATTGGTGCTTTATAATCAGTCCAAAGAATATTACCCAAAAGAATATTCGGATGTTCCGCGAGGATATGTCGGTTTGGTTGGACGTGTAACTTACGACTGGAAAAACCGTTATATGGTAGAAGCTAATATGGGTTATAACGGTTCGGAGAACTTTGCTTCGGATAATCGGTTTGCCCTCTTTCCGGCAGCATCCGTAGGGTGGGTGGCGAGTGAAGAAAAGTTTTGGGAATCTATCAAACCGGTAATAAGCTTCCTGAAACTACGTGCCAGCTTCGGTTTGGTAGGTAATGATAAAATCGGTGGCTCCCGTTTTATGTATACTGCCAATCCTTATCATGTTAATCTGAACGGTTATGTTAGTAATTCCGGTTATGGAAGCGGTAATCTTGCTCAGATACAGGGCTCTTATGGATACTTGTTCGGGCAAGGAGGACAAACTTCCACTGTTAGTTTAGGAGCACATGAGTGGGCGATTAATAATGCGAATGTGACATGGGAAAAAGCATTCAAGCAGAACTATGGTATTGATATCAACTTTTTTAACGACCGTTTATCTGCTACAGTAGAATATTACAAAGAACACCGTTGGGATATCCTTCTGCAAGACGGAACAGCTCCCGGTATGTTAGGTTTTACTCAACCTTTCTCTAATTTAGGGGAAGTAAATAACTGGGGATGGGAACTTTCGTTGAAATGGAACGATAAGGTCGGGAAAAACTTTCGCTATTGGGCGGGTATAAACCTTTCTTATAATCAGAATGAAATCATCGAGCGTAAGGAAGCTCCTCAGGATTACGACTATTTGTACGAGAAAGGACATCGTATCGGCTCACGCAAGCAATATGCTTTCTGGCGCTATTACGATGAACAAACACCGGTACTGTATGAACAGACATTCCATCGTCCGTTTCCGACTCATTCGGTTGTATTACAAAATGGAGATGCTGTTTATGTCGATTTAAATGGCGACCGGAAGATTGACGCAAATGATATGGGTTATGATTATGGATTTACGGATGATCCGGAATACATGGTAGGTATGAATCTCGGATTCTCTTGGAAGAATTTGGAAGTAAATACGCAATGGACTGGTGCGTGGAATGTGAGCCGAATGATTTCGGATGTGTTCCGTCGGCCATTTTTATCTAGTTCAGGTAATGTTGCAGGTGGTTTGCTTGCCTATCATCTGGCAAATACATGGACAAAAGAAAATCCGTCGCAAGATGCGAAATATCCACGTGCTACATGGAAGAACGCTGATAATAACTATGCAGAATCAACTCTTTATGAACAGGATTCCAAATATTTGCGTCTAAAGACTCTGACAATTGCTTATAATTTCCAATTCCCTTTGATGAAGAAATTGGGAATGAGTACTTGTCAGCTATCGTTCAGTGGCTATAATTTGTGGACTCTCACACCTTATTTATGGGGCGACCCGGAAGCAAGAGCTAGTAATGCACCTTCGTACCCGTTGACAAAGACATATACATTAGGATTGAAACTGGGATTCTAAAAACAGATTTAAAATTTGATTATTATGAAACAAAAATATAAATGGTTTGTCGGAGTAATGATGGCAGGAGTGCTTGGTATAGGAACTACTTCTTGTGTAGACGAGATTAAGTTCGGTAACAGCTTTCTCGAAAAAGCGCCGGGTGGCTCTGCTACTCAAGATACTATATTCAACAGCGTCACTTATACCCGGCAGTTTTTGAATACCTGTTATAGCCGCCAATATTATGGTTTGCCTTATGTAAATTCATCTGTTGATGACTTTCCGGATTCTTCCAATCCCTATACAGGAAAGTTCGATGCATTGACTGACTGTTGGCAACTTCACTATTCGGGAACTACGGTTTATAACAGTTATTATAGTGGTACGCATACCGCTAATTACGGTATTCGTGGTGATATCTTCGGATATACTCGTGAAGGTGTCTGGCAGACTGTGCGGTGGTGCTGGCTGCTGTTGGAAAATGTAGACAGAGTGCCTGGTATGGGAGAGGATGAAAAAGTAAAGATGAAAGCAGAGGCGAAATGCCTTATTGCCGCTCGCTATTTTGATATGTTCCGTCATTATGGAGGATTACCGCTTATTTATGCTTCGTTCATGGGAACGGAGACCAACTATCAATTACCACGTGCTACGGTGGAAGAAACCGTGAACTATATGGATAAAATGCTGGAGGAAGCTATCGAATCCGGTGGTTTGAAATGGGCATATGAAGGAGCTGATTTTAATTCCGATAGCGGTCATTGGACATTAGCAGGGGCTATGGCATTGAGATGTAAACTATGGCAGTTTGCCGCTTCTCCTTTGTTTAACGACACTCAAGGATATGCTGGTGGACGTAGTGAAGCGGAACAGCAACATTTGGTGTGGTATGGAAGTAAACGTCCCGAATTGTGGAATAAATGTCTTGAATATTGCAGGCAGTTTTTCAATGCCATAGAGGCAAACGGTTTTTATAAGTTACGGGAAGCAGCAGGCAGCAATCCTACTCCCACTGAGTATCGCTATGCTTACCGGATGGGGTACATCCTTTTGGATAGTCCTGAAGTATTACACTCCGTACGTGTAGCGGGCTATGAACGTCCGGGCGGGTCGACTACTTATATATGGCGTACTTGGTGTAACAATGGACGTAACTCTTATACTCCGACCCAAGAGTATGTTGAGATGTTTCCTTGGGCAGACGGAACCCCGTTTGACTGGAATGAGACGGAAGCAGAAGGCAAGCTAAACGATATGTTTCTGACCGGCGAATTTGCTAATGGAGAAAATACTCTTTCCAATCTTATATTAACCCGTGATCCGCGACTATATGAATCTGTTATCGTGAACAATATACCTCGAAATTTAGGATGGTCTTCTCCTAAAATGAGTGACTATCCATGGGAATTATGGGTGGGAGGTACGGACGCAAAGACAGCTCCTGTATTGGAAAATATGCGTTTTGCTACTGGATATGATAACATGAAATATTATTTGAGTGACAGTGATTATGAACGCCAACCTATCCATTGGGCATATCTTCGTTTGTCCGATCTCTTTCTGACGTATGCAGAAGCTCTGCTGCAAGCCGAAAATAATTTCACAGATGCTCTTTATTGGGTAAATGAAGTCCGCGCCCGTGTAGGCTTGGGTAAATTGGAGGAATGTATCCCGAATAAGAATCTGACAACTGATAAGGATGCTTTGTTAGAGGAAATACTTCGTGAACGTGCTTGTGAATTAGGCATGGAAGACAGCCGTTATTTCGACTTGATTCGTTACAAACGTGCAGACCGTTTTGAAAAGAAACTGCATGGTTTATTGATTTATCGCTTGGATGATGCGGGTAAGCGTATAGAGAAACCTTGGAGAGACGGAACTGATGAATTCGGTAAAAATGCCATTCAGCCTACGAGATTTGAATATGAAAGATTCGAATTGCATAACAGAGCACGTGTTTGGTGGACACAAGGATTCGATTCGAAATGGTATTTATCTCCGTTTCCTCAAAATGAAATCAACAAAGGATACGGTTTGATTCAAAATCCCGGCTGGTGATGAGAAACATGAGTAAAATTGATTTTAGAACAGTGATATGAAAAATAATAAAATGCTGGTACTGATTCTGTTGGCATCTTTGGGCATGCCGATAGGAGCGCAGAATATAGATAATAAAGGAAGAGTGTCTGGAGATTCCGTCACTGTGGATGTAGGGGCTAACCGGGTGTTCAGCCGCCACGAATCGACTGCGGCAGTCTCTACCGTTTATAATGAAGAATTTGATAAGAGGGCTTCAAAGAATATTTCTAACTCTCTTTTCGGACAGGGACTGGGATTGACCGCCTTGCAGAATGCGGGTAATTTTTCTAGTACGGAGCCTACTTTTTATGTACGTGGCCTGCAAAGTCTGTCTAGTAGTTCTCCATTAGTTTTGGTAGACGGGTTGGAACGTGACATGAGCCTTGTGTCACCGGAAGAAGTAGAATCGGTATCTATACTGAAGGATGCCGCAGCAGTTGCGTTATATGGCTATAAAGGTATTAATGGAGCTGTTCTGGTAACTACCAAACGGGGAAAATACAATTCAAGGGAAATAAAGTTTACTTATGATCATGTAATCAACTTCCAGTCGCGTCGCCCTGATTTTGTGAATGCCGCTACCTATGCCGAAGCTGTGAACGAGGCACGAGGTTACGAAGGATTAGATGTGCGTTATACCCCTCTTGAAATTCATGCTTTCCGTTATGGGAGAGTGAAGGGGTTGGGTGATCGTATCAATGCGCAATTACCTTATTTTTATCCGAATGTGGATTGGATTGACGAAACTTTCCGTGACATGGGAGTCTCTAATAAATATAATATAGAGTTTACAGGAGGAGGTAGTAAATTTCGTTATTATGCAATGTTAGGGTTGATAACAGATAAGGGATTCGTTGCCAATGCTAATATGAATGACGGTTATTCTACACAAGACAAGTATTCTAGTGCTAATTTGCGTACAAATTTGGATATTGACTTGACGAGTACCACTAAACTGAAATTAAATCTTCTCGGTTCACTGTCCGAATCAAGTCGTCCGGGAACTTCCAGTACGGATTTGTGGGATATGGTTTATTCGATTCCTTCCGCCGCCTTTCCTATACTATCGGATGACGGTTCGTGGGGAGGAAGCTCCACTTGGGCGGGTACGCTGAACCCGGTGGCGCAATCGCAAGGAGCAGCCTATAGCAAGGGACATACGCGTAGTTTGTTGGCGGACTTGACCTTATCACAGGACTTGTCCGGATTAATGAAAGGATTAGGTGTAAATTTCCGTTTGGCATACGACAACTACTCTTCCATTTGGGAAGATCACAGTAAGACATATGCTTATAGGGGATATACGCCTAGCTGGCAGGATTCAAGCGCCGGTGGCCCGTTGTATACAGTTGTTACGGGCGGTAAACCCAGTGAAATGGCGACCGGTGCCGATACGAATGATTGGGCACGTCAGTTCAATTTCTCCGGAGGTTTTGATTATAATCGTTCATTCGGAAAACATGATATTTATTCACAGTTGAAATGGGAGTATGAGTTTCGTGACACTTATGGAGTAAATACCAGTATCTACCGCCAAAATGTATCGTGGTATACTCACTATGGTTTCAATAAGCGTTATTATGTAGATTTGGCATTGGTCGGATCGGCTTCCAATTTATTAGCTCCGGGACATAAATGGGCTTTCTCACCTACCATCTCTGCGGCTTGGGTACTTTCGGAAGAGAACTTTATGAAAGCGTTTTCTTGGGTTGATCTTTTGAAATTACGGGCTTCGTTTGGTGTGATTAATGCTGATTACCTGCCTAAAGACGGTGATAATTCGGTATATAACTATTGGGAACAAATTTATACGACAACGGGTACACGCTATCTGTTTGATGTCGGTTATGGATCCAATTTCGGAACCACTTACATGAATCGATTGGCTACATTAAACTCGACACACGAGAAAGCTTATAAATATAATGTAGGGTTGGATGCAACGATGTTCAAAGGATTGAATTTGACGATAGAAGGATATTATCAACGTCGGAAAGATATTTGGGTGGATTCTAGCGGTCAATATTCAACAGTACTTGGTATGGATTCTCCTTATGAAAACGCAGGTATTGTGGATAGTTGGGGTACTGAGTTCGGTTTGGACTATACGAAACGGTGGGGTGATTGGGTTGTTAATGCTGGAGGAAACTTTGCTTTTAACCGAAACGAAATCAAGGAGCAACGCGAAGAACCACGTTTATATGATAACTTGAAACGGACGGGACATCGGTTGAATCAGGTGTACGGCTTGGTTGCAGAAGGTTTTTTCAAAGATGAGGCAGAGATTGAGAGCAGTCTGGCACAGAACTTCAGTACGGTAGTTCCTGGTGATATCAAATATAAGGATGTGAACGGAGATAAGGTGATCGATGCAAACGACGTGACGGCTATTGGATATAGTACGGCTGCCCCGGAAATCTATTATTCTTTCCATTTGGGAGCCGAATGGAAAGGAATCGGATTGGATGCCATGTTTCAGGGGACAGGAAACTATTCTGCCGTCTTGAATACCAAGAGTATGTTTTGGCCGTTGATTAACAATACATCACTTTCCACACACTATTATGAGAACCGTTGGACTCCCGAAAACTTGAATGCAAAATATCCGCGTCTGAGCTCGCAGAGTAATGCCAATAATTATCAGACTAACACAATCTGGCTTGCCGACCGTTCGTTCTTGAAATTACGCAATGTGGAGGTTTATTATAAATTTCCCCAACATCTGATGAAACGGACAAAAATATTAGGTAGTGCTAAATTGTATGTACGAGGAGTGGATTTGCTTTGTTTTGATCATATCGACGTGGCGGATCCGGAATCTTACGGTGCGACAAATCCATTGACCAAGAGTGTGGTAGTAGGTGTTAAGATAGGATTTTAATCATTAAAAACGAGGTAAAGAATGAAACTGAATAAATTGATATATGGCGTTCTGACCATCTTCGCTTTTTCTTCTTGTGCGGATCAGATGGACTATTCAGAGTATAATCCTTATGACGCAGGTTATGTAAAGCGTACTTTTTATGATGTAGGCGGGTTGGTATCTAACATTTACCAATCACTTGACTCTGATTTTGGAAATTATAGTGGTGCTATTTTGGGTTCTGCTACCGATGAATCGCAATATTCCTATACAGGTAATGCCATTGAGACTTTTTACAATGGAGCATGGAGTCCGGTGAATGCGCAGAGCAGTATGTGGACTTCCAGTTATAAAGCAATTGCCAATTGTAACAATTATCTAGAGGAATTTACAGGACTGACGTTCTCGGAGTATGAACAAATCTCCGATTATGAAGCTGAGATGTATCGCTATAATAATTATCAATATGAAGTCCGTTTTCTGCGGGCATATTTCTACTTTAATCTGGTAAGACAATACGGAGATGTACCTTTTACCGATCATGTCTTGTCAACTTCTGAGGTGAATACGCTTACACGTAAACCAGCTCAAGAGGTATTCGACTGGATTATTAAGGAATGTGACGAGATAAAAGATCTGATTATACCGGATTATAATAATTTGGGGGCTTTGGTTCCTGCCGGCGAATCAGCGGAAACAGGGCGAGCCAACAAGCGTACAGTATTGGCATTAAAAGCGCGTACGGCTTTGTATGCCGCCAGTCCGTTGTTCAATTCTCATCAGGAAGGTAGCCAAGAGTACAAGGAACTGTGGTATCGTGCAGCCAAGGCTAATAAAGACTTGATCGAGACTTGCGAAGAAGCAGGTATGAGATTGATAGATGACTACGAGAATTTATGGGATGCAAAGAGTTACAGTAGTGCCATCGATGAACTCATTTTCGGTTGTCGTGCCATACGTGCTACCAACTCTTTTGAAAAATATAATTTTCCTGTCGGATTGGAAAACTGTCGAGGTGGAAACTGCCCTACACAGACATTGGTGGATGCCTATGAGTTGAAGGACGGTGGTGAAAGACCAGATAAAAAGGCGGATTATGATAAAAATAAACCTTATTACGAGGGGCGTGATCCTAGATTTGAAAAAACGATTGCTAAGAATGGTGATACAAAATGGCCGAATTGGAACGAAACTGCGTTAGAAACCTATCAGGGAGGTGCAAATGCTGAACCACTGAGTGGGGGAACGCCTACCGGCTATTATCTGAAAAAGTATTGTCAGACAAGTATTAATACGACGACAGCGAAGCCTACTACAGATAATCATACATGGATTATATATCGCTTAGGAGAGTTCTACCTGAATTATGCAGAAGCATTATTCAAATATTTAGGTACTGCTTACGCTACCAATAACGAATTTCCTATTCCTGCCAATGAGATGGTGAATAAAACTCGCCAGCGCACGAAGGTGAATATGCCTAAATTTCCCGCAGGCCTGAATAATCAGCTATGGTGGGAGAAATACCAGAATGAGCGCATGGTAGAGTTAGCATTCGAGGGACACCGTTTTTGGGATGTACGTCGTTGGAAGGAAGGAGACAAGCATTTCAGCAGCATTGATGAAATGAAAATATATAAGAGTGGGGATTCATATTCATATAGGCGTGTCACTGTGGATAGGCAATGGGATGATAAAATGTATTTCTTTCCTATTCCGCAAAGTGAAAAAGCCAAGAATCCTAATTTGACGCAGAATCCGGGGTGGTAGAACTAACCTCGGAATTGAAAAATGATTATTTAATACTAAAGACAGAATATGAAGAAAATATTATATACACTGGGACTGTTTGGATTATTGACATTTGGAGCATGCTCGGATACTGATCCGGTAGTGGATGAAGAACCGGAATTTAATTTTAATATTAAGGAAGAACCGTTGAAAGACCTGCCTACGGAGGTTATTACGGGAAGTCGTGCTATGTGGGTGAGCTATGACCCTATGTCTGAAACTGATCAACATAATGCCACAGGAATTTCTTCGGCGTTAGTTAGTTGGAGATTGCTGTTGACCGATCCGGAAAATATAGCTTTCGATATTTATAAGTCAGAAGATGGGGGTGAAGAAGTCAAGTTAAATGAAGAGGCGATAACGAAGACTACTTGTTGGGTAGATGAGAATATTAATCCCGCAAAAACAAATTATTATCGGGTGACATTGGCTGGTCAAGAGGAAACAATCTGTGACTACACGTTTACTTCTGAGATGGCGACAAAATTCTATCGGGAGATTATACTAAGAAGTGATGTGCCCGATGCTGCATTGACATATGCTCCTGATGATATTCAATTGGGTGAACTGGATGGAGACGGAGAACTGGAAATTGTAATTAAGAGAGAGCCGTATGATGGAGCCAATCAAGGAGGATGGCGCAATGGAACCACTCTTTTAGAGGCTTACAAACTGGACGGTACCTTCTTGTGGCGTATAGACTTAGGTCTTAACATTCGTTCCGGCTCACATTATACTTCTTATATTTTATATGATTTTGATGGAGACGGCTTGTGTGAAATTGCATTCCGTTCATCTGAAGGAACTAAATTTCCTAATGGAAGAATAATTACCGATGCTAATGGGCTGGTGAATGATTATCGTTTGCGGGATACGAACGGTGTGGGGTGGTATTCCGGAAAAAGTCTGTATTCTACTGCCGGACTAGTTTTGGAAGGTCCTGAATACATTTCTATCTGTCGTGGATTTGACGGTTGTGAGATTACCCGTACTCCCAATATACCTCGTGGCCATGAGGACGAATCAAAGGTAGCGCGTGCCCAATATTGGAATTCTTATTGGGGAGATGACTATGGAAACCGTATGGATCGTTTCTTCATTGGAGCAGCTTATTTGGATGGTATACCTGACGAGACGACTGGTGTAAGAAAAAGTAATCCAAGTTTGATTATTTCTCGTGGCATTTATAAAAACTGGCAAGTGTGGGCACTTGACCTACAAGGAAACGAATTGGTTAATCGTTGGAAGTTTGACACTGCCGACCATAGTGAGAAATGGCTGGCAATGTGTTCACATTCCTTCCGTGTGGCTGATTTGGATGATGATGGAAAGGATGAAATATTGTATGGCTCGGCTGCTATTGATGATGATGGAAGTGAGCTGTGGTGTACCGGAAACGGACATGGAGACTGCTTGTATGTGGGACGGTTTATTCAGAATCCCCAGCAGATAAATCCATTATTCGGCAAACAACAGATTGTAGCTTCTTTTGAAGAGCAGGATACATATAGCACACAGGGATTAGGATATGCTTGTCAGGTGATTGATGCGAAAACAGGGAACTTGATTGCCGGGCATGGAGCAGGTAAAAACGGGGATGTGGGACGTTGTATCGTAGCGGATGTAGATCCGGACAGTCCGGATTTTGAGTATTATTCGTCTTTACAGTCGGGAATGTATAGTTGCAGCAGTGGCCGTGTTGTCTCAACCGACTATCCGAAAGGGATTGGTAGCGGTGTGATGTACAATGCCGCTATTTATTGGAGCGGTCAACCGACAAGGGAAATGTATGACCGTGCTTGTATTGTAAGCTATAAGGGAAATCCGGATGTAAATAAAACGAATAAGAATCGTTTGGTATATTTCGGACACTATGGAAGTAATGACGGAAACCATGGTACGAAATTTAATCCTTGCTATTATGGAGATTTCTTAGGTGACTATCGCGAAGAAGTTATTTTAGGTTCGAACGATAATAGGTCTATCTATATTTTCTCCACTAATCATCCTACTACCCATCGTCTTCGACATCTGATGACTGATCATACTTATGATATGTCTCAGGCAATGCAAAACATAGGCTATAACCAAGGAACTAATCTGGGCTATTATGTAGGTGCTGAAACGATGAAATAAAAGTGTATTTTTTTATTCTGAATTAAAGATGAGGCTTGCCACTTATTACTTCTGAGAATTCAATGAAGTAATGAGTGGCAATTCTTTTATTTCTTCACATTTCACCATATCCCAACCTTGTAACCGAATTAATAATAGGTGAAGTGTCGTTCCAGTAGCCAGTTTCTTCACAACTTTATCCTTACTGTATTGTAATAGTTGTTGTCTTCCTTCTTCTGCCTGGGCTTCAAGTTCAGTATCGGTAGCTGTGCGTGTAGCGTATTTCAGTTCCAGGATATAGCTGTGTTCTATATCGGAATAACGAATTTTGTCCGGCAACAGGAAGAAGTCACAATAATCATAGTTCATTTCCAATTCCGGTTGTACGAGATAATAGGAAGCAATGGCAAGATAGGCTTTCAGGAAACCTTGCAGGTTTCTTTCCCCTTCTATTGCGTCACGTATGGAAGAGTTCTCCCGATAGGCACGGGCGATGGTTTCGAAGAATGGTTTCCAATGACCGTCGAAGGCGAAATCATCTATCAGGTCTTTCAGATGTGAAAGATTCAGGGTATGGGCCTATTGATAGTAGTCGCGTAAGAATCCAAGGTACTGCTCGCGTACACAATTGTTAGGTATGCACATTTTCAGACGGTCGCCACGGGTGCCGCACATGGTGAGTAAGCCATAATAATAGAGCAGGCTTCGGAAGTTCTCAATATCTGCTATCTTCTCTGACGGGAATGAAGTATGCAAGTCTACTAGTATTTCACCTTTTGCTGCTATTTCCTCGATAGTGCTAATCTGCTCCCGGCAGAGAACAGCCTGCTTTTGAGAAGTCGAAGAAAAGGACTTGGAAACTGTTATGTTGTTTGGTTGGATGGCTTCCTATCCATAAGTCACCGAAATACTTGTCGAAGTTATCCTTCTGTATTATGTCATAATAAGTACGCATCATGCTCAGGAACAAGCTTTTTCCGAAACGTCTCGGACGAATAAGGAAAAGATAACTGGGCATTTCCTCGATAAGGGGCAAATACATGGTCTTATCGACGAAATAGAAGTTTTCGTTCCGCATCCGGTTGAAGTCGGATATTCCGTATGGTATTCCTTTCACTTGACTCATATTGGCAGGCTTTTAATTAGTACAGGCAAGTTAATTTATTCTGTGGAATAAATCAATGATTTGTGGTTGTATTCTGGAAAGGTGACTATTTGTTTTCGTACAAAGTAGCACTGGCTGTCCCCCAATCTATTAATGGAAAAGTTCTTATGTATTAAAGGTAAACTTCCTTTCCCTCACTACCAAACTTGCAATCAACTTATTGCAAACTATAAACGCAAGTTCCGTTTTTATAAATGAAGCCTTTGATTATAAAAACAAAGCTTGCATTTTTATAAACGGAACTTGCGTTTATAGTTTACTCTTAGGCAAACAAAACTTTAGGATTAACTCAAGAGAAGTTTGCAAAGGGGTAAGAGCAACTTTTGTATTAATAGATTGAGTGCAAGTAGTGTAGCTTATCTCTTATGTATTTACTTTAAGTACTCCTTCAGCGGGCAATCACTCTTTTTCAGCCCTTCCGCAATACTTTTTGCGTTCATATGCGCTCCTTTCAGAGAAGTATGCGTATGGTCGTGATTGTAGTAAGCGGCTGCTTTCTTTACACCTTTCTTTTCAAGTTTATCAGCACTAATTTTGTTCAGGTCGATAAAGTAAGCTCCGGTGGCTTCGGCAGCTTCGCGTGTCCATTTGCCGAAAGATTCCGTATTGCGTTCTATCTTTCCGTCTTTCCATTTGTTGCGTGGAGTGTGGCTCAACACAATGGGAGTCGCCCCTTTTTCCTGAACATCCCTGATAAATTTACGGAGATACCAGCCGAAAGTATAAACAACTTGGTATTTTCCTGTCTTTTCCATGAGAAAGACCTTGCTTTCATCTCCCGAACCACGTAATTCGGCACGGGCTTTCCCCTTGTTTATATCTCCTGCATCGTTGTGACCGAACTGTATAAGTACGAAATCTCCCGGTTGCAAGGCATTATATACCTTATCCCAACGACCTTCATCCAAATATGTACGTGCACTACGTCCTGCCATCGCACGATTTTCTACGGAAATCTTATCCAGGTTGAACTCGTCAGCTATCACGCTTCCCCATCCCCACATACCGTTCTTGTCTTTATCCTCATTTCTGACCGTGCTGTCGCCGATAGTGAACAATACCGGATGCCCTTCCTTGCGGCTGGAACCTGTCACGGTATCTTTCTCGATTGGTTTCAGATAATTGGCCAATTCCAGTCCTTCATACACACGTATTCCGTCCGCGGCAGATTCGGCATTTACCTTGGCACCGAAAGCACTGGTGTGGATACGGTCGATATAAAACATATATTTCACTTTCTCCTTGCCGAACTTCTCGAACTTGCGGGCAGTGATATCATTCAAATCAATGAAAGGAACATTCTGCTGTTCGGCTACCTGTTTCGCCCATAATCCGAAAGTCTTGTTGACACGTTTGACGATAGTGCTGTCCTTATCTTCCCAAGCATTGCGGGGAGTGAGAGAGAATAGGATAGGATGCGCGCCTTTCGCTTTCACGTCGCGGATAAAACGGCGCATATATTCGCCGTAAGTATATACGGTTTCTTTAACTCCGGTTTCTTTGATTGTCACGTTCAGCGTGTCGTTGCCGATTCCTGGAATAGAGGCACGGGCACGTCCGCTGTCATAAGGACCGTTGTCATTATGTCCCAGTTCGATGATTACCCAGTCACCGGGGCGTACTCCCTTGATTACATCCGGCCAAAGGCGGTTGTAGAAGGTGCGGCTGCTGGTTCCGCCCAACGCATGATTCTCTACCGTAATTCGGTTCGAATCGAAATAATCGCCGGCATAATATCCCCAGCCCCATTGTCCGTTGTTACCGTTCCCTAAGGTTCCGGTACGCATGGTGGAGTTTCCCACCAAAAACAATACAGGGTTATTGCCTTTGCGGCTCGAACCCGCTTCCGGTCTTGACGTGCGTGCTTTGTTCAGGCTGTCCAGCGTATTGTCAATCACTTGGTTGACATCTTTCATAGGAGCAGCAACCTTATTCTGTGCCTGCATTTGCAGACTGCATGCGATGATTATCAGTCCGCATGCATATTGGAACAACTTGTTTCTCATTTTCTGTTTTCTTTGAAATCCCTCACTGACCTGTCCGAAACCTGTCAGTGAGGGAGCTAACTACAAACTAACCTCTACTTAAACCTAATGGATGATTATCTTTAACCTTATTGAAAACTATCTTTATTTTAATTTATAAATCTCCGTTCCGGCAAGCAGGAAGCAACCTACACCGTAATCCTCAAAGTCGGGCACACTCTTGAATGTAACGGGCTGACCGTCCTTAGGTTCCTTACCCGTGCCCTGCACATATCCCAGGAATCCGTTCGGATGAACGGCATCTTTCACCATTGCATTCCATGCCTTTAAAGCAACCGGAAGATACTCCTTGCGGTCGAGCAGTCCGTTGCGGACTCCCCAAACCATTCCGTAGACAAACAGTGCCGTACCGGAAGTCTCTTTCCCACCGAAGTTCGTAGGGTCATGAAGGCTGACATTCCAGAAACCGTCTTCACGCTGGCACTTCTTCAATGCCTTGCTCATGGTTAGGAAGTCGTTAATATAGTCCTGACGGTGTTTCTCGTCAGCAGGGATTTCATCCAGTACTCGTACCAAGGCGGCATATACCCAGCCGTTTCCGCGGCTCCAGTAACAATCTTCGCCATTCGGCTCCTTATATGGCGGATTAAAATCCTGGTCGCGCCACCACAGACCGTCTTTCTGGTTGAACATACCCGTCTCGTCGTGCTGGCTGCGTGTATAATAATACATGTCCCACATCTTGTCGTAGTACTTCTGCTCTCCGGTCATTTTGCCGAACTTGGCGAAGATAGGCATTGCCATTTGTACGGCGTCAATCCACCACCAGTCGTTTACTTGCGGAGTGTTCACCACCATGTCGATGCTCGCCTTGATATTCCGAATCATGTTCGGGTCGGACGGACATATATTATACAGGTCGATATAAGTTTGTCCGCAGCAGTGGTCGTCCGCGTTGCGGGTGGTGTTGCCGTTTCTCATTCCCCATTTGTGGAAGTCCGCCCAGTCATAGGCATAGCGATAATAATCTTCGTGCGGATAAATGCCATATAAAGACATCAGTCCTTCATAATATACACCGCGTGTCCATATGTTGCTGGGACGTACACGACCGTAGAAACTGGGAATGGTATAATCGGCATACTTCTTCATAAAGTAGTCGTTTACCTTTATAATAGTCTCTAAAGTCTCTTTTTGTGCAGGCGACTCTTGTGCCGCGACCGGATTTGCGGGCGTCAGGCAAAAAAGAAGTGTTACTGTAAAGAATGAGAATAGTGATTTCTTCATGGTGCAATAGTTATGTTTTATTAGTTCATTGTTTATAATAAATTCCAATCGCAAAGGTAAGGGACGTTCTTTTCTTTTTCAATGGATTTCCGTGCATATGTCTTTAATTTCGTTCACAAAGTGGCTGGAATTTGCTTTAAAAGTATATTTCTACATATATCTGTACGATATTCTATTTTATCAATAGCTTGCGTCCCTTACTTTTGTGTTGTAATTTGATAAACGATAAAACTATGAAGTACATAACTGTCTTTTTAAATCTATGCCTGATAGCTGCTTCTTTAGTAGCCCAGCCGAACTACGACTTTACGAAGTTGAAACGTGAACATTTGGGACGTGGCGTGATTGCCATTCGTGAGAACCCTTCTACGGTAGCCGTTTCCTGGCGTTATCTTTCTTCCGACCCGATGAATGAATCATTTGATATATATAGGAATGGTGAAAAGATAAATAAGCACCCGGTGAAAGACGCCACTTTCTTTCAGGATACTTATGCAGGGACAGAGCCTGCCCTTTATACCGTTAAAGCTGTCAAAGGAAAGACCGAAGGCAGCTATCAACTGCCGGCAAATGCCCCGGCAGGTTATCTGAATATCCCGTTAAATCGTCCGGAAGCCGGAACAACCCCGTCGGGACAAAGTTATTTCTATGCTCCGAATGATGCAAGTATCGGTGATGTGGACGGCGATGGCGAATACGAGATTATTCTGAAATGGGACCCGAGCAATGCGCATGATAATGCGCATGACGGCTATACGGGGTCTGTCATTTTTGACTGTTATAAACTGAACGGACAGCACCTGTGGCGTATCGACTTGGGAAAGAACGTACGTGCCGGAGCGCATTACACTCAGTTTATGGTCTATGACTTGGACGGTGATGGTCGCGCGGAAGTTGTGATGAAAACCTCAGACGGAACTGTGGACGGAACAGGAAAAATGATTGGTGACGCCGATGCCGACTATCGGAGTCAGCAGGGGCGTATCCTGACAGGCTCTGAATATCTCACCGTCTTTAACGGACTGACAGGAGCAGCCATGAAAACAATTGACTATATCCCCGAACGGGGCAACTTAATGGACTGGGGTGATAACCGTGCAAACCGTAGCGACCGCTTTCTGGCTTGCGTTGCCTATCTGGACGGAGTTCATCCGAGTGTGGTGATGTGCCGCGGCTATTATACCCGTACTGTACTGGCTGCTTTCGATTGGGACGGAAAAGAACTGAAACAACGTTGGATATTCGATAGTAACAACCCCGGATGCGAAGACTATGCCGGACAGGGAAACCATAACTTGCGGGTAGGCGATGTGGACGGTGACGGATGCGATGAAATCATCTACGGCTCATGCGCTATCGACCATAACGGAAAAGGACTTTATTCTACCAAAATGGGACATGGGGACGCCATTCATATGACTCATTTCGACCCTTCACGCAAAGGCTTGCAAGTATGGGATTGTCACGAAAACAAACGGGACGGAAGTACATACAGGGATGCGGCAACCGGAGAAATCCTGTTTCAAATAAAGAGTAATATAGATGTCGGACGCTGCATGGCGGCCGATATTGACCCTACTTATCCGGGTGTTGAAATGTGGTCTTTAGCTTCCGGTGGAATCAGAAGTGTGAAAGGAGAAGTCGTAAAAGAACGGGTGAGGGGATTGTCTTGTAATATGGCTGTTTGGTGGGACGGTGATTTATTGCGTGAATTGCTGGATAAGAATATCGTGAGCAAATACAACAGGGAGAAAGGAATCTGCGAACGCATCGCCATTTTCGAGGGCGCCCTCTCCAATAATGGAACGAAAGCGACTCCTTGCCTGCAAGGGGACATTATCGGCGACTGGCGTGAAGAAGTGCTGCTACGTACAGCCGATAACACAGCTTTGAGACTTTACGTTTCCACCATTCCTACGGACTACCGTTTCCATACTTTCCTGGAAGACCCGGTGTACCGTATCAGCATTGCGACCCAAAACGTCGCTTATAACCAGCCCACACAACCCGGATTCTACTTCGGCCCCGAATTAAAGGGTACCGTATTCAGAGGATGTAAAATACCTAAAAAATAAAATATGAATATCCGTATCATAGCCATTGCTTCATTACTGATAGCCTTGCCTGTCAGTGCGCAGAAAAAGAAAACGGTAGTAAATGACTCAAATACACCTTTGCATTTGCTGCAACCTGCTTATCAGGGTACTTACGGTGACTTGACTCCAGAACAAGTGAAGAAAGACGTAGACCGTGTGTTTACCTATATAGATAAGGAGACTCCCGCCCGTGTAGTAGACAAGAACACGGGAAAACTGATAACCGACTACACCGCAATGGGAGAGGAAGCGCAACTGGAACGCGGTGCTTTCCGTCTGGCAAGCTACGAATGGGGAGTGACCTATTCCGCCTTGATAGCGGCAACCGAAGCTACCAGTGACCAGCGTTATATGGACTATGTACAGAACCGTTTCCGTTTCCTGGCGGAAGTAGCTCCGCATTTCAAACGTGTCTATCAAGAGAATGGGACAACCGATCCCCAACTGCTGCAAATCCTTACTCCTCATGCACTGGATGATGCAGGAGCGGTATGCGCCGCCATGATAAAAGTCCGCCTGAAAGACGGTTCGCTTCCTGTGGACGGCTTGATTGACAACTATTTCGACTTTATCATAAACAGGGAATACCGTCTGGCGGACGGAACTTTTGCCCGTAATCGCCCACAGCACAATACGCTCTGGCTGGATGATATGTTTATGGGAATCCCCGCAGTAGCGCAGATGAGCTGCTATGATAAGGCTCAAAAGGAGAAATACTTGGCAGAAGCAGTAAGACAATTCCTGCAATTTGCCGACCGTATGTTTATTCCCGAAAAAGGACTGTATCGCCACGGTTGGGTGGAAAGCAGTACCGAACACCCTGCTTTCTGCTGGGCACGTGCCAACGGCTGGGCAATGCTGACAGCCTGCGAACTGCTCGACGTATTGCCGGAAAACTATCCCCAACGTGCGAAAATAATGGACTACTTCCGTGCTCATGTGCGTGGCGTGACAGCCTTGCAGAGTGGGGAAGGGCTTTGGCATCAACTGCTCGACCGCAACGATTCGTATCTCGAAACTTCCGCTACCGCAATTTATGTCTACTGCCTGGCGCATGCCATTAATAAAGGCTGGATTGATGCAATCGCTTATGGCCCTGTCGCTCATCTGGGCTGGCATGCCGTAGCCGGGAAAATCAATGCGGAAGGTCAGGTGGAAGGTACTTGTGTCGGTACGGGAATGGCTTTCGACCCTGCTTTTTATTATTACCGTCCGGTCAATGTATATGCGGCGCACGGATACGGCCCGGTGCTTTGGGCGGGTGCGGAAATGATTCGCTTGCTGAAGAACCAGTATCCGCAGATGAACGACAGCGCCGTTCAATATTATCAAGTAAAACAAAAGACGACGGCTCCTATCTTCGCCGTCGATACGGAAGACACTAAGTAATTAACTTTAAATAGATTGTAACCATGAAACGAGAAGCATTTAAAATGTATTTGAAACCCGGCTGCGAAGCCGAATATGAAAAGAGACATGCCGCCATCTGGCCCGAACTGAAAGCATTGCTTTCAAAGAACGGCGTGTCGGACTACTCCATTTACTGGGACAAGGAGACGAATATCCTTTTCGCCTTCCAAAAGACGGAAGGGGATGCAGGTTCACAGGATTTGGGCAATACGGAGATTGTACAGAAATGGTGGGATTATATGGCGGACATCATGGAAGTGAATCCGGACAATTCGCCGGTATCCATCCCTTTGCCGGAAGTGTTTCATATGGATTGATTTTTCTAGTAATTAGGTTGAATTGATAGTGTAGGGGAATGTTTGGTAGGAAATACAAGCATTCTCCTCATACTATTTTAATGGAGTGTTTCTTTCTTATTCCAACTATCTTGATTATTTTTGTCCAACATTTATTATTAATCTTGGAATCTATTATGACTCAAAGACACCTTTCACTCTTCCTCTTTCTCGTTTGTTTTGTGCTGAATGCTTATGGTGCAATAGAACTCCGTTCCACACAAATGAGAACCAGTGACGGTCTTCCCAATAACTCTGTCCGCTACATCTACCAAGATAGCAAAGGTTTCCTTTGGCTGGCTACCTTGAACGGATTAAGCCGTTATGACGGCAACTCTTTCCTTACTTACCGACCGGAAGCCGGAGACATGGTTTCTTTGGCAGATAACCGGATTTATGACCTGACCGAAGATAAAAACGGTTTCCTGTGGATTTCCACCACACCGGAATTATATAGCTGTTACGATTTGCAACGTGCCCGTTTTGTTGACTATACGGGTTGCGGCGAATCACGACAGAACTATTCGAAAGTATTCGTAGCCGCCAACGGAGATGTGTGGCTGCACCATTCGGGAAACGGCTGTCGCCAAATGAACCATCAACCGGACGGCGGAATGACCTCTACCGTATTCAGAACCGAACGTGGCAATCTGCCGGACAACAGAGTGAAATTTGTTAATGAGGATGCCAGCGGTCGCATCTGGATTGGAACGCAATGCGGCCTAGTCTCTGTCACCAACGGACAATACCGGATAGAAGACCGTCTAATCCATTTCACTTCTTCCCTGGCTTATAAAGATGATATGTATTTCCTGACTGCCGACGGGGACATCTATCTTTATCAGTCTGCCACCCAAAAGATGCAGAAACAGGCTTCTCTTGCCGTTGTAGCAGGAAAGACTTCGCCCACCGGCAACTTTCTGCTAAAGGATAAATGGGTCATTCTGACTACTACCGGAGTATATACGTACGATTTTAACACCGGTGACGTTCAGGCGGATTCCCGCATGGACATCAAGAAAGGCGAACTGATACGTGACAATCACGGTGACTATTGGATATACAACCATACGGGACATCTTACCTATGTACTTGCCGAAACGGGAGAAATCAAAGACTTCCAGTTGATTCCGCAGGACAAGATAAGCTACATCGACTTCGAACGTTATCACATCGTCCATGACTCCCGCGGAATTATCTGGATTTCGACCTACGGTAACGGTCTTTTCGCCTATAATACCGCCGAAGACAAACTGGAACACTTCGTTGCCAATATAAATGACCAAAGCCATATCAGTTCGGACTTCCTGCTTTATGTCATGGAAGACCGTGCCGGTGGTATCTGGGTAGCTTCCGAGTATTCGGGCTTATCCCGCATCTCTGTCTTGAATGAAGGAACTTCCCGTATCTATCCCGAATCCCGTGATTTGTTCGACCGTTCGAACACCATCCGTATGCTCACTAAAATGTCGAACGGTGATATCTGTGTCGGCACACGTAAAGGGGGGCTTTACACCTTCGATTCCAATCTCCGCTCGAAGATGACCAATCAATATTTCCATTCCAATATTTACGCCATTGCCGAAGACGGGCAGGGGCGAATGTGGACGGGAACCCGTGGAAACGGACTGAAAGTAGGGGACACCTGGTATTATAATAATCCTTCCGACCTCACGGCTTTGTCCGACAATAATGTCTTTGCGATTTACCGCGACCGCAAAGAACGTATGTGGGTAGGGACATTCGGCGGCGGGCTTGAACTGGCAGAACCTACGCCGGACGGCAAGTATAAATTCCGTCACTTCTTCCAACAGACATTCGGATTGCGAATGGTGCGTGTGATAGAGGAAGACGAGAACGGTATGGTCTGGGTAGGAACCAGCGAGGGCATCTGCATCTTTCATCCTGATTCATTGATTGCCGATTCTGATAATTATCACCTGTTCAGCTACACGAACGGCAAGTTTTGCAGTAACGAAATCAAGTGCATCTACCGGGATACGAAAGGACGTATGTGGATTGGCACATCCGGTTCGGGACTGAATCTTTGTGAGCCTCAGGATAATTACAACTCTTTGAAGTATGAGCATTACGGCACTTCCGAAGGACTGGTCAACGATGTGATTCAATCTATTCTCGGAGACAAGAACGGAAATATCTGGGTGGCTACCGAGTATGGTATCTCCAAGTTTAACCCGGCCAATCATTCTTTCGAGAATTATTTCTTCTCTTCCTATACCTTGGGGAATGTGTACAGCGAGAATAGTGCCTGCATGCGCGAAGACGGAAAGTTATTGTTTGGAACAAACTACGGTCTGATTGTCATCGACCCCGAAAAGATACAGGATAGTGAGAGTTTTTCTCCGGTGGTCTTCACCGACTTGTATGTCAACGGAACCCAGATGAATCCGCAAATGGAAGATTCTCCCTTGAAGCAGTCACTTGCCTATTCGGATGAAATCACTTTGAAATATTTTCAGAACTCATTTCTGATAGACTTCTCTACCTTTGATTATTCCGATAGCGGACATACGAAGTATATGTACTGGCTGGAGAACTACGACCAGGATTGGAGTGCGCCTTCTCCCTTGAATTTTGCTTCTTTCAAATACTTGAATCCGGGGACATATGTGCTTCATGTCAAATCGAGCAACGGGTCGGGCATTTGGAACGATAGCGAGACTACATTGAAGATTGTGGTTGTCCCGCCATTTTGGAAGACTACCTGGGCGATGCTGTGTTATGTATTACTGTTGATTATAGCCTTGTATTTTGCCTTCCGCATTGTCCGCAACTTTAACGGGCTGCGCAACCGCATCAATGTGGAAAAGCAGTTGACCGAATATAAACTGGTATTCTTCACCAACATCTCCCACGAATTCCGTACCCCGCTTACATTGATTCAGGGAGCACTGGAAAAAATACAGCGCGTCACGGATATTCCGCGCGAACTTATATATCCGTTGAAGACGATGGATAAGAGCACGCAACGTATGTTGAGGCTTATCAACCAGTTGTTGGAATTCAGAAAGATGCAGAACAACAAACTGGCACTTTCTTTGGAGGAAACCGATGTTATCTCTTTCCTCTATGAAATATTCCTGAGTTTCGGCGACGTGGCGGAACAGAAGAACATGAATTTCCGTTTCCAGCCTTCCGTGCCTTCCTATAAGATGTTCATCGACAAGGGGAATCTGGATAAGGTGACTTACAACCTGCTTTCCAATGCATTCAAATATACGCCTTCCAACGGTACTGTCATCCTTTCGGTGAACGTGGACGAAGCCCGGAAAACATTGCAGATTCAAGTTTCGGATACCGGAGTCGGTATCCCCAAAGAGAAACAGAATGAACTGTTCAAACGCTTTATGCAGAGCAACTTCTCCGGTGACAGTATCGGTGTAGGTCTGCATTTGAGCCACGAACTGGTGTCGGTGCATAAAGGTACGATTGAATATAAGGACAACGAAGGCGGCGGTTCCGTATTTACCGTATGTATCCCGACGGACAAGACGGTTTATGCGGAGAAAGACTTTTTGATTCCCGGCAACGTATTGCTGAAAGAAGCGGACGGACAGGCACATCATTTGTTGCAACTCTCGGAAGAGCTTCCCGACCCGGAAAAGCTACCTGCTCCTTTGAACAAACGGAAAGTCCTGATTATTGAGGACGACAACGATATTCGTGAATTCCTGAAAGAAGAAGTGGGAGCCTATTTTGAAGTAGAAGTGGCTGCCGACGGAACATCCGGCTTTGAGAAAGCGCGTACGTCCGAAGCAGACCTGATAATCTGCGATGTGCTTATGCCGGGAATGACAGGATTTGAAGTAACCCGGAAACTGAAATCGGATTTCGATACAAGCCATATCCCTATCATCCTGCTGACTGCATTAAGCTCACCGGAAAAACATTTGGAAGGTATCGAAGCGGGGGCGGACGCCTATATCGCAAAGCCGTTCAGCGTGAAACTGCTATTGGCACGTGTGTTCCGTTTGATAGAACAACGCGACAAACTGCGTGAGAAGTTCTCCAGCGAACCGGGTATCGTGCGTCCTGCCATGTGCACTACCGACCGGGATAAGGAATTTGCCGACCGGTTGGCTGCTATCCTTGAACAGAACCTCGCCCGCCCTGAATTTTCTATTGACGAGTTTGCGCAGCTTATGAAGTTGGGACGAACGGTATTCTACCGGAAGCTGCGCGGCGTGACCGGATATTCGCCTAATGAATACCTGCGTGTGGTGCGGATGAAGAAAGCAGCGGAACTGCTGCTCTCGGAAGATAACCTGACTGTTGCGGAAGTATCCTATAAAGTTGGTATCAGCGACCCGTTCTATTTCAGCAAATGTTTTAAGGCGCAGTTCGGCGTGGCACCGTCTGTTTATCAGCGTGGGGTGAATACGGATGCTGCTTCTTCGGAGCCACAGGAATCGGATTCATAGCGATAATATTACATATTGGATAATTTTCCTTGTATTTGTGTACAATAGTCTATTGTACAAGAGAGGAAGTACGCCTATTTTTGCAAAGTAAATAGTGCGTCACTAGATTTTTGTATCCATATATTTAATCATCTGATAGAACCATGAAAACTCTTTCTTTCTTTATCCTAGCTTCTTTCTTCTGCATTTTCTGTACCGGTACCACCTTGTCGGCAGCGGACTGGAAAGTCTATGTCGCCAAATACAGGCAGGACAAGGCTTGCGCTATCTCCTATACTTTTGATGACGGCTTGGCGGAACATTCCACGGTAGCTGCGCCGGAATTGGAAAAGCGTGGCTTTAGGGGTACATTTTGGATATGCGGCTATTATACGGAACAAGGGGCGTCGTCCAAATTACCCCGGATGACTTGGGGCGAACTGAGGAAAATGGCAAAGAACGGACACGAGATTTCCAACCATAGCTGGACACATAAGAATGCGAAACGTCTGACGCTGGAACAGGTGAAGACGGAAATAGAAAAGAATGACAGTGCGATTTTTGCCAATATAGGTGTGATGCCCGTCACTTACTGCTATCCCTATAATTATAAAACCGATGAAATCGTAGAACTGGCTTCCAAAAACAGAGTAGGAACACGTACCAGGCAAATTTCAATCGGTAGCAAATCGACTCCCCAACGATTTGCCAAATGGCTGGATGATTTGATGAAAAAAGGGGAATGGGGAGTAGGCATGACGCATGGAATCAATTACGGATATGATGCTTTTAAGGAACCGTCCTTGTTTTGGGAACATTTGGACAAGGTGAAAAGCCTGGAAGATAAGATTTGGGTAGGTACGTTCCGTGAAGTGGCCGCTTATATAAGGGAGAGAGACGATATTCGGTTGAAAGTATCGGAAACAAAGAAAGGCTTGACGATTACTCCTGAAATGACAGTAGACAAGAAACTGTTTACAGAACCGTTGACAATGGTGATTGAATGTAAAGGAGTAGGGGAAGTATCCGTGAAACAAGGCAGGAAGCCTCTGCCGGCACATATCTCAGGAGAGAAAGTCCTTTTCGATTTCAATCCGTATGCAGGGAAAATTAAAGTAAGTTTTAAATATAAATAATCCAAGAATGTACATGAGGAATATTTTCGTACTATTATTCTTTTTCATCTTGACAGGTTCTGTCAGTGTGAATGCTCAGACATTACCCGACCAAAAAGAAACGTTGGCGGTAATGAAGAAAGTGAACGGTTACTTTATGAAGAAGTATGCTGACTATACTATCCCCAGTTTTTATGGCCGTGTACGCCCCAGCAACATATGGACACGCGGTGTATATTATGAAGGACTGATGTCTTTATATGGCATTTATCCGCACGAAGATTATTATCGCTATGCCTATGACTGGGCGGACTTCCACAAATGGGGAATGAGAAACGGCAACACCACCCGCAACGCGGACGACCACTGCTGCGGACAAACTTATATCGACCTGTATAATATATGTCCGTCCGACCCGAACATGATTCGGAATATCAAGGCGAGCATCGACATGGTGGTGAACACTCCGCAAGTAAATGACTGGTGGTGGATTGACGCCGTACAAATGGCAATGCCTATCTTCGCCAAGTTCGGCAAAATGACCGGAGAGCAGAAATACTACGACAAGATGTGGGATATGTATTATTATACACGCAGCCAGCACGACGAGACGGGTATGTTCAATCAGAAAGACGGTCTGTGGTGGCGCGACCAGGATTTTAACCCGCCATATAAGGAGCCGAATGGCGAGGATTGTTACTGGAGCCGCGGAAACGGCTGGGTATATGCCGCCTTGGTACGGGTACTGGATGAAATCCCTGCTGACGAGAAACACCGTCAGGACTATATTAACGACTTCCTGACCATGAGCAAGGCATTGAAGAAGTGCCAGCGTGAAGACGGTTTCTGGAATGTCAGCCTTCATGACCCTACGAACTTCGGCGGGAAAGAGACTTCCGGCACGGCACTGTTTGTCTACGGAATGGTTTGGGGAGTCCGCGACGGACTGCTCGACCGCAAGGAGTATCTTCCGGTTGCTTTAAAGGCATGGAATGCAATGGTGAAAGATGCCGTTCATCCGAACGGATTCCTGGGATATGTACAAGGCACGGGTAAGGAGCCTAAAGACGGTCAGCCTGTTACTTATAAGAGTGTACCCGACTTTGAGGATTACGGTGTAGGTTGTTTCCTGCTTGCCGGGACGGAAGTGTACAAGCTGAAATAATAGAATAATATACACTTCTCCCTAGGTAATTATACTCCGGCGGGCTTACTTCCCTTGAATGGATAATTGCCAAGGTATTTGCGTACAATCGTCCATTGTATACTTCAATAAGTACGTCTACATTTGCGGAAGTAAAAAATCAAAAGAACAATAACTTAAAATGAAGACATCAATGAAAAACATGTATTTAGCAGCCGCTATGCTAGTGTCATTAGCTTTCTCAGCTTGCAGTGACGAAGAATCGGGAAAAGCAGACCGCGCTTATAAGCCCATCGAAATTTTTGGAAATATCGACGAAGTGTTGGACAATGTTCAGAAATCCCGTGCTGTCGGCGCGGCGTGGGGGACGGACGACCGTATCGGAGTGACTGTTGAAGCGGACGAGGATAATGCGACGCTTAACGCAGTGGACACCTATATTAATATCCAGTACCGCAATGAAAACGGAAATGCGTTTCGTGTTGTGAACGAAGGTTCGACAGACAATAATATCCGTTTGAAAGGAGAAGGTGAGTTTACCTTGAATGCTTATTATCCTTATCAGGGTGAGAATGGAACTTTGCCGGGTACGGAAGGTGTGATAGCAAAAACGATAAGCGGCTCAGACCAGACTGCGGACAAACAGCCTCAAATAGACTTCTTATTCGCGAAGGCTACCGGGATTCGTGCCGAAGCTCCCGTTACATTTGACTTCTCACACAAAATGACCAAGATAATACTGAAGTTCAAGGCAACCAACGGTGCCACACTGAACAATATGAAAGTCTATCTGAAAAGCCTGCAACTCGAAGGAACTTTCAACGTGACTACCGGTGAGGCTGTTGCCAAGGGCGTCGCTACCCCTAACTCTGAATTGAGTATGGATATTACTAAACCGGCAGAAGGTGAAATGACTGCGTCTATTATTCTCTTCCCGCAGGATATGCCGGCGGAAGTATTGCTGGAAGTAAGGATGAATGATGAGACATATACTCAATATATGCCTGTTCAGAATTTGGAGAGTGGACATGCTTATCCTTATAATGTGACATTCGAAAATCCGGCAATGACAATCACCAAAGCGGAGATTGAAGATTGGATAGTCGAAGATGATAAAGATGTGACAGCTTCGGTTACTGAATAAACGAGTGATAAGGATTCAAAAAGGAACGATATGAAAAGACAAGACTTATGGCTCGGCAGCTTATTGGCGGTGGCAGGCTTCTTCGGAGCATGTACCAATGTAGTGGAAGACGAGTTTCAGAATAATAAATATCCGCTGGAGTTGACAGCGGAAAAGTCCGGTATGACTTTCACACGCGGCATCGGTGAAAAGACTGAGTGGAACGGGGGAGAATCTGTTTCCCTTTATGACGGTTTCTCACAAAAACTGTATGAGGTTTCTCAGTCGGGAGAAATGAGTGCCAAGAATAACGACCCTCTTTATTGGTACACGACCACAGAGGAAGAAACGTTGTTTGCCTGGTATCCTTCTTCGGAAACCTTATTGACTGAATGGGCGGTAGCCGCTGACCAGACTACTGATGAAGCCTATCAAAACTCGGATTTTCTTTATGCCTATGAGAAGATGAAATTCCGTAGCGAACGGAAGCTTAAATTCCGTCATGGAACGGTGAAGCTGATTATCAACGTGAAGGGTGACGGCGATACGGTGTCCGAAGAAGATTTGAATGGCGTTGTCTTTACTGTAAATGCAGTGACAAAGGGGACAATGACAGAGGGTAAATTGCAATCGGTCGCAGGTGCCGGAACGACAGTGATGAAACCTTATCTGTTAAACGCTAGAGAGGGATATGCCTATTCTTTCCAGTTGTTGACGATTCCACAAGATATGTCCGGTAAATTGTTCTTTAAGGTTGTGTTGAAAGACGGCAGGACTTTCGGGCATACACCGGGCAATGGAGAGGGAATTTTGGAAGGCGGACACCAATATACATACAATGTAGGAGTTGGTAAGCCGGGACTGAAAGTGACCATAGAGAAAGATTCTGTTTCGTGGGATGGTGATGATGAGGAAGTGGAAGGAACTGATAAGGAATAATATTCAAAATTTGAAGCGAAGATGAAACAATATAAACTTATACAAGTAGCTTTGCTGGCAATCCTGTTGTTCGGTTGGGCTGGTTGTTCTCAGAATGAAGAAGAAGTTCCGGGAAATGCACGGAACGGAATTGTACTGAATGTGACTGACACAGGTCTGATTAGCAATGAACCGTCTACACGTACGGAAGATACGGGATTCGTCACGACCTTTACTCAGGGTGACCAAATCGGATTGTTTGCCGTGAAGGACGGTGCGATATTGGACGAAATCAATAATATGCCTTTTACTTTCAATGGTTCAAGCTGGTCGGGCAAACCGATATTGTATGATGAGCGCCTGGCGGGAGTGACTTTCTATGCTTATTATCCTTATCAACCGGATATGAGCGGTAAAACAGATTTGGCAGGCGATGATTTCTTTGCTCCTTTGGTAGCCGCCTGGGAACTGACTACGGAGCAGAGTGACCAAAAAGCGTATGCGAAACAGGATTTGATGACCTCAAATGCAACTGCGTTGATTGGCGAGAACGGCAACTACACATTAAGCTTTCAGTTGACGCACCGTATGAGTCTGGTTGTTGTGAAGCTGCCTTCTACCCGTTATATCTTTACGGATGCCGAAGGAGTGGCAATGCCGGAAGAAACTCCTTATGTTGCCATGCCTGTTGATGTAGCTTTCTATCTTGACAATGTGGGCGAAGGAAATAAAATAGCTCCTTATTATGATGCAAAGCAGGATGAATACCGTTTATTAAGAAAACCGTCATCGGAGAATCAGATTATCGGTCATTACAATGACAAGCAATGTACGCTTGATACGGCGGAAAAGATGAAAGAAGGAAAGTACAAACGTTTTGTTGTTGATGGTGGATATAAAGAGGTGACACACTATTTGCAGGTGGGTGATTTATATAATGCAGATGGTAGCCTTATATCCAAAGATGCGAAAGAAGCGGATATTGAATCGGATAGATGTATCGGGGTTGTTTGTTGGGTAGGTAATCCTCAGCCGTCGGTATTGTATGCTGCAGAAAAGGATGGATATACGTCTGCGCAAGATGTTTTGTCAAGGGAACATCCTAATTGTGTGAATGGCTTGGTAGTATCTTTGAATACTGTTAATGATAAATTTGTGAATGGTACTGCTGCCGAGATGAGAATATGGTATAGGAAGAACTTTACAGATGCAGCCAATTTTATAGACTTGTCCGGCAATTTTTATGACGGAAGCAAGACTACATCTACAACAGTTGCCGAGCGGGATAGGATATTAGGATATAATAATACAAGAGTGATTGAAGCATATAATGATGCTAACTCGTCTGATTTACAAGTTTTGCAGGTCTTGGATGCTTATCGGAAAACGGTAGTTGCGCCTGCTATCAGTACTAATTGGTTTTTACCTTCTGTTCAGGAATTGAGAAATATGCAGGATAAAAATGGATTATTGACAACTTTGAACAATCAGATTGCTAAGGTGCAAGGCGCATCTATTGAGATTGGTACTCAATATTGGTCGAGTACGGAACGGAATGCAAGTAATATGTATTATGTCTCTTATACTGCAACTTCTTCTTCGGTTAATACAGGTGGAAAGAAAGTGGATGCCAGGGCTTATCGATTTGTTTTAGCCTTTTAATATAATCGGTTATTAAAATGAGAAAATTAGTTTGTACTCTTGGATTATTATTGTGTGCAAGTACTTTTTATACACAGGCACAAGTCTATAAATTCGACTTTACTTCCGACAAGAAAGTAAAAGAGGGATATACTAAAGTGACATCTGAAACCTTGTTCAACGAAGAACAAGGTTACGGATACGACCTGCAACCGGCATGGGACGGAAAAAGCAACCAACCTTTTTTCTTCTCCGTCAATGTTCCCGACGGTAACTATAAAGTAACCGTCACTCTTGGCAGTAAGGACTCAGCCGGAAATACTACGGTACGTGCCGAATCCCGCCGTCTGTTTATAGAGAATCTTCCAACTAAGAAAGGAGAAACGCTTGTTGAATCTTTCACTGTCAACAAACGGAATATGTATATCAACGGGAAGCAAAAAGTCAAAATCAAACCGCGTGAAAAGAATAAATTGAACTGGGATGAAAAGCTGACACTCGAATTTAACGGTGATGCTCCACGCATAACTTCCTTAGTTATTGAACGTACAGATAAAGTTCCCACCATTTTCCTTTGCGGCAACTCCACCGTAGTGGATTATGACAACGAACCTTGGGCTGCCTGGGGACAAATGTTCCCACGTTGGTTCACCGACGGGATAGCTATTGCCAATTATGCCGAATCCGGAGAATCCGCTAATACCTTTATTGGTGCCGGACGTTTGAAAAAAGCCCTGACACAGATGAAGAAAGGCGATTATCTCTTTATGGAGTTCGGGCACAACGACCAGAAGCAGAAAGGCCCCGGTAAAGGAGCTTTCTATTCTTTCATGTATAATCTGAAAATTTATATTGATGAAGCACGTTCCAGAGGTGCGTATCCTGTATTAGTGACTCCGACGCAACGCCGTCGCTTCGACAAGAATGGCAAGATAATGAACACTCACCTTGATTATCCCGATGCGATTCGTTGGTTGGCAGAAAAAGAAAACGTACCTTTGATTGATTTGAATGAAATCAGTCGTACACTTTATGAGGCAATGGGCGAAGACGGCTCTAAACATGCGTTCGTGCATTATCCTGCCAATACTTATCCGGGACAGACAAAGGAACTGAAAGATAATTCCCACTCCAATACTTTCGGTGCTTATGAACTGGCTAAATGTATTATTGAAGGTATGAAGAAAGCTGATTTGGATGCGGTGAAGTTCTTGAAAAAGGATTATAAAGGATTCAATCCTGCTCGTCCCGACAGATTCGAAGACTTCAAATGGAATCTTTGCCCGTTTACGGAGATAGATAAACCGGACGGTAATTAATATAAATAACGCGGATTAAAAACATAAAATAGAAGAGGAATTATGAGAAAAGTATTTGTATCAATGGCGTTGGCGGTACTTGCATTGGGAAGCCAGGCGCAAGTTTTGAAGAATGACCTGTTGAAAGGTTATAAGGTAGGTGATACTTTGGAGAAAACGGTTTATGATGATAAACGGGCTCCTATTAACGTAGATACCTGGTGCGGCGGCTTTACAGCCAAACCGGTCGAAGGAGTGGTAAGTCCTACTGTCGGAAAGGCTCTGTCTTATGCAGGGTATAATGAAGCGGGATTATCTATTAATTTTGGTTTTCCACAAGGTGTGAAAGGTTCCCGCATCAGTGCGTATTCCTTAGTTGAATCTGGGAAAGTGTATTCCAAAGGAACTTATTATCTGGCTTGTTTGGTGAATTTTGCTAAGGTCGGTTCAAGCAATTTGGCGGACTTTTTGGCAGCAAGTGCCAGTTATGTCGGTGGCGGAAATCGTGGACAGGTATATGTCAGACGCGAAGGAAATGATAAAATCAAATTTGCTGTCGGCTTGCTGAAAGAACGTAACGAGGCTCCTATGGTATATGATTATAATACAACGCATCTGCTCGTATTGAAAGTTGATTATGACAAGAACGAGGTTTCTTTATTCGTTGACCCCGAATTAGGTCAGAATGAACCGAAAGCCGATGCAGTGGCAGTTGGTGAAGAAGGTGCTTTGAAAGCTGGTCTGAAAGCTATCTCATTTAGAAACCGTAGTGGTTTCAAGGGAAATATCGGTAGTTTTCGCTTTGCGAAAGACTGGGCTGGTGCTATAGGAAAATAATAGGATAGATAAATCTGTTAAAAAGAAGAGGGGGAAAGTTGCATTGCAGGCAACTTTCCCCCTCTTTGAATAATGGCAGACTTTTTATTTTCCATATACATTAAGACTACTGCCTATCTTGCAATTCACGTAATACATCATTTATAATATAGGTGTCACTCATTAGATGCAGACCGTAGCGGGAATCGTGTAACATGGCGCATACATTTGTTTCATAAAACAGATTTAATGCCCGTTCCGGGCTTATCTCCAATCGGGTTGATAATAATAGGATGATGCGGCTCTCTAAACGTCGGCGCATTTCCATAGGAGAAATTCCCATTTCTCGTGCTCCAGCTTCTATTGCCATGACTGCAAAGTGAATCTTTCCACTTTCTAGGATATCCGGTTGTTTATACATAAGCGTTAAAATTCAGTTTATGAACAAAGATACTTGATGGCAGGAAATAAACAACATTGCCGGAACTTTTACTTGTATATACAAGTAAAAGTCCTCAAAGCTACCGCCCGAGGACTTTTACTACTAACCTTCAAACAAATTTATAAATAGTAATCTGTCACGCTTAATTATATCCTTTGTTCTGTTCATACAGTCCTTCTTTTACCTTCATCTGTGAATCGGGTATCGGATAGATGTATGAGTCTTTAGTGACCTGTTTGTACATTTCGTATGTCTCCGGTTTGGTAATAACGTCATTTGCATCAGAACCATTGCGTTTGAACATATCCTGTAATACGGATACATATCGGTTTTGACGTACCAGGTCATGCCAGCGAATTCCTTCGGATGCCAGTTCACGGCGGCGTTCAATATCTACAGAATCTGCGAAATTCTCAATTGTAATATCATCATCCAAAGCATCCAATCCGGCACGTGTCCGAATCTTGTTCACCATTTCTTTGCCTTTGCCGGTAGGCCCTGCGATTTCAGCATACATCAACATTACGTCTTCTAGGCGGATGAGCGGATAATTGATAGGGAAATAAGTACGGTCGGCAATCTGGCCGTCGATATCCTCATATCCCAAAAGTTTACGTTTCATCTTATGCTCGAAGAATTTAAGGAAGAAATCACCACCGGTATAGGGAGTTCCGTCTTCATCTATGAATTCTGTTGTATTGATAGTTCCGGCACAACGCTTGTCAATGAACGCTCCCTCTTCGTTGGTTTGCTTGAAGATAGCATCCAATTGGTTTTCACACCATATTCTGTTTCCAGACATTGCTATATTCGTGTATGAGTCGTTAACTGCCGGTACGGAATTGAAGACCATAGGATTGCCGTAGTTTTTGGCTGCAATATACTGGATTTCGAAAATATGATATTTATTATCATTGTCGCTAATCCATATCTTAATCCATTCATCGGACGTACTAGCCCAATATTTATTATTGGCAAAGGCATAGTCAATCACTTCACTGAATAATTCTTCGGCTAATGCTTTTTTAGATGTATCCTGTACGGGGTATCCCGCCATTGTCAAGTAGACACGACCTAATAAGGATTTTGCGGCAGCCAGTGTAGCGCGTCCGGCTGAAGCACCGTTTCCTAAATAATTCAGTGGAGTATCTACCAGTTTCTTTACTGCATCTTCCAAGTCCGGAACAATTGCTGTTTCATAGACGTCTACGGGTTCGGACTGCTTGATAGCCATTGCTTCATTGACAGATACCGGCTCCAGCACGATAGGGATACGTCCGAAGTAACGTACTAAGTCGAAATAAGCGAGTGCTCTCAGGAATTTGGCCTCACCGATAAATTGGTTTTTAATATCTTCTGAAGAGAAAGCTACCTCTTCTGTTTTGCTAAGGAACATATTCGCACGCGCTACAATCTCGTATAAATCATTCCAAGCACCCGAAAGAGTACTTAAAGTAGAAATATTCGGATTGAATGTTCCTATATCAATATAGTCACGTTGCTTATCCGTTGTTTTATCCGTCCATGCATTGTCCGAACGAACTTCGGACATAAGCCAGGAATAGTCCGAAATAGGGAGCAGGCCGTTGTAGATACCAATCAGTGCTTGTTCCATTTCACCTGGAGTTGAATAGAAGTAATCCGTGGTACGCGTGTCGTTAGGCTCTACTTCCAACCAGCTTTCACATGAGGACAGTGCTAATGTCAGAGCCAATCCCCCACTTATAAGATATTTATATAGTTTCATAGTTTCTTTCTTTTATTAGAATGTAACATTAACTCCTAAAGTAATAACCCGTGCTTGCGGATATGAACCGTAATCATAGTCACCGCTCGAACCGGCGTTGTTCGCTTCCGGTGAGAAACCACCGTCGTACTTGTCCCACATCAGTAGATTTTCGCCTGATAAGTAAACACGTGCATTCTGTATGAACTTCTTTTTGAATGGAAGGCGATAGCCTAATGTGATGTTCTTTATTTTGATGAAGTCGGTACTATATAACCAACGGCTGTCATAGAACTGTCCTGTATTGGCATTGTCGATACCCGGAGTTTTACCGTCACCCGGTTCAGCTTCCGATTTCCACATGTTTTTCCAGTGTGAAAGTACGTTGCCGTTGGCTCCCATACCCGGTCTGTCCATTGCACGTCCCAGTACTCCGTAGATATGTCCGCCCGTTTGTCCTGTAATCAGGATAGATAGGTCAAAGTTCTTGTACTTGAAGGTGTTTGTCATACCGAAAGTATAGTCCGGGTCGGGTTTACCCATTAAGGTACGGTCGCCGTCATTGATAACTCCGTCACCGTTTGCGTCCCGATAGCGAACGTCACCCACTTTGGTGTTTTGCATTACAGGATATTTCTTTAAGTCAGCCTGTGTCTGGTAAACCCCGACAGCATCATACATGAAGAAAGACCTTAAAGGTTCTCCCACCATAAATACCTGTGTCGTACTGTCGTATCCTGTAAATACAGTACTGTTATCATCTCCCAAACTAAGTACTTTATTCTGATTGTAAGAAACGTTCAGAGAAGTAGTCCACTTCAATTTTCCTGTAAGATTCTGTGTTGTCACTTCCAGTTCGAAACCCTTGTTGCGGATAGAACCGATGTTTCCCCATGCTTTGGTGAAGCCGAGCAATGCGGGAACAGTCACTTGATACAGCAGGTCTTTGGTTGTCTTTACATAATAGTCGGCAGAGATAAAGATACGGTTTTTGAATAATCCCATATCGAAAGCAACGTTCCAACTTTCAGTCTTTTCCCAGCCGAGGTCGGGATTGGCGAGTGAGGTCGGCGCAAAACCGTTGATGATGGTACCGGATGAATAATTGGCGCTGCTTAATTTAGCAAGGGCTGTATTTGTCGGGATGGAGTTATTACCATTTGCTCCCCAACTGGCACGCAACTTCAATGAGTTCATAACGAAATCTTTCGGCCAGAACTTCTCGTTTGAAATACGGTAAGCACCGGAAACGGCAGGGAATACACCCCAACGGTTCGCTTTGCCGAAACGGGAAGAACCATCGCGGCGGATGCTTGCCGTCAACAGGTAACGGTCGTCATATTCGTATTGTACACGTCCGAAGTAAGACATTAGTCGGGAAGGAGTAGATAGCGATGCAGAGGCGGCTGTCAATACAACATCTGCCATATCGAATACTTCCAACGAGTTGTCAGGAAATTGGGTGGCACTTAATTTGCTGGAAGAACCGCTGGAGCTTTCCATTGAGTAACCTGCCATTGCACCGACAGTATGCTTGCCGAATGTTTTGTCATAATGCAGAATAGACTGAAGAAGGAATTTGTTGCTGCGTGATTCGGAGCGGCTTGCGGTTGTTTTGTATCCTTCACTGTCGGCTCTGTATTTGGTGACACTGCTTGGAATAAACGAACGGCTTTGAGTACTGCTGAAATTATATGAACCGGTGACTTCGGCTTTGAGTCCGTTCCATATGTCCGCTTTGACATAGGCTGCCGAATTGAGCCGGACACTTTCACCGTGATTGGTCACTTCTTCCATATAAGCAATCGGGCTAATCTTACTGGAGCTAGTCCACCAATAATAGCCGTGTGAACCTGAACCTGTATGGATGCCGTCTTCCGGTTCAGCTAGCGGAGCCATAGTCAATACGTTGGTAGCTTGGCGGTCTTTACCGTCTACACGTCCGCCTTCGCTCCAGTTGGCTGAAGGAGCCAAGTTCACTCCGACAGTAATCCGGTTGGATATTTTAGACTCTACATTAGCGCGGAAGTTCAGACGTTTGTAATTGCTTTCGATAGCAATACCTTGTTGGTCTGTGTATCCTAAAGATACACGATACTTTGTGTTACCACGACCGCTGGAAAGAGATAATTGATAATTCTGTATCGGAGCCAGGCGGAAGAATTCGTCCTGCCAGTCAATTAACTGAAGATTTCCGTAGCCGGGTTCTGACCATCGAGGGTCATTCAAGTAGTAAGTGTTACCTTTCCCACCCATTATTGCCAGGCGGGTGGCAAAATCATCATCAACAGTTGCCCCCTTACTTCCATATTGGGAAATATATCTGTTATTATTATAAGCGGTACGGAACTCAATCCATTCTTCCGGTGACAGCACATCTACTTTTCTCTCCAATGACTGGATACCGAATGAAGCCTGGAACTGCACTCTGACCTTATCATCCGCACCGGCTTGCTTGGTAGTAATCAAAACTACACCGTTGGCACCACGCGAACCATAAATAGCGGATGACGAAGCATCTTTCAAGACTTCGATAGATTGTATATCTCCGGGGTTGAGGCTGCCGAGGTCATCAACGGGAATACCGTCCACTACATATAAAGGAGTGGCGTCCGCATTGATAGAAGCGGCTCCACGCACACGAATCTGCAATTCGGAACCCGGTTCGCCGGTCGTGCTGCGCACTTCCACACCTGCCAGTTGTCCTTGTAGGGAAGCAGCGATGTTTGTCGATGCCCGGTCTTCCAGCTTTTCGGCGTTCACTTTGGCGATAGCACCGGTCACGTTTCCTTTCTTGGCGCTACCGTATCCGATAGCCACAACCTCGTCCAACGCGATAGCAGATTCCGTCAGCTTGATTTGGAGCGTTTTATCAGTGATTGTTACAGTTTGAGTATTATATCCGATAAAGGATACTTCCAGCAGTTTGGAACCTTTGGGAGCGGAGAGTACGAATTTTCCGTCTAAATCGGTAATGGTACCTTTGGCGGTTCCTTTCACCATGACGTTTGCACCGATAATCGGTTCATCTTTCTCATCTACCACTACACCTGTCACTGTCCGGTTCTGTGCGAACGACAGGGTAGATTGTACTACGAACAGAGTTGTCAGAAGAAGATATTGTATCTTTCTTCCCAAACTGCCATTTCCATGCAAAATGTTTTTCATGTTAATATCTCTAAGTGATTAAATTAGTAAATAATGGAAGATGCAGACACGGTTTACTGTTTGTCTGACTTCCTCTGCAAAGGAAGCGTATTAGAAGAAATTACGCTCAAGTATTCGTACGGAAAAGATGTATTTTCATACTGATTGCAGAAAAACACACCCGGTATTTGTACGCTACCCCCTATGAAAGTACAATATAGCCATTTCAGCGAAGTGCCTTTATCCGTTCGTACATCTGCTTGCCCAAATATTCGGCCGAATTTTGGTTGAAATGCAAACGGTCGCCCATTAATTCCGCGTCGGACATGTCTATCAGATAGGCATTCTTATCCTCTTTGGCAAAGCGTTTCATGGCGTCTTCCACCTCACTGCCATACTGCTTGTTCTTCCTGGCTACCGTACCGAAGATAAACGGAAGCTTGGAATAATCTTTTCCGGTCTTTTCGCTTAAATGATTGCGCACATAGGTCACTACCGCTTTCAGGTTCTCGTAATATTTATCTCCATAAGCATGGTCACTTTCTCCCTGGTGCCACAGGAATGCGTCAATCTGATAACCGTTTTTCAACTTGGATAATGTATGGTCGATGCAACCGTCTATGTCATTGATAAAAGACAGGAGCAATGAACGCCCTTTCTGGCTGGTCGCCACGTTATTCGCCAACCATTCAGGATTTGCCGACCAGTGGACTGATTTGTCCGAAGTAGTGGAAGGCTCGATGGAAGTTCCGCCGATAGCCCATTTGATAACGTAGAAAGGTTCCTGCCACAGTTGTTCCAGCCAATAATAAGTGATAGCGTCATATCCCCAAGTGGTAGGCTTGGCTCTTCTTTTACTTTTAGGCCAAAAAGGGCGGAACTTTCCGTCTGTACGGTTCTGCGCAATTCTGCAATACTTGTAAGCGCCGGTCGTGAAAGCCGTGTCCGTTGCCATAGCTTTGATATAATCCGGCAAGCGGTCGTTGGGTACGCGTCCGTCCGTGTTCGATTGTCCGGCAGTGATAATCACGTGCGCAGGCTCATTATTGCCTGCCATGCAGTTACAACTGCATGCAAATATTAAAAGGATTATAAAATTCTTCATGATAGAAATATGATATGTTGGAAAAACTAATACCTGTTGAAAAAACTAATACCTGTTGAAAACTGATTTATCTGATAGTTTCGAGAAACTCTACCTCGATGATTCTTAACTGGTTTCTGCTACTGCTCTTTTCCAGTTCCATTTTATTGGCGGCTTTGGCTTCCACTTCGATTATCTGTCCGAAAGCGTCTTTATCACTCGTATTTCCTTTCAGACGAATGGTAATCGTATTGGCGCGTACCGGTTTTTCTACATCGAGATGAATATATCCCAGGCTCTTTTCCGTGTTACCGCTCCAAATCAGAGTATTTCCTGCGTACACTTCCAGCGGATAACTGCGTGAGCGCCACCCTTGCAGCTTGATACATATATCATCTATTTCAGCTTCTCTTTCCAGTGTATAGGTAATCCATGCAGTGCTGAGTTTGCCGTCATTCTTCCATTCGGTCAGTTCGATGTCGTCGAAGCTCTTTTCCGCATCCCGGTTGTTGGCTCCCGCTTTTGCCGAAACGATGCGTACTCCCTTTTTACTGTCTTTATAGGAAGGAGTAGAAGGTGTTTCACCTCTATCCAGTCTGCCTTTCAATGTAGCCTGAGGAAGATAACCGCTTAAACCTTCAGTCACTTTCACGGGCACCGTTTCCAAAGTGAGGGTAGCGGCGGGAAGTCCTTCCGCTTGTGCGGTCAGAGTCACCTTTCCGGCAGTGGTCGTACTGCGGATGAGTGCACGGTTGATGCCACATTCTACCGGAAGATTCGTATCGAGGATATGATTGTTTTCGCCTTGCGCAATACCGCCGCGCCATTCGGCATTGCCGCCGAGCGTGAACTGAACCGTACGGTTATCCAGCGGGCAACGTCTTCCGTCTTTATCCACCACTTCCACCTGTATCAATGCCATATCCGCACCGTCTGCATGGAACCCTTCGGGGTTTTGGATAGCGGTAAGTTTTAATTTGGCAGCTTCGCCGGCTGTCTGAATTGCATAACGGCTGATTTCTTTTCCTGCCTTGTTATAACTGACAGCTTCCAGTTTGCCCGGTTTGAAAGGAACTTTATCGAAAGTGAAGAGGAAATTATATTGCCGTTTGCCTTTACCCAGTGATTCACCGTTCAGGAAAAGTTCCACCTCTTCTCCGGTAGATACTACATGTACGGGTTTTACCGTATTGCCGGGATAGTTCCAGTGACCGATGATGTATGTCTGGTCTGCTTCCGTATCCACCCAGCCGTTCCACATTACCTGATGTGCGAAGAAAGCGTCTTTCTCGATGCGCATAGCGTCCGTCACTCCGCTTCTGCGGTAGTTTTCCGCACCCCGGTAATGGGTGTTGGTATCGGAGAAGATAATCTTAGTACCACCGGAGCTGACTCTGTTGCCTGTTCCGGGACGTTCGCGCCAGTAATCATACCAACGTGCTATCATGGTAATGGCAAGTTCGTCCTGGTTACGGTTGTAGTCGGTAGCCGGTTTGCCTTTATAAAGCGGGCCGTCACCTTCCTTGTGGAAAGGATAGCTGTATTCGTCCCAGTATTTTCTCAGACCTTCGTCGCGGCAATATTCGGTCGCCCACATCGGATGATGCTCACTTCTGTTGATATACAACATCTCGCCGCCATATTCCGCTTCGCGGATATCCAGCATTTCGCGCGAACCGATAGCACGTCCGCCGAATGGGTCATACTTGTCACGGACAGCCTTCATTTCTATCATGTGCTCGCGACTGATAGCTTTGTTGCCACATTCGTAGAACAGGATACTCGGATTGTTACGGTTGTAGATAATCGCGTCGCGCATCAGCTCCACCCGTTGTTCCCATTGGCGTCCTTCACGGTCTTTTTCTGCGTCTCCGGCAGGCATTGCCTGTATCAGTCCCACACGGTCGCAAGATTCCACATCCTGTTTCCACGGGGTGACGTGCATCCAGCGAACCAGATTCGCGTTGCTTTTCACCATCAAGTCATTGGAGTAATCGCTCAACCAGGCAGGTACGGACAAACCTACTGCCGGCCATTCGTTGCTGGTGCGTTGCGCATATCCTTTCATTTGGATAATACGGTCGTTCAGCCAAATCTTACCCTCGGCAAAGCGTGTCTTACGGAATCCAGTACGGGTACTTACTTCATCGAATACTTGGTTGTTTTCATCTTTCAATGCTGTTTTTACCGTGTACAGATAACCGTATCCCCAACTCCAGAAATGAAGTCCGCCGACAGGTGCGGAAGCTTTTACCGTCTTTGTCTCTCCGGCTTTCAAAGTCACCTTATCCCCTTGGAAAGTTTTCATTAGTTTGCCGTCCGCATCAAGTACCGTCACTTGATAACTGAACTGCCGGGGTGCCTTGCTGTCATTTCTTACTTCCGACTCGGCATGAATCGTCGCCTTGCGTCCTTTTACGTCGATGTCCCTGGCATATACATACACCCCCGTCGTTTTCAGATTACTGTATAAAGGAAGAGTCTGATACACATTATCAGTCACATAAAGAAATACATTCTTGGGGATACCGCCGTAATTGGCATTGAAGTTACGGTCGTTCCACTGGAATTTGGAGTTTGTACCCTCTTCCCTGTACATCCAATTATTATCGGTGCGTACGGCAATCACATTTTCCCCCTCTTTGATGTACGGAGTCAGGTCGAACCCTACCGCCATTACACCGTTTTCGTGTCTGCCCAGGTTATGCCCGTTCAGATAAAAGTCTCCGCGCTGGCGTACTCCCTCGAATTCGATGAATACCTTTTGGTTACTTTTCAGCTCCGGTATCCGGAAACTTTTACGATACCACACCACCGTATCCGTCAGTTGTTCGATGGAAAGCTTGAATGCTTCATCTTCATTGAAGGCATGAGGCAAAGTTACTTGTTTCCATTTACTGTCGTCAAATTTAGCGTTTTTAGCCTTCTGAAAGTCTCCTACCTGTAACTTCCATTCGCTATTGAAATTGTATTTCTTGCGTTCGGATGCCTGTCCGTTGATGAAAGGCAGTGCAGCCAGCAGAAATACAAAAAGAGATAATTTGTGTTTCATGATAATCAATTAAAAATGTTCTGCTGCAAAGGAAGTACATTGAAAGAAAACACGCCTATACTACCGTACGGAAAGGATGTAATTTTTATCTTCCGGTGAAAAAAGCGGGACGGGCATTTGTACACAATTTCGGATAATAGTACACATTCCCCGTTGAAAAGGGGAATGGAATACTATTATGTGCCGGTTATCGCGTATTTTTTCAGGCATCCGTTTCATTGTTCTCTTCCTTGGCAGATTGCTCCGTATCGTCCGATGTATCAGTAGAAGCCGGGGCTTTACCGCCGTTCTTCTGATAAACAGAGGGAGCAATCCCGAACTGGTTCTTGAAACACTTGCTGAAATAATAAGGGTCGTTGATACCTACCTTGTATGAAATCTCGGAAACGGTCAAATCCTCGGTCAACAATAACTCTGCAGCTTTCTTCATGCGGATGACGCGCAGGTATTCGTTCGGCGAATATCCCGTGACACCGCGTACTTTTTTATAAAACACGGTACGTCCCAATCCCATAAGATTGGCATAGTCATCCACGGAAAATTCCGTTTCTACCATATGCTCGTTCAGCATATCATTCAGCTTCGCAAGGAATTTGCTGTCCTTGTTGTTCGTACAGATAGCCGCATGAACCATTCCCGGTTCGTTGGAGAATTTCTCGCGTAGCTTGTCCCGTTGCTCTATCAGTTTGGAGATTCTCGTCAGTAGCAGAGAGATGCTGAACGGCTTGGTAATATAAGCGTCCGCACCGGATTCAATACCTTCCAGGTACTTTTCTTCCATATTGAGCGCAGTAAGCAGAATGATAGGGATGTGGCTGGTGGCAAACTCGTTCTTTAGTTTCTTGGTCACTTCGAATCCGGTCATGCCCGGCATCAATACATCACAGATAATCAAGTCCGCATCGTAAGTCTGCGCACGCTCGAATCCGCTGATACCGTCCGCTTCCGCCACTACTTCGAAATACTGTCCGATTTCCTCTTTCAAGAACTCGCGGACGTCGTTGTCATCTTCAATGATTAATACTTTCCGCTTGTTCAATGGTTCAGCAGGAGTAGCCGGCTCTTCGCCTGTCTTTTCGTCCGCCTTTTCGTCTGTGGCAAGTTCTTTGTGGCGTTGTTCTTCTTCCTCAATCAATAGCTGGTTGGGGACAAGGAAATCCTTTTCTTCGTAGACACCGGCATCGGTTGGCAGTTCGACTGTGAAGATAGAGCCGCCGCCTTCGTTCTCATTATAAGAAATCGTTCCTTTGTGCATATTGACCAACCCGTAGGTCAGATGCAGACCTACGCCCACACTGCTGTGTGAGAAACTGCTTTGCATAAAACGATTGAACAGTTCCGCACGTTTCTCTTTCGGAATGCCCAGTCCTGTATCTATAACCTGGATGCAGAGCTGTTTTTTCTGTTCCTGCACGTCTACCTTGAATACAATCTTGCCGTTGGAAGGAGTATATTTAAAGGCATTGGAGAGCAGGTTATAAATCACCTTGTCGAGATTTCCCTTATCGACAGGCATCTTATAAGAGTTCTGTGAAGGCTCGAAACGGAAATCCATGTTTTTGGATTCGCTTACGTCCTTGAAACTAAGGAATATCTCATAGCAGAAAGCGATAATATCCGTCTCTTCCAGTGAAAGGGCGAGCTTGTTTTTCTGCATCTTCCTAAACTCCAGTAGCTGGTTGATAAGCCGCAACATTCGTTTTGTGCTCTTGTCCATAATTTTTAGCGAGTGCTGCATATCCTTGGAATGATTCCCCATATTGACGATTCTCTCCAAAGCACCCTGAATCAGTGTCAGCGGCGTGCGGAACTCGTGGGAAATGTTGGTGAAGAACTCCAACTTGTATTCCGTCAACTGGTTCTCTACGGCAATACGGTTGCGCAAGGCATTGAAGTTCCGGATAATGCGGAAACTGAAATAACCTGCTATGACAATCAGAATCGCATAAATCAGATATGCCCAACCGGTCTTCCAGAAGGGTGGTGCTATCACAATCTCCATGATATTTTCTTCTCCCCAAATACCGGCGGCATTGCAGGCTCTCACATGAAGTTCGTATTTGCCCGGCGGCAAGTTCCGGTAACCGGCAAAGTTCAGGCTGGAAGGCGAACTCCATTCCGTGTCGTAGGGCGGAAGGCTGTAAGAGTATTTGGATACGCCGTCGAGATAGTTGAAAGTGGAGAAAGAGATAACGAACGAACTCTGATAATATTTCAGATTCAGTTCGTTGATATAAGGCATTGCTTCCTGCAAAGGCGAATCTTCTACGCCCGGAAGCATATGTGCGCCGTTGATTTGAAGTCCGGTGAAGATGATGGAAGCAGGTTTGTCCAGGTTCTCTATTTTGTTGGCATCCAGCACCACCAGTCCGTAGTTCGTCCCGAACAGCAGATTGCCGTCGTCGCTGACGCAGGCAGTGTTCTCGCTATATACATTTCCTAAAGTATAAGAGGAAAAGAAATGATTCTCGATTTGTTTGGTTGCCGGAGTGAAGCGGGAGATTCCGTATTCGGTGGCAATCCACATCTTATTGTCCTTGTCCTGGACAATAGACTGCACCACGGCATTGGATAATCCGTCTTTTATATCATAACAGTCGAACGTCAGATGTTGATAATTCTCTCCCGGATGGCAGACCGCAAATCCGGCGCCGGAAGTCCCAATCCACATATTGCCTTTGTCGTCGTTCATCAGGCAACGTATCTCGTTGCTGGGGAATGTGCCGTTGGCATGATTGTATATCACATAATTCTTGGGCGAAGCAATCAGTGAATCGGGGTGGAAGATGTAGATGCCGTTATTGGTTCCTACCCACATGCGCCCGTTCTTGTCCTCTTCGATGACGCGGATACGCTTTTCGCCGTAATTATCCTGCAAGAAATGCTTGAACTCATAACCATCGGCTGTCTTTACCGCCAGATTCAGTCCGCCGCCGAAAGTGCCCAGCCACATACGCCCTTTTTTGTCCCGATAGATAGAGTAAACCTGGTCGTTGGATAGTGAATGAGGGTCTTTGCTGTCGTTCCTGTACCACTTGTTTGCGCCGATACGGAGTCCTATTCCTCTCATTCCCAACCATAAATTGCCTTCGGAGTCCTCATTCATGCTATATACATTGTGTGTGAAGTCTTCCTGCCGGATTATCTTGGTCAGGGTAGGGTTGTATTCGTAAAGGCTGCCCATGCGGTTTGCCATGTAGATACTACCGTTTTGAGCCTGGAAGAGCATACGGATGGTATTGGAGCGGTCGGAACTGTTTTCGCCGCTAGGGTGAAGGCGTTGCGTGCCTTTGTTCAGAATCTCCAGATGGGATAATCCCGAAAACTCGGAGCTTACCCAAATGCCGCCGGAACGGTCTTCCATTACAAACTGGAGATAATTGGAGTTGATATGACTGGACTGGTTGACTTCAAACGTGAAGTGCTGCAGATTGCCGGTCGATAACTCATAAGCATACAGCCCGTTGCCGTAAGTCGATATCCAAAGAATATCCCGTGAGTCATGCACGATGCTGTAACGTTCCACGTCAATGTACCCGATATGTTTGGAAGAAAGGAACCGGAAAGGCTTGATTTCCCCGGTGGTTATGTTGACATACCAGATATCTCCGGTATAGTTGTGCACCCATACGTTTTTCTTGTTGTCGCGGGTGACGGCACCGTTCTTGATGTTCAGTTCGGAATAGCGGCTTAGTTTTCCGGTGGGAATATCCAATATATAGCTGCCGTTGGCTGTGAACAACACCCATTTGTCTTGTAAGAGGAAGTTTCCCGTGACATGACTCATATCATCGAAACTTTCCGCCAGCGACGCTACCTTTTCCAGTTTGTCCGCAGAATAGGTGTGACGGTAGATTTCATTCTTATTGGTGATGATACAGGTATATTTGTCATATGAGTTGATATGCTCCCAACTTTGTTCCTGCGGGTCGAGATTGTCTATCCGCCCGTTTTGATATTTCAATAATCCTTTGTTAGTGCCAATCCAGACCTCTCCTTTGGCACTTTCCAAAACGAATTGTACCCTGTCCGATGGCAGAGTGCCCGATTCTTTTTTGTACGCTTGCGATGAAAATTTGCCATCCTGATAAACGATTCGGCGGCATCCGTTCTGATTGTGCCATAACCAGATGGAATTGTCGGAAGCGATGATGAATTTGGAATAATTTTCTTTATACTCCCCCTTGCCTGTGAAGTCAACGAAACAGCCGTGACGCAAATCATAGCAACTGATAAAAGAGGAAATCGTTGAAATCCACATAAAGCCGTTCGGGTCTTCTTCCATGCTGCGGATGCGGGAGTCGGCGAGGGAAAGCGGATTATTGATGTCCGGATAGATATTGACGAAAGAATTGCCGTCATAATAACTTAATCCGTTGAGAGTCCCCAACCAGATAAATCCTTTACTATCCTGCATCATGTAGCGGATAGAATTATTAGCCAATCCGTCTCCGGTAGTCAGCTTGTTCGAACGGATTTCGACAGAAGCGGACAGCGGGTACAGATAAAGAAATAAAAGCGAGAATATAAGCCATGTATTCTTTTTCATAGTGGATTTATATGTGTTATATGCAGGCAAAGATAGCTATTTCTTTGGATTTTAAACAAATTTGCCCTTTGTATCAGGGAGACACCACAGATTACACAGATTCACACAGATTATTTTCATTGCATACTCTATAGTGAATTAGGGCACCGATATACATATTTATTTAATCTATTTTGTTTAATCTGTGTGAATCTGTGTAATCTGTGGTGAACTCTAAGTTATCATTTTTTAGTTCATGGTGCGGCTCTTATTTAAACTGATAACCTCTGAAAGTACCTTTCATCTTTATCAGTTCCGGGCCGAAATAGAATCCTGGCTGCGTCGGTTGGTTGTAACCTACGTTTTGGGTAGCGATACTGATTCGGTATATCGGTTCTTCAAGGAAAGTGTGGAACCGGTATTCGGTCGGGATAGTCGATACATACAACCGTAGTGAAGTATTGTCCTCGGAACGGAGTAATACTTCTTCCCGCCAGTCGCCTATAATATCCCCTTGCAGGCACGGGTTTGCCTTGGTTCCATTGTTGGAAAGGGCTCCTTCGAATTTGGCAAGCTGGACAAACTTCTTATTTTTCCAGTCGTATTTGGTGATAACGTTTTTATCCAGCATCTCACGCAGCAAGTCTCCATCCCACCATACTGCCATATTCATCGGCATATTTCTCATTCTAGGAGCAATGATTTCTCCTTTTACATTCCGGATTCCTTGCGAATCTCCCGACCACATTTCTACGCCCGGATGCGTCGGGTCGATGTCAGCCGCCATGCAACGCCCTACATCGGTGTTACTCTTTATTTGCAGCAATATTTCTCCGGTTGCCGCATCCCTGTATGTGCTTCCATCCCGTTTGTTCTCGTGGCAGTCCCACACTTGCAGACCTTTGCGTGAAGGGTCGAAATGCGTCAGGTGAATGGCGTCTCCGTGCCCCATTTTGGTAGAGTAAAGCCCTTTGCCGTCGTGGTCGATGGCGCATGAACCGTAGATAATCTCATCGCATCCGTCACCGTCCACGTCGCCTGCCCGCAAGTTATGGTTTCCCTGTCCGGCATAATCTTCGCATCCGGGATTGTTGCTGTCAAATACCCAACGGTTTTTCAGCTCTTTCCCGTTCCAGTCGAAAGCAGCCAGTACGGTACGGGTATAATATCCGCGGCACATCACCACACTCGGATGAATCCCGTCCAGATAAGCCACGCAAGCCAGGAAACGGTCGCTGCGATTGGCACGGTTATCTCCCCAGTCTTTCGGATTGCCGCGTTCGGGAATATAATCAACGGTGTGCAGCGCTTCCCCTGTAAGACCGGAGAATACGGTTAAGTATTCCTTGCCTGTCAAAATACGTCCTTGATTGACGAGCCTGTCTCTTTTTTTATCAAAAGTGCCCGCTTCGCGATAATCCGCATCGGGATTTCCTATCATTTTCCATTTTCCGTCGATTGTCCCGTCTGACGTGCGCATCACAATTTCCGCTTTGCCGTCACCGTCAAGGTCATATACCATAAATTGGGTATAGTGGGCTCCGGCACGTATATTCTTGCCTAAGTTGATACGCCACAAACGTTCGCCGTTGAGACGGTAACAATCTATATATACTTCACCGGTATAACCATCGTGCGAATTGTCATGCGAATTGCTCGGGTCCCATTTCAGGATAATCTCGTATTCACCGTCACCATCCACGTCGCCGATAGAAGCGTCGTTGGGAGTGTAAGAGTAAGTGTCTCCCACCGGTGTCGTCCCGTCTTCCGGCTTTTGCAAAGGAATATTCAGATATCCGAGCGGTGCGTCCGCCGGAAGCGTATATTTGCCGTCAATATGATGCGTCTCCTTTCCTTTTACCACAGGGCGTACTTCGTAAACAGCCGCTTTCCGGCTACTGTTCTTGTCGCGAAACATCGTGCTCACCGTGACAGGCGTATCTGTTATTTTCTTCCCGTCCCTATACACATTGAATCCGCTCTTTATCGGGTCGGAAGACAGGTATCTCCATGAAACGACTACTTCCGAAGGGTTTTCACGGATAGCAATTACGCCACGGTTCAGTTTTTCCCGCTGTAACTTAGAGTAGTTATAACCGGGCTGTGCCGTCATTGTCATCATAGGGACTGACAGGAACAGGCACAATAGATAGATTGTAATTTTTCTCATATTTGTCTTATCGGTTTGGACTTTTCCTATTATTCTTTTTATTCTCTTGCAAAATTACTCCTTTTTTAAATGTATGTAATGGAGAAATGTACAAAGACTATATACAATTGTGCATCCGTTCCTATTAATTGTCCACTCTACATAAATTTCTATCTTTTACGTACATCCGTCCATGTCCTCTTGTGTGATATGCGATAATTTTGCAACGTGAACAAAAAGCAGTAATTATGAAATATCTTTTATCTATTGTACTAGTTGCATTGATTGGCTTTACGGCTCCGAAAAAGACAGCTCCCGCTTATGATTGGGGAAGTGTGTCCGCCAAACCGGATTTGTCGTGGGCTAATCAGGTAGGAGCGCAGACAACTCCGGGAAACACAGCATGGGATGCCGGGAAGTTCGGACTGCGGAATGACACCTCTACGTTTAGCACCCGCGCCATTCAAGCTGCCATTGACGCTTGTCACCGGCAGGGCGGGGGAACGGTGACTATTGCCCCGGGATATTATAAGATAGGCGCCCTGTTTATCAAGAGCGGAGTAAACCTGCATCTTAGCAAAGGCACAACCTTACTCGCAAGTGAGGATATAGAGGATTATCCGGAATTTCCTTCCCGTATCGCCGGTATTGAGATGACCTGGCCTTCGGCTGTTATCAATATTATGGATGCGGAAAATGCCGCCTTGACGGGCGAAGGCTTTATTGATTGCCGTGGAAAGGTGTTTTGGGACAAATACTGGGCAATGCGCGAAGAGTACGAAAAAAAGAACTTGCGCTGGATTGTGGACTACGATTGCAAGCGGGTACGGGGAATCCTTGTTTCCAACAGCAAGCATATCACTCTGAAAGACTTTACATTGGTACGTACCGGATTTTGGGCTTGCCAGATACTCTATTCAGACCATTGTTCGGTGAGCGGACTTACCATTAATAATAATGTGGGTGGACACGGCCCGAGCACGGACGGCATCGACATTGACTCGTCCACCAATATTCTGATAGAAAACTGTGACGTAGATTGCAACGACGACAATATCTGTATCAAGGCAGGTCGTGACGCGGACGGACTGCGTGTAAACCGTCCGACGGAGAATGTGGTAGTCCGCAACTGCATCGCCCGCAAAGGTGCAGGATTGCTGACTTGCGGAAGTGAAACTTCCGGCTCTATCCGCAACGTACTGGCATATGACCTCAAAGCCTGTGGCACGGGCACTGCCTTACGCTTGAAATCATCCATGAACCGCGGCGGAACGGTTGAGAATATTTATATGACGCGTGTTGAGGCTGATAGCGTAACCCGTATCCTGGCTGTCGACTTGAACTGGAACCCGAAATATAGCTATTCCGCCTTACCCAAAGAGTATGAAGGAAAAGAAATCCCCGCACACTGGACTACGATGCTGACTCCTGTTGAACCGAAAGAAAAAGGCTATCCTTATTTCCGCAATGTATATTTCTCGCATGTGAAAGCGGACGGAGCGAAACGTTTCATCTCTGCATCAGGCTGGAATGAAAATCATCGTATCGAGAACTTCTATCTGTCCAACATTGACGCAGAAGTCGAATCTGTCGGAAAAATAACGTATGGAAAGAATTTCCAGTTGCAGGATATCCGGTTGACCGTGAAAGATAAGAGCAGATTGCAGCAAACGGATAATATAGACAGTAAGATTGAGATTAATTACAAGTAATCTTTCTTATAGGCAGGATACTCTTGACAAAGCCTTTTTTATTTTGTATATTTGTAGACGCAAATATCGATGGATAAAGAACGAACTTAAAAAGAATGAAAAAGAAAATAGTGCAATATTATAACAAAATAGCAGGACTCCCTTACAGTAGTTAAGCTGTGAGGACTACCGTATAAGCTAAAGGCTGCGAATCTTTATAGGGTTTGCAGTTTTTTTTGTTGCAAAAAATCAGTATTCTATCCTTAATCCCCGAATTTATAGTTTATAATAAACTTGGATACCGTTTATAATAAACTCTTCAATAGTTTATTAAAAACTTGAAGATTGTTTATGAAAGAAGAGTCTGCTTTTTTCTTCCTTGTTATTGGATGAAATGCCCTTTATGGGAGATTCTTGATGAAAAGTAAATGATATATACGTGAATGTAACAAATTTCTATCTTTTACGTACAATCGTACAGGGACTGTACATCTAAAATAGCCTAATTTTGCTTCGGAATTCATAGAATGGTAATTTAATAAATCATATACTATATGAGAATACTCTTATTTTTAGGTTTTATGTGTCTATTTATGTCTTGTCATAAGTATCCTGATGCTGTTGAACAAGCATTAGAACAGGCTGGTGATAATCGTAAGGAATTGGAAAAAGTGTTGGAACATTTTAGAAAACAAGGAAAAATACCTTATCAGTCAGCTTGTTTTTTAATAGAGAATATGCCATATCATCAGTCTAAAGAGACGATTTTGCTTGATTCTGCATACAATTCCTATTTTGAGAAGGTTGATTCTATCTATTCTCAATTGTTCTCCAATATGACTATTGAAGAAATCCGTCCATATAAAAAGAAAAAGCATGATTCACTATGCATATCATTAGCTGAAAATTTTAATAGTTTCGTTGCTCCTAAAATCTTAAATGTTGATAAGACTGATATTCAAATCATAAAATCTGATTTCTTAGTTGATAATATAGAATCAGCATTGAGAATCTGGAATGAAAAAGGTTATAAAACAGATGAAGACTTTGACTTTTTCAAAGAGTTTATTTTACCATATCGGACTACCAATGAATATCCTTTAATGAAACGTAGTCAAATCCGGAAAATGTATGAAAAGATATTATTGGACTCTTTATTGGGTACTATACACGAATCTGTGGAATGGTATAAGATATATGTTGATAAATGTAGGTGGCTGAATAAATATGTAAAGCCTAAAGAACACATGGGGATTTATGATTTGTTTGTTCCTAGATTTAAAATGGATTGCCATAATATGACGAACTGGAGTTGTAATGTCTTACGGGCATGTGGTATCCCTGCTGTTTATGAATTTACTCCAAAATGGTTGGATAGGGATAGCAAACATTATTGGTGTAATTCTCCTGATTCGACGGGAATAATTCAGCCTTATACAGCACCAGGTAATAACTTGCGTGAAGATTGGGATAGTAATATTAAATATTGTGGGAAGGTATATAGAAAAACTTTTGGAGTACAATATAATACTCCTTATTTTATGGCAGCAGAAGATGAATTTGTTCCTGAACACTTTAGTACTCCTTTGTTAAGTGATCAGACTTTCCGTTATCATCAAACCATAACTTTACGGTTACCATTACTGGATAATATTGATAATAATATTGCTTATATCTGCATGTTCACTACTAAAGGGCTTACGCCTGTAGGCTGGGGCAAAATCGATCATCGAAAAAGTGAAATCATTTTTGAACAGATACCTTTAAATACTTTGTTCTTTCCCGTTATTTTTGATGGAGAAACAATGCTTGAAATCAATGAGCCGTTTATGATATTATCTTCACGACTTAGGAAAGATATACCAGAACCTCTTACGGTTAATGAGCAGCAAAAAAAGAAGCTCGATATATCTTTGGTAAACGGAAAGTTGTTTGTTACAGGCGAAAATAAACAGTCTTCGGGTATGAAATATGTCACTTTGAAATGTGATACAACTAAAAAAGAAACGTTACATCTTTTACGTAAATATCCGGAAAAGCAAAGGCTGAAAGCATTGCAGGAAAGGATTAAGGGTTCTTATATCTTGGGAAGTAATAAAGAAAAACGGAATTTTGACACACTTTATATCTTAGATTATGTCCCATGTCCATATTTCCAAGAAGTCGAATTTAAAAATGACAAGAAGTACCGATATTATCGCTTTCGAAATCCCGATAAAAAAGGTGTTAATATTGCTCATATGGAGTTTTTGGGGAGATATTCACGAAATCATAAATGCTCTTCTCCAACACCTCTACCTGTCTTTTCTAAGGAACAACCGGAAGATAAGAATCAATTCTTATATCGGATTAATGGAATTCCTCTTAATACCGGACATAATGCTGCGGATGCTTTTGACGGAAACTATGATACCTATGTGACAACTTCTTCGGTAGGTATGGATTTTGGAACTCCTGTACAAATCAATCGTATTCGGTTTGTTCCACGAACAGCGAATAATGGGATTGTTCCGGGGGATAGTTATGCTCTTTTTTATTATGCCAATGGTTGGAAGGAGTTTAAAATACTTTATGCAGAAAATAGTTATTTGGATTTTAAAGATGTACCGTATGCTACGCTTTATTGGTTACGGAATCTAACAACAGGAAAAGAAGAACTTCCATTCTTCTATTCTAATGGTAAACAATACTTCCTTCACACAGACACAATAAACGAATCCATATATTAAAAATATTCTTTTTCTATGTTTAATTTAGACAGGAATACGGTATTTTCATCTTTGATGGGAATATTAATAATTTCTTTAGTTATTAATTGTTTTACAGAAATTTACAATGCATCTGTTGTTTTTCCTGTTTTGGGTACATTAGTGGTTGGCGGTATTTTGGTCTTTTCTGCTCTATTCACCCGTATAGCGTCTTTTTTGCAACTCCATTGGATTGATTTAATGGTAGGAGCGGGAATAACTTGTATGATAGTAGATTATTTGTTGGGGAATAGTGACTTGTGGCAACTTGGTTGTTTATGTGTACTCATTCTCTATTGTATTTTACGATTGATTAGAAAAATAAATTATGTTGTGATTTATATAGGAGTAATGCTGGCAGCCTTTTTGCTTGCTACTATAGGCTATTTGCAACTCTTCAAGATTTTGCCGTCTGGTAATTCTCATTTCTCTATCACTGGTTATTATCATAATCCGGCTGTTTATGCAGGTGTTATGTCTTTACTTCTTTGTGTGATAGTAGGATTTATTATCTATACTTTTAGATATTCGTTTTATAGGAAAATACGAAATATATCATATTGCCTTTGTGTTTTTTGTTTTCCGGTTTTTATTTGTGCTGATTCAAGGGCGGCATGGGTAGCTTTAATTGTAAGTGTATGTTGGGGCATATTGAGAATATATAGACTTCAGATAAGGATGTTGTATAAATCTTATGTTCCAGTGATGCTTGTTCTTCTTTTTGCATTGAGTTTGTTGGCTTCTTATGGTCTTTATAAATATAGACCTGATTCAGTAGATGGGCGAATACTAATAGGAAAAGTGGGTCTTGAAATGATAAAAAATAAACCTCTAACAGGATTTGGTGCAGGAGGATTTGCTGCAAATTATATGTATTATCAAGCCCGTTATTTGAAAGAAAAAGGAACAGAACATGAAAAATATTTGGCAGGAAGCACTCATTTAGCTTTTAATGAACCATTGAGATTACTGGTTGAATATGGCATTGCAGGGCTGTTGATTTATGTCATTTTGATATATTATATTTTGCAATCAAGGAGGAATCATTTGATTATTAGGTTATCACAGATGTTGTTGATGGCTATTCTTATTTGGGGACTTTTCGCTTATCCTAATCGTGTATTTCCTATTATTCTGTTTACGGTGTTGGCTTTGGCATTGTTGGTCAGGTTGGATAAAGTAAAGCGGAAAAAAGTACTTTTAACTTCTCGTTGCTTTGTAGTTATCAAAGTTACCTTTTTATTTTTAGTATTGCTATTGGGTGATGGTATTTCAAATATGTTGCCGGATTATCATCAACTGTATCTTTTAGCTCATTCTTCTCCGAATATGATGTCTGAAAAAGTACTTGGTGAATACAATAAATTGGAACATCGGATGACAGACGAAATAGGTTTTTACTATCACTATTGTTTGACTTTAAATAGATATAGAAAGGATGAACTTCTAAAAGAAAAATTGTCTTTTCTGACATCCCGTTTTCCTTCACCGACAGTATTTGTGTTGAAAGGAGATGTACACAAACGATTAAAGGAATTTATCGAAGCAGAAGAATCATATAAAATGGCTCATTGGATGATGCCTACACTTCAAACTCCCAGAGGAAAGCTTGCTTTTTTATATCAAGAAACAGGAAGAAAGCAAGAGGCACTTTTATTAGCAAATGAATTATTAACAGAAAAGGTTAAAGTCTATGGTTTTGCAACACATGATTTGCACCTTAAACTGAAAGAAGTATTTAGTGAACAGTTAACTAAAAGTTTAATTAAAAAAAGTAAAGCTTATGAGAAAAATTAAAGGAAACCGTCTCATGTTTATTATCTTAGCGGTGTTGTGCTTATGCATTTACGCCTGCTATGATGGTGTGGATTTCCCAAGTGGTAAATCAAGTCGTTCGGGTAAATCAAAAAAGAAAAACAAGGAGTTGACTACAGTGATAGCTCGTCAATGGTTTGAGGCTAACATGACTCCGGTTGTTACTATGCGTTCATCTGAAGCTAAAGATGTACAAGCTGCTATGGTGAAACCTAAATGGGAAGATGCTTATGAGGCTAATCGTGGAAAGTATGAAGTTGTTCAGACCCCTATTCTAACACGTGGCAGGAGAATGTTTGTTGATGCGGAGACTCAAAGTGAGTTTGAAAAAATACGCGGACAGAAATATCTTCGTAACGCTGCTCGAATGGTAATTCGGAAAGACCTGAAGACTGGAGAGATTAGAAGTTTTATTACTGTTTTTGTCGGTTCTTTGGAGTATATGAAGAAGAGTAAGAAGATGGGACGTAACTCATATTTATATAGAGAGCCAGATTTTGACGGTAAGGTATTGTTCTTTGAACCTAATGGTGGATTAATTAATGGTTGGAAATATCGTAATGGTAAAATTGTTGCTAAAATAATGCCATTAAGTGAAGATGCTAAATTTCTTATTACTCGTGGTTGGGTCACAGAATGTTATACAGAGACTGTTCTTGAATATTCTCAGGAATGTTATGAGGAAGGTTTTGGATATGAGGACGAGGAATGGGGTGTAGGTGGTGGTGTCGATTATATCTGTAATGATGTATGGACACCCGTTGAATATCAAGTCTGTGAAGAAGAGTGGGAGGAAGATGAAGATAGTGGTGATAGTGGTATAGGTGATGGTGATGATATTGGTGGTGATGTTGATCCTAGTATAGTTCCTCAAATAGATTTACCACCGTTTAGTACGGTTGATATTAAGTTTGGTGTAGTGGCAAAAATGGAAGCTCCAAAAGTATATGAACTAATAGGAGGTAAAGTTTACCAAAATTATTTAAGTAATCCTGCATATGTGAATGCATGTACGCTGAGGCTTAGTTATGCTTTGAATATGTGTGGGGGAAGTCATCGAATACCGTATTCAAGTGGAAAAACAGGCTCTGGTGATGCTGATCGTGATGGCTCTAGAGAGTGGTATTATTATAAAGTTGTTGATATGATAGATTATCTTGATCAAAAATATGGTATCCATGAAGTTGTAACAGTTGATGAGATTCAAGATAAAAAAGGAATTGTTGGACAGGTAGATTGTGAAGGCTGGGGTGGTGGAGGACATGTTGATATTTGGGATGATGCAAATACAGTATCAGCAGATCGTCTTTATCCAGAATGTGAAACTTTATATTTTTGGGAATTTAAATGATTAAAATATGAAAACGAAAACTGTTTTAATAGTATTATTATGTCTTTCAGCATGTGTATATGCTCAAGATTCTAAGTTGTATAAGTATTATCCTGACTTCATAAAGGATGAATCATTATCGGGTTTTATGGATGTGAATGGAAAAATAATAATACCTGCGGGGAAATATGCTGATATCTTTACTGATGAATTTGATAAAATAGCATTTGTGTCTATTAGAGGTAGGCAAGGAATATATGCAATAGATAGAAATGAGCAGATTTTATTTCAGGTTTATAATTATGAGGTATTTCCGGATAAAATAACTAATGGATTATTTCGAATTATAGAAAATGATAAAATGGGGTTTGCTAATATGGATGGACAGATTGTGATTAAACCTCAATATAAATTTGTATACCCGTTTCAGAAAAATGGATATGCGATATTTTGTGAGAATGGAATCTGGACTAAATTGGATAATGAACATCTCGTGTTAAAAGGGAAATGGGGAGCTATTGATAGAAAAGGAACAGTTATTATTTCTCCTGTTTATGACGGTGGTTCGGAAAATTATCTTAAGAAAGATGGTAAACGGTATAGATTAAATAGTGCAGGTGAATTAATTTTGAAGTAATTATGCAATAGTGAGATACCTAGAGTGTGCTTGAATGTACACTCTAGGTTTTTTAGTATGTTGTTAGAGACAATTTTCTATTCTTTGCGTACGATATTACAGTTCTTATGGTATAAAAAACAGTAGCTTTGCCGCTACACAATACTTAATATACCATGAAACGCATCACTCTTTTTCTTTTTTTCATAGGGTATCTATCTTCTCTTTCGGCTACGAACTATTTTGTAGCCACTAATGGAAGCGATTCGAACAGCGGAACGATTGACAAACCCTTTGTCACGTTGGGCAAAGCTCAATCGAAAGTTGTAGCCGGAGATACGGTTTATATCCGGCAAGGGACATACAAAGTTTCGGAAGCCGAAATAATGGAACATTATACGGCAGGCAGCACGATTTGGAGCCGGGTATTTAAGATGTCGAAGAGTGGGACAGGGGTTGATAAGCGTATCTGTTATTCCGGTTATAAGAATGAACGTCCCGTATTTGACCTTTCAGGGGTAAAACCGGAAAATGAGCGTGTCATTGTGTTTTATGTGAGTGGCTCTTATCTGCATTTCAGAAATATAGAAGTCATAGGTACGCAAGTGACTATCGTAGGTCATACCCAGTCCGAATGTTTTCGTAATGAAGGCGGAAGCAATAATATTTATGAGCATTTGTCGATGCATGACGGCATGGCTATCGGTTTTTATATAGTGACAGGCAAAGATAATCTGATACTGAATTGTGATGCATATAATAATTATGACCCTATATCCGACGGCGGTAAAGGTGGAAACGTCGACGGATTCGGTGGACATCTCACTTCTCCCCAATATACAGGCAATGTGTTTCGAGGATGCCGTGCTTGGTATAATAGCGATGACGGATTTGATTTGATAAACTGTCAGGCGCCTTTTACAATCGAGAATTGCTGGTCTTTCTTGAATGGATATACGAAAGAGGGAATAAAGGCGGGCGACGGCACCGGATTTAAGTCGGGCGGTTATGGTATGAGTGATAGTCCGAAAGCTCCGAGTGTGATTCCTATGCATGTGGTTCAGTACTGCCTGGCGTATATGAACAAGAATAAAGGTTTTTATGCGAATCATCATTTGGGCGGAATAGCCTGGCATAATAATACAGGGTATCAGAACCCTTCTAATTTCTGTATGCTGAACAGGAAGACTGTATCGGAAGCTGTTGACGTGCCGGGATATGGACATATTATAAAGAACAACTTGTCTCATAAACCGAGGTCATCGGGGAAACATATCGTAGATGTCAATCAGGCGGAATGTGAGATTACCAATAACTCTTTTCTTCCGGTAGAAATGACTGTGACAGATGATGATTTTATCAGTTTGGACGCTGGTCAACTTACCTTTTCACGTAAAGCAGACGGAAGTCTCCCGGAGATAGATTTTCTGCGGTTAAAGGCGAATGGTAAATTGTATAATGCCGGGCTCGGCTGTTTTGCAGGAAAAGGAAATGAAGATACTGCTTACGACTGGCTGGAAGAAGCCGCTATCCTTGTTGAAGGAAATATAGCCAGGGTAGTAGGTATCGGAGCAGAAGCATTCACCCGGTTTTATGTCAATGGAAAAGAGTGCTCATTATCCGAAGGGCAGATAGACTTGTCCTCATATAGCGGGGAGATAGACTTAAAAGCGACATCAGATAATGGTGGAATTGCTAAACTGAAAATAGTCAGATAATGGAATATACAGACTTATAAAAATAGTAAAACGATGATGACCGTACAATTGAATATGCTTTGGAGAACAATAACCGCCATACTGTTGCTATGTGTTTTTATCACATCATGCAGTAAAGAGGAACTTCTAACGGAAGGAACAGACACAGATGCAAATCCCCATTTCACCTGGGACATTACGGTGGAACTGGAACAGCCGAATAACTGGTCTGTAACTGCATTTTCTGAGAAAGTTGCCATAACCAATATTGCCGAAGGCAAACAATATCTGTTGACATGGAAAGGCGGACTTTCGACCGGAAAGAAGTCGGAAGCTATCCTTAAGACGATTGTCCGTGGTGAACAAACTAAAACAACAGAACTGGATATTCTTGAAGTAAAAGATTCAGGTAATAATATTTATGAACTGTTTCTTCGTGGTGGGGGACGTAAAGGGGAGATTGTGTTTACGAAATAAAAACAAATCATGTGAGGGATAATCCTTCCCTTTGTGAAAGAGTATCCCAAAAAGGAAGTGCTTTTGTTTGTGAGAATGGCAGAAAGAGATTATCTTTGTTTCTGTCATTTACAGAGTACTCATTTCTTTAAAGTATAAAGTAATGGAAAAATATTTATTTCCGGACAGAAAGTGCATTCCCTACGGTATGATGAACTTCGCATTAATTCGCCGTGAAGACTATTATTATGTTGACAAAACCCATTTCATACCTCTGATAGAACAGGCAGACCGTTTCTTTTTCTTTATGCGCCCCCCGACGTTTCGAAAAAAGCCTGACGCTGAATCTGTTATAACATTATTACGATGTACGTACTAAAGACAAATTTGATGAACTCTTCGGAGACTTATATATGATAGGAATAATGAAGCCGTGGTATGACAACTATTGTTTTGCTCAAGAATGTTACGGTGATACCACGATGTATAACTCTAATATGGTGCTCTATTTTGTGAAAAACTATATTAAGAGTGGTAGGGCGCCACGGGATATGGTAGAAGATAATATCCTGTCGATTATAGGTTATCATTCTTTTTGCATCATTCTTTTTGCATGATAATGAAGAAATAGCTATCTTTGAGGCAAAGAATAAACATTATCTTTATGAATCAGAATCCTTTTGTCACTTCGGGCTATGTGTCTTCGGAGTATTTTTGTGATAGAGAGCAAGAAAGTGCAGAAGTTATAATGGATGTGGAGGGTAGGAATAATAAGGTTTTGATTTCTCCCCGCCGTATGGGAAAAACAGGATTGATACTTCACTGTTTTAACCAGCCGGAACTTCGTGACAACTATTATTGCTTTTTTATTGATATCTATCCCACATTGAATTTATCGGATTTTGTTGTACTTTTAGGCAATAAAATCTGCGAGGTGTTGAAGCCAAAAGGAAAGAATGCTATAGAAGCGTTTTGTCGGATAGTTCGTTCTTTGGAATTTCGTATTAGTTTTGATTCATTAGGACAGTTGGAAGCCTCTTTTGGTCTTGGGGATATCAAAGATCCCCAGCGGACATTGGACGAAATATTCTCTTATATCAATAGTTCGGAGAAAAGATGTGTCGTTGCGATAGATGAGTTTCAACAAATAAGCAAGTATCCTGAAACTCATACTGAGGCTTTGTTACGTACACATGTGCAGCATTGTACCAATGCTTCATTTATTTTTGCAGGCAGTCAGAGGCATATGTTGCAAAATATGTTTTTCAGTGCTTCGAAGCCATTCTATCATAGTGCTTCCGTAATGAGCCTGAAACCTATTCCTTTGGAAAAGTATAGTGAATTTGTTATTCGGCATTTTAATGAAGCCGGTAAGCAGATTGCAGCGAAAGACATTGAGTATGTTTATGAGTTGTTTGAGGGGCATACTTGGTATATGCAAAGTGTATTCTATTTGGCATATTATATGACGATAGATGTTTGTACCTGTGAGATTATTCAGAAAGCTATCCAAAAGAAGTTGGATGACAATGGAGAAATCTACGAAGCCATTTATTATGGTATACCTGAAAAGCAACGTGAATTACTAAAGGCTTTGGCTTGTGAAGGGAAATTCGATAAAATACAGTCTGGAGTATTTATTAAGAAATATAATTTGCCTTCAGCCAGTTCTGTACAATCAGCGGCTAAGAGATTGTTGGATAATGATTTGATTACTATAGAGAATAATGGACTTTATTCTATTAGTGACCGTTTTTTAAGTATGTGGCTTCGACAGCGATTGGGAAGAGGATAAATTGGGGTTTTATTCAGCGGCTTAGGATATACTAGAAACGATTTCGCAAAATCATTTCTCATATTCTCATAAATAATTGCATTTTGTTGATAATTAGATATATAGACTATGAGAATTAAAATGTTTACATGCATTTCTCATAGCTTATAGCTATAAAATGCCTTTAAAGAAGGTATTTCTCATACTTTATTTTGTATTTCTCATGCTGCATATTATGCTTGTTTTTGTTTCAAGAAACTAATATGTATAGGTTAATATAAGCGTAGTTTGTATGTTAAGTCGCTAGATAACATATCTTTCATAACTGACATTATTGTGTTTTTTTGCTTTCATCCGTATTATTCCACTCTAGTGAACAGACCGTTGCACTCGAGTGGATAGACTTGTGCACTAGAGTGCATAAGCCTGTTCACTAGAGTGCAACGATGGGGATGTCTTATTGAAAATCTATTGATTATAGTAGTATAATCTTTGATTGTCAGCTAGTTATAACGAAAATGAGCGGTGGCTTTATTACAGTTCATTAAGCGTTAATGATTAGACTATGAGAATAATGTTTTTGATGTATGAGAAATGCCAATAATAGTATGAGAAATGCATTGTTTTAAGTGCGTTTTCTTTATATATGTATGAGAAATGCATGTAAATATTTTTATTCTCATGCTTTATGTCGTTAGTAATCAAATGGATATGCTTTTCTATGAGAATATGAGAAATGATTTTGTTTTTTTTATTCTAGAACCGAATGAAATAATCTGCATTAAATAATAGTAGAAAGTAATATCTATAATGAAAAAATATACTTATATTTGTGGTGTGTCTTCGAAGGAAGATGCTTTTATTTTTTAAATATTGAAGACGGTGTTTTATTATCTGCTCTCATAAATCTGGTAAATTTTTGCACTTGCGGATAATAAGTAACTTGTCTTCGCGTCCATGTTATATATAATTTTGTTATATATCTCAATGGGCGCGGAGCTATTGCTTATTATTCAAGTGCGGGCTTACCAGAGCCTTTGAGAGGATAATATCGTAATAGTTTCCGCGCCTTTTTTATTGGTGCTGCGGGAAACCAATAAATTATCTAAAATTGAGAATATGGGCATAATTGATGATTTTAAAATGTTTCTCTATTGGCACAAAATGCTTGCTTATTTAATAGCATTGGGCTACATAATATTAATTTTCGTAATATTCGTACTGTCATTGATTATTGCACAGCAGAATGAAGATATTGATACATTAAAGTATATTGATGATAACCAATACAATACTAAAATAGATGAATACCCTAATAAGCGAAAATCCGAAAAGAAATATCATTTTATTCAGATTCATCATAGATAATAACCAAGTATGAGTTATTTGCAAGAGCGATTTCTTCGTAGCTCATATTCGTTGAATTGATATTTATCGTATATTTGTAGAAAAGTAAAGGAGAAACGAATATGAAAAGTCATGCAAATAAAGTATTAGAATCTATTAAGCAGGCATTAACGGAGCATTTGCCAAAAGGAGGAAAGGCTTTGTTGTTTGGCTCTCAAGCTCGTGGGGATGCACGGGTTGATTCTGATTGGGATATTTTGATTATTCTCGATAAAGAAAAACTGGAGCCTGAAGATTATGATAAGGTAAGTTTCCCTTTAACTATGTTGGGATGGGACTTGGGAGCGCGGATTAATCCGATTATGTATACCATGAAAGAATGGGCTGCAAGTTGTATTACACCATTTTATAAAAATGTCGAACAGGAGGGAATTAAATTAGTATGAAATTGACAGAGGAAGAACGTAATTCTTTAGTGGTATTACAATTGGAGAAAGCTAAAGTATTTCTAAAACAGGTAAAATAAGTGCACATTTAGGAAGCTTTTTGGCGCGTATGGAACAATTGCGGCAGAAAGGGGATTATAATTGTATTTATTCAATATCAGAGGATGAAATTAGTACAATAAAAAAACCGGCAAGAGAACTTATTGAGACTATTGAAGTTCTGCTTGCCGAATCATAATTGTTTTTGTTAAACTATTTGGTATTAAAGAATTAATTTTTTAATCTCTTCGGCTGTATCCACTATATATGCCGGACTAAACTCTTCCAATTCTGTCCGTGGGCGGAAGCCCCATGTTACGCCACAAGCTGTCACACCTGAATTAGCTGCTGTTTGCATATCGACTCCCGAATCACCGACATAGAGGATATCTTCTTTTTCTACATTCGCTAATTTCAAAATATCAAAGACGATTGTTGGGTCAGGCTTGACATTTACCCCTTCCCGTTGGCCGAAAACGGCAGTGAAGCGGATTTCGGGGAAATAATGGGCAACCAGTTTCTCGGTAGCTGCTTGATACTTGTTGGAAGCTACGGCAAGTTGGATACCTGCGGATTGTAAATAGGATAAAAGTTCTGAGATACCCGGATAAGGATGGCTGTCATCTGCATTGTGGACATCATAGTAAGGAACGAACTCTTTTCTAACCCGGAGTACATTCTCTTCTGTCTTTTCTCCTTCGGGCAATGCACGTTCAAAGAGTTTGTTGATACCATTTCCTACCATGAAATTATACTTTTCCACATCGTGTGTGGGGTATCCTAATTTATTTAAAGCATAGTTGGTACTGTGTGCCAAGTCGGCGATAGTATTTAATAATGTACCATCCAAATCGAATATTGCTAGTTTCTTCATTGAGCTCTTTATTATTTTATTGTTAATCCTGTAATTCAAAATCTCTTCGTTTACAAAGGTAGAAAAGAAAAGACGCCCCTGCAAGATTTTCATGGTGCAGGGACGTCTTTTTAGTATTTGGTTACTCTTTTTTACCTCTTCGTAATGCGGAACCAATCCACGTCTGCCCAACCGCCGTCATTCGTTTTAATAGCCGGACGCGTGCAGAACATACCAACTTTAGCGCCAATCCATTGTCCTTCTCTTGCCTGGAAAGGAGCACCGAGTGATTCGAATTTCTTTCCGTCAAGACTATAACTGAAATTACACATTACAATAAGGTCGTGTCCGCCTTCGCTGGCTTTGATTTTCTTTCCGTCACAACTGAAACGTACTTTCAGATAAACCGTGTTCTGGGAAAGGTCAACGGCAGCTTTCACTTCTTCCGGTTTTCCCTTGTCCGCCCTTTTACACTCTACTTGCGACAAAACAAGCCCTTTGTCTGTATTTTCTAAAACCAGTCCGGCATAATCCCTGCCCATAACGACCAGTCCGGTTCGCTCGCCTTTATTCTTTTGATTAGGAGTGAACGTGAGTTTCATTGTTGCGGTGAAATTGTCGGAAGGAGTTTTCTGTAATAAGAGGTTAGCTACATCCCACAGGTTCTTATAATCTTCTACCACCGGATAAGAGTATAATCTGACATAACTCTTGTCTCCTGCATAATATGCCCATTTTTCATTAATGTTGGCGTGCCATTGCCACTGTGGGGACAACGTGTAGCCGTCGAATTCATCGCTTTCCTGCGGAGTACAGATAGGATATGTTTTACCTACATTCGGTTTCTTGTAAGTCAATACAGGTTCACCGCAGCCGTCACCGTCTTTATCAATGCCGATAACGGGCCAGTCGTTCACCCATTTCATCGGTTGCAAGTGCATGATACGGCCGTAAGCGCCTACATCTTGAAAGTGAAGGAACCAGTCTTCGCCCGTAGGAGTGTCTACCCATGCTCCCTGATGGGGACCGTTGACGGGAGAGTTGCCTTGTGCGAGTACAGTTTTCCATTCGTAAGGGCCGTAAATGTTCTTGGAACGTAAAACCACCTGCCAGCCAGTCGGTACACCACCTGCCGGATGGAAAATATAGTAATAGTCATTTCTCTTATACATTTTGGGGCCTTCGCAAGTCTGATGCGCTTCGTGACCGTCGAATATGATACGTGAAGGAGTGATAGCTTTCGTAGCCTCTGCGTTCAGTTCGCAGATGGTGATTACACTTTTCAGTCCGGCACGGCTTCCTGCGTATGCGTGTACCATATATACTTTTCCGTCCTCATCCCAAAACGGACAGGTGTCGATGATTCCTTTTCCGGCTTTAACCAAGACTGGTTCGCTCCACGGCCCTTTCGGGTCTTTGGCTTTCACCATGAAAGCTCCCTGGTCGGGGTCACCCCAAAAGATATAGAATTCACCGTCGTGATGGCGGATGGCGGGAGCCCATACACGATTACCGTGTTCCGGGCGTTCCGGCGTTTCGATAGGAGTGAGGGCGTTAGGCACTGCCGCGCCGATAATCGTCCAGTTCACCAAATCTTTGGAATGTAGTATCTGTAATCCCGGCAGACAGTTGAAACTGGATGAAGTCATATAGAAATCATCACCCACGCGGCAAGCGTCGGGGTCGGAGTAGTCGGCATAAAGAACCGGATTTTTGTATTTGCCGTTTCCGAGGTCGGAAACCCATACTTCGGATACATAGTTATTCTGTGCCAATGCCGGAAAGGCAGTCAGCAGGCAGAGAACTAAAGTCTGTGTCAATCGTTTCATGATATAGGTCGATTAATAGTTTTATATAAATGATTCGTTGGCTTGTCTTACGATGGCAAAGGTAGAAAAAAAGACTCTGCACAGGGAGTAATAATTGTGCAGAGTCGTATAAAAATTGGTAGAAACCTCGTAATTTTTGTTTAGTTGTATTTGTATTCTACCTTATTTAGTGGTGTGGTTATCTTTATTTGGCAGCGTGGTTGTCTTTTACTTTCACTGTCACAGGATGAGCCAGTTCTTCTTTCCATTCGCGAAGATATGCGAACCATGCTTCCGGTGTCTTATATCCGAAGGTTTCCTTCATGGAAGTGAAAGTCGTATGATATTGGAAGTAATTGTTTCCCGGAGCGGTGATTGTATAGAGGAAGTTTGCCTTGTCTTTTTCCTCAGATTTCACATAACGCTGAGGGATACAAGTTCCCAACCCTACGGTTTCTTTTGCGTACTTCACCGTGTCGTTTACAGGCCAGTCCGTACCCCAGCTTCCTACCAAGCCTTTATGGTCGGAGAATGATTTGGAAGCACCTACAATATCCTGTACCCCTGTGCAGAAAATCTCTTTATCGAGCGGCTCGTCGAAGAATGTTTCGATGTGAAGGTCACGATGTCCGGCATAAAGCGTGTAACGCGTCATCATATCGAGTTCTGCACCCTGATACTGCCATCCGGTTACTTCAATTTCAGCAATCGCACGCACCGGCCCGTAAGAGATGATACGTTCCGTACGGGTTTCTACCGGGGTGATATGGGTTGCTTTCTGTCCGTCCCAACCTTTCAACGCACCCGGGCCGCAACTGTCGAACACACGAAGCACATCGTCACCAAATCCTTTGGCTAACTGTGCATCCGTAGGATAGAACTGCGATTCTTTGATTTCCAACCCTTTATTGAATTTACCGTAAATATCAGGTGTCTGTTTCTCATTGAAGTAGAGACGATAACCTACCAGTTCCGATTCCAAAACCGGACCGTGAGGACGTACCATGCTGTATATATTACTGGTTCCGGGAACGGTAATTGCCTGTACACGTTGATGTTTTCCTTTTCGGAAATCAGCAATGAACATATCGGCATATACCCGTTCAGGATAAGTCTTTGTACTCTTTTCCGAAGAAAGCGTCACTTGGAAAGTCTTTTTGCCACGGGCGGGAAGATTGGTTACGAAGGCGAGTTCATCCATCTTTTTGTCCCTGTTCAAGTCGTCCAATTGACATGGTATCTCATTCGTCCCTTCCATGACAACGGCAGACTTGATTTTGAAACCTGCGTGCAGTTCGTGTAGATTGATGACAACCGGAGCATCCGTTTTTGCCTGGTTCCAATTGTTGTGTACCTCTACTGTAATGGTCTTCTCCTGTTTCTGAGCCCAAGTCGGCAGGCTAAAACTTCCTAAAAGGAAAGCAAATATAAAAAGATTCTTCTTCATGATTCTAAGACTGATATTATACGTCGTATTTCTCCCTGCAAAAGTAACTGAAAAAAAAGCAGACTGTCTATCTTTTGAAGATAAAATAGTCTGCTATTTGAGCTTTTTACTCTATATAATGATATTGTGGTTTTCTTTTCTCACTGAACTTTATTTGAGACTTAAAATCTCGCCTTTTGCTCCTAATTCTTCATAAACCTTTCCATCTACGGTCAGGTTCTTTGCATTCTTGACATTCAGGATATTGTTGCCTTTTGAAGACTCTACATGAATATTCTCCAAAGTGACTCCGTCTACCTGGCTGATGACAACTCCATCCGTAGCTTCCGTCATCACAACGTTTTTAACGGTGATATTGCTAATCGGCATTTCCGGCAGACCGTTGAAGAACATCGCACGTCCCGAACCTCTGCACACAATATTTGAAATATGTATATTGCGGAACGCCGGAGTCTCTTCCGTTACCGGTGGGATGGCTGTTTTCATACGGTTCAGCAAATCTTCTTCCGATTCTTCACCTGCGCCTTTTCCACCATAGAAGAGGTCGAACAATAACGGTTCGTTCGGGATGTTAATCATATTGATGTTATTGATGTAGATGTTTTCCACTACACCGCCACGTCCGCGGGTACTCTTGAAGCGCAAGCCTACATCAGTCCCCATGAATGTACAATCTTCCACATAGATATTCTTCACGCCGCCGGACATTTCGCTGCCTACAACGAATCCGCCATGCCCGTGCAACACCGTATTATTCTTCACAATCACATTCTGGCAAGGTTCGCCGCGACGGCGACCGTCTTCGTCCTTACCCGATTTGATACAGATGGCATCGTCTCCCGCATCAAACACACTGTTGATAATCAGCGCGTTCTTGCAAGATTCCAAGTCGATGGCATCACCATTCTGAGAATACCAGGGATTGATAACCATGATATTATTTACGGTGAAATCTTCGCAGGACAACGGGTGCAGACACCAGCTCGGAGAGTTTTTGAAAGTCACGCCTTCCAGCAATACTTTCTTGCTTTTTACGATACTGAGCAGCACCGGGCGCAGCCATGGACGGATTTCAGCCCATTCTTCATCCGTATTGATGCCTTCGGGCACGTTAAAGTCTTTACAAGCCATAGCTCCTTTCAGCGAACCCGCTGTGGGATACCATATCTCTTGCTTCTCATCGAGAACACCGCCTGAATTTACTAATTTCTTCCATTGCGAAGCTGTCAGTTTCCCTTTTTTCACCGGACGCCATGCATCACCGTTTCCGTCGAATGTGCCGTATCCCGTGATAGCGATATTCTCCGCGTCGCGTGCCGAAATCGGTGACTGGCAACGACGGGTTTCGAGCCCTTCAAAAGAAGTGGCGATGATAGGATATGCTTCGAAATCTCCGGTGAAGAGCACCAGTGAGTTCTGCTCTGTATAAAGATTTACATTACTCAGCAGTTCGATGGGGCCTGTCAGCCAGATACCTTCCGGGATAATCACTTTCCCCCCGCCGTGTTGGTTCACGTCCTTGATAGCATCGTTGATAGCTTTCGTATTCAGGAACAAGCCGTCCCCTTTGGCTCCGAAGTCTGCAATGCTTACCTCGTAGGCAGGGAAAGCCGGTTGTTGTACTTTCGGCATTTCGAAAGGTAAGTTCTGATAAATGGCATCGTCTATTGTGCTTTCGCTTACTGCCTTTTCGCCGGATTGGCATCCTGCGACGAACGGCAAACAACATACGGTCATCCAGAGGAGTCTTTTTGTCAATGTGTTCATTTAGTAATCTAATTTTCTATAGGGTTATACATTTATTGTTTTCAATGGTATTTCGTGGATATTAATGAGGGTGTCTTTCATAATTCTTATGTCCTTCCGCAGGCTATCTGTCGCAGGCGGCCTGCAGGAGAGGAATAAGACGAATTCATGTTAACCTAATTCTAACCTTAAATAAATATTATGAAAAAACCTCTTAATTATCGAATGCAAAGATAGGAGCGAACCCCCAAAGGGATGTGGACTAATTGATAGAATACGTGTATTTTTTGTCATTTCTGTCTATTATTTGCACACTTCTCATGATTTTATGCAGAAAGATGCTATCTTTGCACAAAATTTAACTATTAAAAGATATGAGTTACAACTTGTTGAAAGGAAAAAGAGGTATTATCTTCGGTGCGTTGAATGACCAGTCCATTGCTTGGAAAGTGGCTGAACGTGCTGTAGAAGAAGGTGCGACTATTACATTATCAAATACTCCGATGGCTATCCGTATGGGTGAAGTCGATGCTTTGGCCGAAAAACTGAATTGCCAGATTGTTCCGGCAGACGCTACCAGCGTAGAGGACCTGATGAATGTATTCAAAACCTCAATGGATATACTGGGTGGACAAATAGACTTTGTGCTCCATTCTATCGGTATGTCTCCCAACGTGCGCAAGAAACGTACTTACGATGACCTTGACTATGGAATGTTGGATAAGACATTAGATATTTCGGCTGTTTCATTCCACAAAATGATTCAGTCTGCCAAGAAACTGAATGCTATTGCAGATTACGGTTCAATCGTTGCATTGAGCTATGTCGCTGCTCAACGTACTTTCTACGGCTACAATGATATGGCGGATGCGAAGGCATTGCTGGAATCTATTGCACGTAGCTTCGGTTATATCTACGGACGCGAACGTAGCGTACGTGTGAACACTATTTCACAATCACCTACATTTACAACAGCCGGTTCGGGTGTGAAGGGTATGGACAAACTGTTCGACTTCTCCAACCGTATGTCTCCGCTTGGAAACGCGACTGCCGACGAATGTGCCGATTATTGCATCGTGATGTTCTCCGACCTCACCCGCAAGGTGACCATGCAGAACCTCTTCCACGACGGCGGATTCTCCAGCGTAGGTATGAGTCTTCGTGCGATGGCTACTTACGAGAAAGGACTCGATGAGTACATGGACGAAAATGGTAACATCATTTACGGTTAATACATTATGAAACTACAGATTTCTCTTCTTATAATAGTAATAAGTATGCTTTTCACCTCCTGTGGGTTAAGCACAGGAAACGGTACGGAGCAGAAGGAAGAGGAGATTTCTGTTCTAAGATACGATAAGCTGTTGGGCGAATATGTTCGCTCCAACAGCTTTTCTGCTATGCAGAAGTTGACGATGGATTATCGTATGCCGACAAAGATTCTGATTGAAGATGTGTTGGCCATCGGTACGGTGAAGGATGATACTATCTCCCAACGGCTGCAAAAATTCTATTCGGATACGACACTGGTTCGTCTGATGGGGGACGTGGAAGCTAAATTCCCTAATTTGGATGAAGTGGAAAAGGGACTGACCAAGGGGTTCAAGAAACTGAAGAAGGAAGTTCCCGATACGAAAGTGCCGTTTATCTATTCGCAGGTATCTGCGTTCAACGAATCTATTATCCTGGTTGATTCCTTGCTCGGTATCAGCCTTGATAAATATATGGGAGAGGATTATCCTCTTTACAAGCGTTTTTATTACGATTACCAATGCCGCTCCATGCGTCCTGAGCGAATTGTGCCGGATTGTTTCGCTTTTTATCTTTTGAGCCGTTATGGTATGAATTACCATGAAGGGACTTGTCTTGTCGACCTGATGATGCACTCCGGAAAAATCAATTATGTGGTGCAGAGCTTATTAGGATATAATAATATAGGTGAAGCGATGGGGTATTCGAAAGAAGAGAATGCCTGGTGCAAGGAAAATGAACAGGCGATTTGGGATTATATCTGCTCAAATGACCATTTGAACGCACGCGACCCGATGGTGTTTCGTTATTATATGAAACCTGCTCCGGCTGTTGAAATGTTAGGTAGCCAGGCTCCTGCATTGATAGGTACGTGGGTAGGCGCGAGAATCGTCGCTTCATATATGAAAAAGCATAAAGACATGAAGCTGAAAGACCTTCTGGAATTTACGGACTATCATACAATGCTGAGTGAATCCAACTATTTGGCTTCCTGAATCGTTTCTCTTTCTTATTTCTCAATTTTTAATTCTCAATTCTCAATTTAAAAAGTGGAAACTGCCCTTTATTTGTTGCCCGTGACTTTGGGTGATACGTCTGTTGAAAAGGTATTGCCTTCTTATAATAAGGAGATTATCTCCGGTATCCGTTATTTTATTGTCGAAGATGTCCGTTCAGCCCGCCGCTTCCTGAAGAAGGTGGACAGGGAGATTGATATTGATGCGCTGACGTTCTATCCGTTGAACAAGCATACTTCGCCCGAAGATATTTCCGGTTATCTGAAACCTTTGGTGAATGGTGCTTCTATGGGAGTTATATCCGAAGCGGGTTGTCCGGCTGTTGCCGATCCGGGTGCGGATGTAGTGGCTATTGCGCAGCGCAAAAAGCTGAAGGTGGTTCCGTTGGTCGGACCCTCTTCTATTATTCTTTCCGTGATGGGCTCGGGCTTTAATGGTCAGAGTTTCGCGTTTCACGGTTATCTGCCGATTGAACCGGGAGAACGTGGTAAGAAGTTAAAGGCATTGGAACAGCGTGTGTATGCCGAGAATCAGACGCAACTCTTTATAGAGACACCTTACCGGAATCATAAAATGGTGGAAGATATCCTACAGAGCTGTCGTCCGCAGACAAAGCTGTGTATTGCTGCCAATATCACTTGCGAAGGAGAATATATACAGACGCGTACGGTGAAAGACTGGAAAGGACACGTGCCCGATTTGTCTAAGATTCCTTGTATTTTTCTCTTATACAAATAACATTTTTCAGATGTTCGTATTCGTCTTCAAAGCAACTGCTGAAGAAGTTTTTGCCTAAGTTCTCCTCTATCTGCTTGAAATTCCACAACTTGCTGTTCTTAAAACGGGGCGTACAGAGAACGGAATCGTCGTCCAGATCGACTATGAACAAGTAGATAAGGCGGTTCGTCACTTCGTTTTCGAAGTGATAGGCGATGTTGAACTCCGGTTTTATGTCTTCGACATGGGGGAGTGCGTTGTTCATCAGACGGGTAGCGCCTGCTGTCAGGGATTCTCCGTAACGGAGATAACATTCCATTGGAATATCCACCTTATTCTTGTCCAGGATGGCTGTTGACGGTCTGTCACAAAGGAATAACATACCGTGTGTAGACACGGCGATTCTTATCACCGGATTGATATAGGCATTCTTGTAATTGATTGCTTCAATGGCAGGTGTTTTTCCAATCACATCTCCTTTGGTATTGACGATCGGCACGTATTCCGTGTGAGACATCAGGTGATTAAAGAAACGGATAGCAATCTGATTGAACAGGATGCTTAGTATAAAGATAGCAGGGGGCAGTATCTTATAGAGAATAAGCACGCTTGTCTGTCCCAGCGGGTCTTGGAAGACAACAACGATGCTGATAATGATAAAATGCAGTACGCCGAAGATTAAAGCGATGCGTGCCGATACGATGGCAGCTTCCGCTCCTTGTGCGTACAGGCGTTTGTTACAGGAACCTATCTGCTTCAGGAAGTGGTTGATAAACCTTTTCTTGTGCATATAAAGTATCAGCATGGGAATGAGGATGCTGACTTCCAATGTAATGGGAAGTGCGCCAGCCGGAACATAATCACCGGGAATAAGTGCGGCTAATGATACTAGTGCCAGTATTCCGGTCGCAATATATAGGATAAAGTTAGGAATTAGTATTCCCTTTCGTTGGTGGGAAAGATATATACCTACGATACCTATACCTGTACCGATATAAATGGCCGTGTCTTGCGTTATAAGTTCACACAATAAAATGGAAATAATAACGGGGATAAATCCCAGTGACATGTTGAATGCGGAAGAAAGTATTCCTTTATGATCCATCTCTACTTTATGTTTATTTGTCGGTTCTACTTATAAAACAAATAGTGTCTGTGTTTTGTTTGCTAACGGGTATGTTTCTCTGCATGGTAGGATGAACGAACAAGGGGGGCGCTCTCTACGATGTTAAATCCTTTTTCTAAACCGATGGTCTTGTATTTTGCGAATTGTTGTGGAGTCACATATTCCGCTACGGGATAATGACGGTGACTGGGTTGCAGGTATTGTCCTATAGTAAGAATTTGGCAGCCGACTGCTAATAGATCGTCCATCAACATTTTTACTTCTTCGGGAGTTTCTCCCAGCCCGACCATGATACCGCTTTTGGATTTGACTCCTTTGGCGGAGATACGTCCGATCACTTGCAGGCTCGTATCATAGTTGGCCGCGCTACGTACCAGCGGACTGATGCGGCGGACGGTTTCCATATTATGTGAGATGATGTCGGGGCAGGCTTCTATCACGAGGTCTACCAATTCCATCCTGCCCTGAAAATCGGGTATCAGTACTTCGATGGTAGTCTGAGGGTTCAGGCGTTTGATTTCGCGGATGGTGCGTGCCCAATGTTCCGCTCCCAAATCGGGAAGGTCGTCCCGGTCTACGGAAGTGATAACGGCATGGTCCAGCTTCATCAATGCAATGGATTCCGCTACATGGGCAGGTTCATTGATATCCAGTGGATGAGGGCGTCCGGTCTGCGTGTTGCAGAACTTGCAACTGCGGGTACAGATGTCACCGCCAATCATAAAGGTGGCAGTGCCTTTTCCCCAACATTCCCCCATATTAGGGCAACGCCCACTGCTGCATATGGTATGCAGGCAATGGGAGTCGACGATTCGTTTTGTTTCGGTGTATCGTTCGTTGGCACCGATATTGATTTTCAGCCATTCGGGCTTACGTACTCTATCCGCCATTACAAATTATTCAAGAAGAAGTTAGTCAACCGTGTGTACAGGTGTTGGCGGGTATTGCCACCGTATATTCCATGATTGCGGTTGGTATATACTTGCATATCGAATTGTTTTCCGAGTTGAACCAGGTGTTCGGCATACTCGGTACAGTTCTGGAAGTGTACATTATCATCTGCCATACCGTGTACGAGCAACAAGTTACCATGCAGTTTGTCGGCACGGGTGAAAGCGGAGGATGCTTTGTAGCCTTCCGCGTTTTCTTTCGGAGTGCGCATGAAACGTTCGGTATAAACCGTATCATAGAAACGCCAGTCGGTCGGTGCGGCAACGGCTACTCCTGCTTTGAATACGGGAGTTCCTTCACTCATGCTCATAAGAGTCATGTATCCGCCGTAGCTCCATCCCCAAATACCGATGCGGTCTTTGTCTACATAAGGTTGTTTGCCGAGGTAAAGAGCGGTTTCTACCTGGTCTTTGGCTTCTTTCACGCCAATTTTCAGATATGTGCATTTTTCAAAGGCTTCTCCACGACCACCTGTTCCGCGACCATCCACGCATACAACAATGAATCCGCGGCTTGCCATATAGGTTTCCCAGCTAATGCCCCAGTTGTCCAATACTTGCTGTGAACCGGGACCACTGTATTGATACATCAGTACCGGATATTTCTTCGATGCGGAGAAATCTACGGGTTTCATCATCCAACCGTTCAAGGTTACACCATCCGTAGTCTGGAAGGTGAAGAATTCTTTCTGCGGTACTGCATATCCTGATAAAGTCTCTTTCAGCTTGTCATTTGTAATCAATGTCTTGAGCGTTTTGCCCGAGTTATCGTTCAATGTTACCACCATCGGATTATTCAGGTTGGTGAACTTGTTCATATAATACTTCATTGATTTGCTGAAAAGCGGGGTGTTCGTTCCCACTTGTTGAGACAGTTTTATCTTTTTGCCTTTCTTGTCTGTCTTGTAGACAGCTTTGCGAAGCGGGCTTTCTTCATTGCTGGTGTAGTAGAAAGAACCATCTTCCTCGTCATATCCCAGGAAGTCTTTTACTTCAAACTTTCCGTTCGTCACCTTTTTGATAAGATTGCCCCCCATGCTATACCAGTAAAGGTGGCTATAACCATCGCGCTCACTGAGCAGGCTGAAGTATTCGGGGTAGAATTCGATGTTATCGAAGGTGTTCTCTTTAATATAATAAGGAGATTCGTCACGCAATACCAGTTTGCAAAGCGTGGAACGAGGGTCGGCAAAGTAAAGGTCGAAACGGTCTTGATGACGGTTCAGCGTCATGATTGCCAGTTTGTTGGCATCTTTGGTAAAGCGGATGCGGGGGATATATCCATCTGCATCCAGCGGAAGTTTCATGGTGCGGGTAACGCGTGATTTGATATCATACGTGCGTACTTCTACTTTTGAGTTCGGGTAGCCGGCCTTCGGATACTTATACGTATATTCTCCCGGATAATCCTTGAGAGCGTCTATGCGGGGAGCTTCTCCGGCAAATACCGGGAAAGAGTAGGAAGGGACTGCCGATTCATCGAAACGGATAAAGGCAATCTGCGTATTGTCAGCGCTGAATTCCAAAGCACGGTTGAAGCTGAACTCTTCTTCGTACACCCAGTCGGGGATACCATTGATGATAGAGTTTTGTTTGCCATCTTCAGTCACCTGGCTTTCACTGTTGCCATAGAGCAGCTTGACAAGGAAGATGTTATTGTCACGGACAAAAGCAATCATTGTGCCGTCCGGTGAAAAGACGGGGACCTGTTGAGGTCCGCCGTCAGACAGCCGTTCAATAATGTTGTTTGTCGTAACGCCCTTATCATTTCGTTTCAAAGGGTATATATAATGTACAGCTGTATATGAATGCCGGTAAATCGGATTTGTCTTGGTAGCAATCAGTAATTTTTGTCCGTCGGGTGAGAACTGATAACTGTCGAAGTTCTTGAAGTTACATTCTCGTGCAGTGTTTACATCGAAGATAACTTCTACCTTTTCGCCTGTCTTGAAAGAATATTTGATGATTTGCGTGCCTTCGGCGTTTATCTGCGTGTAGTGCTCACCGTCGGGTGTAGGGATGACTCCCTGAATGTTTTCCGGACGGAAACGTCCGGAGGTGATATCTTTTAAATCAAGTGCCTTTTGACCCTGTGCCATTCCGGTCAGGCAGATAAAGCAGAAGAGCAGAACTAAACTAACTTTTCTCATTTTATGAATCGTTTTATATTATACAGTTTAAAGGTTTTAAATTCGTATCCTGCAAAAATAGTAATAAACTTAAATACCTCAAAGTACAAACTCTTTTTTTAGATTCGGATAGCGGCTTATTTCCTTAACTTTTAGATTTGTTTAGTATCCCGACATGACTGTTTAGTTAAAAAAGTGGTTTATAATTAAAATAACTCTCTTTTTCCTTGCTTTTTAAATTAAAATAGTGATATATTTGTGATATCAAAATAATATCAAAAAATGAATGCTATGAATACAAAAGAATTTAAGTACAATGGTGCGGTTATTAATGGCTTTCTAGCCTTGTTCCTCAATTTGATAGTGTTGCCGTTATTGGTTGTAACGAGCTTTGTGCTTTTCAAGGGAAGCATTATTCTGTTTTTCTTGTTATTGTTCTTTATAGCATTGGCTATTCTGATGATTCCGGGCTACTTTTCGCAAGAACCGAACGAAGCCCGGCTCATGGTGTTTTTCGGAAATTATAAAGGGACGTTTACTGAAAACGGATTTTTCTGGGTAAATCCTTTTATGAATAAGAAAAAACTTTCTTTACGTGCCCGTAATCTGGATGTGGAGCCCATTAAGGTGAATGATAAGATAGGTAATCCTATTTTGATTGGTCTGGTGCTTGTCTGGAAACTGAAAGATACTTATAAGGCAATGTTCGAAATTGATGCGCAGACCATGGCGGATAATAAAGGAACCGGGCAAATGAGCGTGACTGTTGCCGGGCGTATGAATGCTTTTGAAGATTTTGTCCGTGTGCAAAGTGATGCTGCGCTTCGCCAAGTGGCTGGATTGTATGCTTATGACGACAACGAGGCGAACGTGGATGAATTGACGTTGCGTAGTGGCGGTGATGAAATCAATGAACAGTTGGAACAGAAGTTGAATGAACGCTTGGCTATGGCAGGTATGGAGATAGTGGAAGCCCGTATTAATTACCTGGCTTATGCTCCGGAGATTGCAGCGGTTATGTTGCGCCGCCAGCAGGCATCAGCTATTATCAGTGCTCGTGAAAAGATTGTTGAGGGTGCTGTGTCAATGGTTAGCATGGCATTACATAAACTTTCTGAAGAAGAGATTGTTGAATTGGATGAGGACAAGAAAGCTGCCATGGTAAGTAATTTGCTTGTGGTGCTTTGTGCGGATGAAGCTGCGCAGCCGGTAGTGAATACGGGTACGCTGAATCATTGATAAATTATAAAAAAAGAAGGTAAGAAAGAAGTGGCTAAAAAAGAATCTTCAATAAAGAGTTTTGTTCTGCGGGTGGATACTGAAACAATGGAAGCCATTGAAAAATGGGCGGCTGATGAGTTTCGGAGTACAAACGGGCAGCTTCAATGGATTATTGCCGAAGCTTTGAGAAAAAGCGGACGGTTGAAAAAGAAATCGTCTAAAGCGGGGCATAGGCCAGTGAAATCTGACGAAGGAGAAGTGGATGATTAGCTATTCTTCTCCTTCCTCACTATTTTTGCTTCATTTTCTCCTATATTCTTTGAGACAATTTAATAGGTGGTGATACTGATTTTTGTATGGTTTTGATGAGGATTATTGGGTGAGATTCAATATCTTTGTGAAAAGGACTTTAAATATTACCACTATGAATTCAAAAAGGAAAGACTTGCAGTATGCTTCTGTTTTCTTGTTGGCAGTGGCGTTGACCTTCCTGTTGGGGAAGGGGGATAATCTTTGGTTGGTGTCATGGGGCGACCTGATACCGAGTTTATTTGTACTGTTCATTGCGGGCGATTGCCTGTATAGTTCCCTGCTTCGTATCAAACGTGGCGAAGAAGAAGGAGGAGCCCGTTGGAGTACTTGCTTTACTTTTTTAGTGTTCAGCATTATTTTTATGGGCGATTTATTCTTTATCGGCAACTTCATTGTTGACAAATTATTTGGGTAAACTATAAGCTTTAGTTTACTTTAACTAGGAAAATTAGTTTATGAACTAAAACTTTTCGTTATTTGCAGCAAATAATGTTGCAAGTATGAAAGGATTAACAGTAAAAGAGGAAGAAATCATGGGCTTTTTTTGGGAAAAAGGTCCATTGTTCGTGAAGGAAATGTTGGCTTTCTATGGAGAACCGAAACCACATTTCAATACATTATCTACTATCGTGCGTGGGTTGGAAGACAAAGGTTTCCTGGCTCACTATACGTTTGGTAATACCTATCAATATTATCCTGTAGTCAGCGAAGAAGATTTTCGTAAAGGAACGCTTCGGAATGTGATTAGCAAGTATTTTAATAATTCTTATTTAAGCGCTGTCTCTTCTTTAGTCAAAGAAGAAGATATTTCTTTGGATGAGTTGAAACGGCTCATCAACGAAGTGGAACAGGCTGATAAGAAAGATTAATTAATAAAACGACAATCTATACTATGGGAGCATTCTTCATTTACATATTAAAATCATCCGTTTGCCTTGTTTTGTTTTACCTGTTTTTTCGGTTATTACTTAGTAAGGAGACTTTTCATCGCTTTAATCGTGTTGCTTTATTGGGAGTGCTATTCCTGTCACTACTCATCCCTTTTATCGAAGTAACAACGAATCACCAGGTTGAAGTGCAACAGACGGTGCTTACCATCGAGCAGTTGTTGATGATGGCAGAAATGGAATCTACCGCTGTTGATGCGGCTGGAGTAGCGGTGAATGAAGCTGCTTCTTTTTCTTGGATAGAAATCGTCCTGCTTGTCTATCTGGCTGGCATTATATTCCTTGCCTGCCGTAATCTATATTCTTTATTCTGTCTTTTCAGATTAATACATTCCGGTAAACGGGAAAAATTAGAGAATGGAGTCACGCTTGTCGTTCACGAGCAGGAGATAGCTCCGTTCAGTTGGATGAAGTATATTGTTATCAGTCAAAAAGACCTGAGGGAGAACGGGCGGGAAATTCTGATTCACGAGGCGGCACATATCCGACATCGTCATTCCATAGATTTATTGTTGGCGGATATTTGTATCTTCTTTCAGTGGTTCAATCCCGGTGCATGGTTGCTGAAACAGGAATTGCAGAATATCCATGAGTATGAAGCGGACGAGACTGTAATCAATGAAGGAGTAAACGCGAAAGAATATCAACTATTATTAATAAAAAAAGCCGTTGGCACAAGGCTCTACTCTATGGCCAACAGCTTTAATCACAGTAAACTTAAAAAACGTATCACTATGATGTTAAAAGAAAAATCAAATCCGTGGGCACGTTTGAAGTACTTGTATGTACTTCCGTTGGCAGCTATTGCAGTAACTGCTTTTGCCCGTCCCGAAGTCTCTGAAAAAGTAGAAGAGATTTCTGTCGTCAAAGTTAATGATTTGGCGAATTATATGCAAGAAAATGTATTGGGAGATGCGGTTAATGTGTTGCAAGATACTGTAAAAGTGTCACATAGCGGCAGTAAGACCGATATTAATGCTGAAGAGCGTACAGCAAAAACGAAAGATGATGAAGAAATGATCATTTTTGAAGTAGTGGAACAAATGCCTGAATATCCGGGTGGTATAGATGCGTTAAAAAAGTATCTGAAAGATAAGGTAGATAGTTCTAACATGAAAGGTAAAGCCGGAGGAAGGGTGATAGTCGGTTTCACAGTGGATGAGACTGGAAAAGTGAAGGATGTGCAAGTGCTTCAATCAGACCAATCTGTATTGAATAAAGAAGCTGAAAGAATTGTGAACGGGATGCCGGCCTGGATTCCGGGAAAGCAGCGTGGTGTGCCTGTATCTGTGAAATATTCAGTTCCGGTAAGATTTGGAGATATCAGATTTCCGGAAAATAAGAAGCCGTTAATTATGGTTGATGGCAAAGAAGTGAGCATGGATGATTTTGAGAAAATTGATAGGGACATAATAGAAAGCGTGTCAGTTTTGAAGGATAGTGCTTCTATAAAAGTGCATGGTAAACGTGGCGTAAATGGAATGATACTCGTAACCACAAAGAAACCCGGTACGACATCGCAATTTAAATTTTCTAAAGTGGATAATCAAGAAAACGTAGTTCCCGATTTTCAAGTTACCGGTACTGTTGTTGACGAACAGGGACGCCCTAAACCCGGTGTAAGTATAATTGTGCCTAATACGACTTCTGGCGCAATATCAGATGTAAATGGTCATTTCAGCTTGAAAGCAGTGAAGGGTGGTAACCTGCTATTTTCTTTTATCGGATATAAATCCATGAAAGTTCCCGTGACTGCTACGATGTCAGTGCGGATGGAACAGGAGGTAGTCAACTTATTGCCGGAAACAACAAGTCGGCTGATAAGAGTTCGAGATACAAAACCTACCGGACTTATTAATGGAATTACTGTGCATGGAGTGAAAGAGGGCGAACAGCCTTTGGTTATTGTTGATGGTAAGGAAGCATTGGAAAAAGATGCTTTATCTAAGATAGCTCCTGACCATATCAAAAGCATTACTATACTGAAAGATAAACCGGCGACCGCTGTTTATGGAGATAAGGCAAAGGATGGAGTGATTATTGTAGAAATGATGACGGACGAAGATTTTCAGGCTATGAAGAATAACCGTCAACTCAATTATGCTAATGCATGGCAACTGGCTGAAAGTACTGCGAAAGATATGGAAGGAGAAGTTATATACCTCTTGGATGGAAAAGAGGTTACTGCAAGTAAATTGGAGCAAATATCGGCTAAGACTATAAAATCGGCATCGGCAGATCGTGTAGATGGTAAGATAGTTATTCGTTTAGTGAGTGAAAAGTAATATATTTGAAAGGTTATGATAAAGATTGACGGAGGTATGTAAGTATCTCCGTTTCTTGTTCCGGATGGAACCAGCGTATTTCCTCATCCCGTTTGAACCAGGTCATCTGTTTGCGTGAATAAATACGGGAGTTTTGCTTTATCTTTTCGATGGCAAAAGGTAATTCCCATTCTCCATCCAAGTATTTGAATATTTCTTTGTATCCTACCGTATTAAGAGAGTTAAGGTGACGGTAGGGAAGTACGGAACGTACTTCTTCCAGCAATCCTTCTTCCATCATCATGTCTACACGTCGGTTGATGCGGTCGTAAAGTTCTTCCCGGTCGCGGGTTAATCCTATTTTGATAATACGGAAAGGGCGTTCTTTCTTTTGTTGCGTACGGAAAGAAGTGTACGTGCGTCCCGTCATATAGCAGATTTCCAGTGCATGAATCACTCGCTTGGGATTCTTTAAATCTACAATACGATAATATTCCGGGTCTAATAAGCGGAGTTCAGCACAGAGTTGTTCAAGTCCTTCTTCCTCATATTTCTGCAACATGAGTTGACGAGTTTCCGCATCGACGGTAGGAATATCGTCAATACCTTTGCAGATAGCATCGACATACATCATCGAGCCGCCGGTAAGAACCACAACTTCATGTTCGATAAATAACTTTTCAAGTATTTCCAGTGCTTCCGCTTCATATTGGGCGGCACTGTAATAGTCTGTAAGATGGAGCGTGCCGACTAAGTGATGGGGCACACGTGCCAGTTGTTCGGGAGTAGGTGCTGCCGTACCTATTTTTAATTCGGCATAAAGCTGTCTCGAATCAGCAGATACAATGCTTGTCTGGAAATTCTCTGCTATCCGTAGACTCAATTCGGTTTTCCCTACGCCGGTAGGACCTATAAGAACAATGAGAGTAGGCATGGATTTTAAGTATTAAGTATCAGGTATTAAGTATTAAAGTGTGAGCTAAAAAATAGTAGGTATTAACTGCCTGGCGCTGCATAGCAATTAATACCTAATACTTGATACTTGCTATTTAAAATTTCTATTCTTCGAATGATCCGCCTGCGTCGCCACCAATATCGAATCCTTCCTGATCGAAGTCTTCCATATCGAAATCCTGGTCGCCATAGAAGTTTTCGTCCAAGTCGAGAGAACCACCGGCGGCAGCCATTTCTTCAAAATCGACAGTCTGTTTGGGAGCATCTCCTGATTTCTTGGTGCATTTAGCGCCGGTCATTTCTTTTCCGGTAATGATTTCGGATAACTCGATGAAGAAACAACGTTCAGTCATGTAATCGAATACATACAGTAACTTCTGTTTTTCATCTTCTACCAGTTCGCTGATAGGAGTCTCTTTCATCACCCAACTGTCCATTTCCGGGTTGTCGTCCATTTCTTCCAAAGTCACTTCCTTTTCTTTCTCCCAATCATCGTCGCAGATAAAGAAAGAAGTCATCTGGTCGTTTGTATACCCAACTGATTTTACGATTGTCTCATGGAAGTCTAAAAAAGTAGCTTCCGGATCAATTTGTATTTCTCTGACAAAATCGTCAACTTCATCAGATATGATAGTAAATCTGTATATCATAATATGACTATTTTGAACTGTTTATTTAATTATACCACGTTCTGAATTACGGATGAAGTCGATGATGTAGTCGATTTCAGGACTCTTCTCGAATTCATCTTCAATTTTCTTTAATGCTTCTGTCGTGTTCAATCCACTTTGGTAGATGATACGATAGGCATTGTGAATACTTTCAATCACTTCATTGGTAAAACCACGACGACGCAAGCCGATAATGTTGATTCCGCTGAAAGCGATTGGTTCGCGTCCTGCAATGATGTAGGGAGGAATGTCCTTACTGAAACGGGAACCACCTTGAATCATTACATAACTGCCTACATGACAGAATTGATGCATTAGTACACCGCCACTGATAATAGCGTTATCATCAATTACGATCTCACCGGCCATCTTGGTAGAGTTACCGATGATACATCCGTTACCGACTAAAGCATCATGTGCCACGTGCACGCTTTCCATCAGTAAGTTGTTATTTCCTACAATCGTGCGCCCTTTAGCTGCCGTACCACGGTTAATTGTCACGTTCTCGCGAATCAGGTTATTGTCTCCGATTTCGGCTGTTGATTCTTCTCCTTGAAATTTAAGGTCTTGCGGAATGGCACCGATAACGGCACCCGGAAAAATTGTATTTCCGTTACCGATACGTGAGCCGTATAAAATGTTGGCATTAGCCATAATTTTATTGTTGTCGCCGATAACCACGTTTTTATCTATAAATACAAAAGGCGCAATTTCTACATTTTCCCCGATTTTAGCTTCAGGATGAACATACGCTAAAGGACTTATCATTTGAATTTCCAATTGTTGATTACTTGTTTTTTACTATTTGTGCCATGAATTCAGCTTCGCAAACTACTTTTTCCCCAACGAAAGCATAGCCTTTCATAGTGGAGATGCCGCGGCGGATTGGAGCAAGCATTTCTACACGGAAAACTAATGTGTCTCCCGGCACTACTTTCTGGCGGAACTTCACACCGTCTATTTTCATAAAATAAGTAGAGTAACGCTCCGGTTCGTCAACAGAGTTGAGAACAAGCAAACCGCCTACTTGTGCCATTGCTTCTACTTGAAGCACACCCGGCATAACGGGCTCTTGTGGGAAATGTCCTTGGAAGAAAGGCTCATTGGCAGTTATATTTTTTACACCTACTATATAGTTGGCACCGATTTCAATCACTTTATCTACCAGTTGGAAAGGATAGCGATGCGGCAACAGTTCGCGGATACGGTTAACATCCATCACTGGCTCGCGGTTACAGTCATAGCTTGGTGCCTGAATATCGTGCAAACGAATTTCTTTCCGCATCTGACGGGCAAACTTGTTATTGATAGTATGCCCGGGACGGGTAGCGATGATACGCCCTTTAATCGGTTTGCCGATTAAAGCGAGGTCGCCGATAACATCCAGTAATTTGTGACGGGCACATTCATTCGCCCAGACCAACGGTTTGTGGTTAATATAGCCTAACTCATTGGCGTCCATATGAGGAACTCCCATAACGTCTGCCAACTTGTCGAAGCTTTCCTGAGACATCTTACGTTCGTAGATTACGATAGCATTGTCCAGGTCGCCCCCTTTAATCAATCCCGCAGAGAGAAGCGGTTCTATTTCGCGAACAAAGACGAATGTACGGCTGGCAGCCACTTCGTCTTTGAATTTATGCATGTCTTCAAGTGTAGCAAACTGGTTCGGGATGATGGTCGAATCATAAGAAACCAGTACATTCAGGCTAAAATTTTCGTCCGGCAATACAATGATGGAAGAACCTGTCGACTCGTCACGGAATTCAATCTTTGACTTGATGATATAAAAGTCCTTGACAGCATTCTGCTCTACTGTTCCTACACGTTCTATTTCTTGTACATAATATTGTGCACTACCATCTAAAATCGGAAACTCCGGGCCGTTTACCTGGATAAGGCAGTTATCAATGCCCAATGCGTAAAGGGCTGCCATACCATGTTCAACGGTGCTTACTTTGACTCCATTCTTCGACAGCACAGTACCACGGGTGGTTTCTGTCACGTTGTCGGCTACTGCATCGATAGTTGGTTGGCCTTCTACGTCAATACGCTGGATTTTGTATCCATGATTGTCCGGAGCAGGATTAAATGTAACAGTGAGGTCAAGTCCAGTGTGAAGACCTTTCCCGCTCAGTGAAAAGCTATCTTTCAGCGTTTTTTGTTTCAGCATTGGCTATTTGTTTACTTATTTAATAGTTGTTTTAATTCTTCGATTTCCTTGCGCAGGTTACGCAGTTCTTTCTGCATGTCCGGCAGGCTTCTTTGTGCGATAGATGATTTGAAATATTGTTTTAGCTCCATAGGAGGAGTACCGATAAGTTGACTACCGGACTTGATATCTCCCGGTACGCCTGATTGTGCGCCCAAACCGACTTTATCTCCTATTTTTGAGTGTCCGGCAATACCTACCTGACCGCCAATCATACACCATTCACCCACTTTGGTAGAACCGGCGATACCGGCTTGTGCAGCCATTACGGTATGCGAACCGATCTCGTCATTATGGGCTATTTGTATCAGGTTATCCAATTTGACACCACTATGTACTACCGTAGCTCCCATTGTAGCACGGTCTACACAGGTATTGGCACCTATATCTACTTTATCTTCCAGAATAACAATTCCGATTTGAGGAATCTTATCGTATCCGTTCGGAGTAGGAGCGAAGCCGAATCCGTCGGCTCCGATTACCGCACCCGAGTGCAGGATACATTCGTTGCCTATGCGGCAATCATGATAAACATTTACATTCGAGTAGAGCAGGCAACTGTTGCCTATCTTTACTCCGTCTCCAACAAAAGTATGTGGATAGATTTGAGTATTATCTCCGATCACGGCGTTTTCGCCAATGTAGGCAAAAGCACCTATATATACGTTCTCACCAATCTTGGCACTGGCGGCAACAAATGCTAATGAATCGATACCCTGTTTTTTAGGTTTGCTCATTTCATAAAGGTTGAGCAATTTTGCCAGGCTTTCGTATGCATTGTCTACCTTGATAAGGGTTGTTTTTATTTCATGTTCAGGAGTGAAGTCCTTATTAACCAAGACAATGCTTGATTGTGTCTCGTAGATGTAAGGTGTGTATTTAGGGTTTGACAGGAAAGAAATTGCTCCGGGCATTCCCTCTTCTATTTTAGCGAATGTGTGTACCGTAGCGTTTTCGTCTCCAATGATTTCCCCTTGGATAAATGCTGCAATTTGCTTAGCCGAGAACTCCATGTCTTTAATTTAAAATTTAATTAGTTCACAAATAACGGACTTTTTTTTCAGATTTCCGTGTTATTGCATGAATATTTTATACTTACCTATGTAATCTCTGGTAGCAGAGATAGTATTTCTTTACCTTTTTGGACAATAACGAGATGTTCAACATGTCCGATGCTTCGGCAATATTTTTGATAGTGCCGTCTTTGTAGATAATGTCAATACTGTCGTCTGCCGGGTCATACATATTCTTTTCGATGCTGGGGGTAGAAACAAAATAGTTCGCTTCGGAAAGTGTTATGCCTAATTGCTGGCTGATTTGCAAAGTTAATTCTTTTTTTCTGTCTTCACTAATCGGTTCCGATGAAATTTCCACTTTAAAGATATTTCGGTTAATCATTCCCATGCTTAAAGTGGAAAGAACCTTGTCGGTATGGGTACTCCATACTTTCAGGGCCGTCCATATATCGTTATCATCCAGTTGGACGAAATTCTCCAGACAATCGGGATTGTTGTGGAACTCCTCAGGAGTGATGTCTTTGTAAAGGAAAAAGCGCAATGCAGGCGATGCGAACAGTTCCACTCCCTGCAAAGCCAGTTCTTTGGCGCGCAAAAGGGTACTGATAAGCATCTTTTCGTAAGCTACCGAAGTTTTGTGCAGATATACCTGCCAATACATCAGGCGGCGTGCCGTGAGGAAATTCTCGATAGAGTAAATCCCTTTGGATTCGATGACAAGACGGTCGTCTGCCACGTCGAGCATCTTGATGATTCGTGCCGAGCCGATATTTCCTTCCGTAACTCCCGTATAGAAACTGTCACGGCGAAGATAATCAAGCCTGTCCATATCCAACTGACCGCTGACAAGCTGATGCAAGAAGCGCTTCGGATACTCGTCCTTGAAGATTTGAATGGCAAGGCTAAGCTGACCGTTCATTTCTTTGTTCATCCGTTCCATCAGCATAAGGGAAATCTCTTCGTGGGGGATTCCTTTTACAATGGTGTCTTCCAGTACATGAGAGAAAGGACCGTGACCGATGTCATGCAGCAGAATGGCAGCTTGTACAGCTTCCGCTTCACTGTCGAAGATGAAATTACCTTTGGAAGCCAGTTGTGTAATAGCTTCGCTCATCAGGTAGAAAGCACCCAGGGAGTGTTGGAAGCGGGTGTGCTGCGCACCGGGATATACCACGGACGAGAGTCCTACCTGCTTGATGCGGGTAAGACGTTGCAAAAGGGGATGCCGTACTAAATCGTATAGCAACCCCTTCGGAATATTGATAAACCCGAATACCGGGTCGTTGATTATCTTTCTTTCGTGAGACATTCGTTTCTTTTAGAGATTTTGTTTTCTTTTCAGAGAATTGCTTTGAGCTGTTCGGCCATTTGTGCCTGTACTTCTTGTGCGGCGGTGCGGGCAGCTTCAGCAAATTTCTCGGTTTTGTCCACGTAGATTATACCACGGGATGAGTTAACAATTAATCCGCAGGTACTGTTCATTCCATATTTACAAACTTCTTCGAGCGAGCCGCCTTGTGCGCCGACACCGGGGACAAGCAGGAAATGATTGGGGACAATCTTGCGGATGTCCTCGAAAGCACGTCCTTGAGTTGCGCCTACCACATACATCATGCGGTCGTCGCTTGCCCATTCCTGTGATTTGCGCAGTACTTTTTCAAACAAACGTTCGCCGTTCACGTCTTCTGTCAACTGGAAGTCATGAGAGCCTTTGTTGGAAGTCAGTGCTAATAATATAACCCATTTTCCTTCATAAGTAAGAAATGGAGTAACGCTGTCCTCACCCATATAAGGAGCTACTGTGACAGAGTCAATATTCAGTTCTTCGAAGAATGTGCGGGCGTACATGGCGGAAGTGTTTCCGATATCTCCGCGCTTTGCGTCGGCAATGATGAACTGGTCGGGATAATTATCTTTGATGTATTTTACTGTCTTTTCGAATGCAATCCATCCTTTTACGCCCATGCTTTCGTAGAAAGCCAAATTGGGCTTATAGGCGATACACAAATCTGCTGTTGCGTCGATAATTGCTTTGTTGAATGCGAAGATTGGGTCTTCTTCTTTCAACAGATGTTCCGGGATTTTCTTGATGTCGGTATCAAGTCCTACGCAAAGGAATGATTTCTTGCGTTTTATGTTTTCAAATAATTGTTGTTTATCCATCTTGTTATTTACTATTATACGATTTACTGTTTGCAAATTAAAGCTCCGCTCTCAACTTCCTATTTTCTACAACTCACTTTCCTTCAGTCTTTCCGCGTTTTCAGCCACAATCAAGTGATCGATACAGTCTTGGATATCTCCATCCATGAAAGCAGCCAGATTGTAAATCGTGTAGTTGATGCGGTGGTCGGTGATACGTCCTTGCGGATAGTTATATGTGCGGATTTTAGCCGAACGGTCGCCGGTCGATACCATTGTCTTACGTTTGGAAGCAATGTCGTCGATATATTTCTGATGTTCTTTGTCGTAGATAAAAGTACGGAGACGTGCCAATGCACGTTCTTTATTTTTCGGCTGGTCGCGTGTTTCGGTACATTCAATCAGGATTTCTTCGGCAATGCCTGTATTCGGGTTCTTCCATATATAGCGCAGTCGCACTCCGGATTCTACCTTATTTACGTTCTGTCCGCCGGCACCACCGCTTCGGAAAGTATCCCATTTGATTTCACCTTCATTGATGACTACATCGAATTCTTCCGCTTCGGGAAGTACGGCTACCGAAGCTGCCGAAGTATGTACACGTCCCTGGGTTTCTGTTGCAGGAACACGTTGTACGCGGTGTACGCCCGATTCATATTTCAGGATTCCGTAAACATTGTCACCTGTGACGCTACAAACTATTTCCTTGAACCCACCTGCCGTTCCTTCGTTCGCATTGGAGACTTCCATCTTCCAGCCTTTTGTCTCGCAGAATTTGGCATACATACGGAAGAGGTCGCCGGCGAAGATAGCTGCCTCGTCACCACCTGCACCGCCACGGATTTCAAGAATCGCATTCTTGCTATCCTGCGGGTCGGCGGGAACAAGCATCAGTTTGATTTCTTCTTCCAATACCGGAAGGCGTTCCTGACTGTTATCCATCTCTTCTTTAGCCATTTCACGCATTTCGGCATCCGACTCACTGGAAAGGATACTTTTGGCTTCCTCAATGTTACCCAGTAATTGGATATATTCCTTGCGGGCTTTCATTAAGTCATCCAGTTCCTTATATTCCTTAGTCAGCTTGACATAGCGCTTTTGGTCGGCAATTACTGCCGGGTCGGTGATAAGGGTTGATATTTCTTCAAAACGGGCTACAAGTCCGTCCAGTTTCTCTAATATGGTACTGTTATCTGCCATTCCTTAATATCTGAATTCTCCGAACTCGCTCTTGATGATTAACTCTGTATTGTCACATTCTTCAACGCGTCCTACTATCTGTGCCGGGATACCGAATGATTCGGAAATAGCGATAACTTCTTCTGCATGTTCCGGTGACAGATAAACTTCAAGACGGTGTCCCATATTGAATACCTTGTACATTTCTGACCAATCAGTACCGCTTTGCTCTTGAATAGTCTTGAACAATGGGGGAACAGGGAAAAGATTGTCTTTTACAACACGGACGTTTTCAACAAAGTGCAACACTTTGGTCTGTGCACCACCGGAGCAGTGAACCATTCCGTGAATTTCGGGACGTAATGCATCCAGCAATTTCTTTACTACCGGTGCATAGGTACGGGTAGGAGAGAGCACTAACTTGCCTGCATCAATCGGAGAATCTTCTACACTGTCTGTCAGTTTCAGATTTCCTGAATAAACCAATTCTTCGGGAACTGCCGCATCATAGCTTTCCGGATATTTTTCAGCAAGATATTTGCCGAATACATCATGGCGTGCACTTGTCAGACCGTTGCTGCCCATGCCGCCGTTATATTCTTGCTCGTAAGTAGCCTGTCCGTAAGAAGCAAGACCGACGATAACGTCGCCCGGACGAATGTTGGCATTATCAATAACGTCCGAACGTTTCATACGGCAAGTTACGGTAGAATCTACAATGATAGTACGAACCAAGTCGCCGACGTCAGCAGTCTCGCCACCGGTTGCATATACGCCTACACCCATTTCACGGAGTTCGGCAAGTAGTTCGTCTGTTCCGTTGATGATGGCGGAGATAACTTCTCCCGGGATTAATAACTTGTTGCGTCCGATGGTTGAAGAGACGAGGATATTATCTACGGCACCTACGCAAAGTAGGTCGTCGATATTCATAATCAAAGCATCCTGGGCAATTCCTTTCCATACAGACAAGTCGCCTGTCTCTTTCCAGTACATATAAGCAAGGGAAGATTTGGTTCCGGCACCGTCGGCATGCATAATGTTGCAATATTCCGGGTCACCTCCCAATATATCGGGAATAATTTTGCAGAATGCTTTCGGGAAAATTCCTTTGTCGATGTTCTTGATGGCGTTGTGCACATCTTCTTTTGATGCGCTTACTCCACGCATCATGTATCGTTGATTACTCATGAGTTATAGAATTATTTTGTATACGGTTGCAAAAGTACTGCTTTTTTTTCGTACAGCCAACTATCTTAATAGAAATGCCGCTGACTAATAAAGTTTTCGTGTCTAATGAGATACGGAAACTTTTAGTCAGCGGCACAATCTCTTCAGCAGACTTTTCTTAGAATTCTACTTTAGGTGCTTTTTCGCTACCTTCTTCTGCTTCAAAATATGCTTTCTTGTCGAATCCGAACATTCCTGCAAAGAGACTCTTGGGGAAACGGCGGATATTGGTGTTATAAGCCTGTGCGGCATCATTGAAATTCTTGCGTGCTACATTGATACGGTTTTCAGTACCTTCCAGTTGAGCCTGCAATTCAAGGAAATTCTGATTAGCTTTCAAGTCGGGATAACTCTCTGTGATAGCTAACAACTTACCTAAAGCAGAAGTGACAGCACCCTGTGCTTTTTGATATTGCGCGAGTTTTTCCGGTGTCAGGTCAGCAGCATCCACTTTGATTTGTGTTGCCTGGCTGCGTGCGGCAACAACCCCTTCTAATGTCTCTTTTTCGTGGGTTGCATACCCTTTTACTGTATTTACCAGGTTGGGAATCAAGTCGGCACGGCGTTGATATTGCGTTTCCACATTTGCCCATTGACCACTTACATTCTCGTCCATAGTAACCAGGCCGTTATATACACTGACTGCCCAGAAGACAAGGATAGCTACAACGGCTAAGATGATGATAATTGACTTTTTCATGTTTCTATTATTCTATTGTTTTTATTAATTTATCAGGATTTTGACGAACGTCCCAAATTGCTACGATGATTACATCTTCATTAATATCAATGTAATAAATAAGTTTATAGTTAGCATCTACTACTAATGCTCTGTAACAGAGTGTGACTTTATCTGAAGTACTTAGAATACTGCCCGCATTGGGAAAGGTACTAAGTATTTCTGCTTCTTTGATGAGCTTATTATGCAAATTCGCAGCTATACGTTCGTTCTTTGTATATCGTAATGTTTGTAAATAAACTAATTCCAGCGTTTGTAAAGCCGATTGAGTCCAAACAATATTTATCATTTCATATAATATTTGAGGACATCTTCATGTGAAATAACCCTTCCGGCTTTGACATCTTCCATACTTTTGTTGATAGCGTTTTCTAATTCTTCTTGAGTATGTGGTATTAACCAGGATTTTTGTTCCAGTTCGTTGGAGAACCGGAGCATTTCTTTTAGCTGATTATCTTCCATGAGCATTACCCGTTCCATAATTTTTTGTCTCATGGTAACCGCATCCAGGCCATAAGAACCTGCTGGTTCGTGAACAACCTTCTCTTGTTCTTTATTTTCTTTATATCCCTTATTTTCTTTCATATTCTTCAATCTTAGTAATTAAGTAAAGTTACTAATTTATTTTGAAACTTAGGTATCGTATTACGTTTATTTTAGAACCGTGAACCGGCACCTCCGCCGCCACCCATTCCGCCGCCGAAGCTGCCACCACTAAAGCCGCCACCTCTACTGCCACCGAAACTTCCACCGCCCATACCGCCAATGAACGGACCACCGCCACCACCGCGATGGTGATAGTCATTCTCGTAACTTTGCTGACGGCGTACGAGAGTATGCCCGCAGTTTCTGCAAGTATAAGTGACATCTTCGGCTTTCACACCGTTAATCCGGGATACCACCCTGCTGCCACTTCTTTGCAATGTATGCTTTCCGCATTTCGGGCAACGGCTTTGCTTACGTGCCGCAAAGAAGGAGATACCTCCGCCAATGAGGATGAAGAAGAAGATAGCAAGAATAAAATCGAATGAACCACCCCCGCCCGAATCAGAAAGAGAATCGTTCTCCATAGAACCGTCAAGTCGTTGACAAGTCGCTTTCAACCCCGCTACCATTCCTGTATCCCAATTCCCGTTTTTTAAATAAGGAATCATGTACTTCGTCTGAATCCTCTTGCAGATAGCATCGGGAAGAACTCCTTCCAACCCATAGCCAGTGTAAAACTGAATACAACGCTGGTCGGTAACTAGCAAAATAACCAAACCGTTATTTTTGTCCTTCTTTCCTACACCCCATTTATTGAGTAACTGGTGGCAGAAATTAAAGCAATCTTCATCCCCGATAGAAGGGACTGCGGCAACCACCGTTTCAATTCCCGTCTGCTGTTCCAAGGCATAAAGCATGGCATCTATGCTGTCACAAGCAACCTGTGAAAGTACCCCCGCAGGATTACAAACATACTGCATCTTGTTTTGCAAGTGAACTTTCGGAAGATTGTCTACCGTATATACTTTCTCTTGAGCCTGTAAAGGTATCAGCAGAAAAGTAAAGATTATAAGTGTGAATATTGATTTCATAACAGTCATTTTACGTTTGCAAATATAGAAACTTTTTCTGTTATGAATCTAAAACTCCTTGTTATAATAGGTTTAATGAATGTATCGCCCGACGAACTCACGGACTTTATCGGTGTATTCCTGTTTATTCTCTTTGTAGGAAACGGCATGGGCGGCACCCGGCACAATCCAAAGTTCCTTTGGTTCCGGCTTCGCTTCATAAAGCGGATATACCATCCATGTCGGGACGTATGTGTCTTTATCCCCGTGAATAAACAGCATCGGCAACTCGCACTTTGCCACCTGTTTTAGTGAAGAAGCCTCTTTGAAGTTCCAGCCGTATTTCTTTTCGCATAGCCAGCTTGTGGTATGCATTAGTGGGAAAGGTGGAAGTCCGAAGGATGACTTTAATTCATGGGAAAATTCATCCCATACACTGGTATAACCGCAATCTTCCACGAAACATTTCACAAAAGGCTTCTGCTGCTCGCCGGATACCATCATCGTGGTTGCACCGCCCATCGAAATGCCATGCACTACCATCTGCGTACTGTCTCCGAAAATTTCATTGGCAATATTCATCCACTGCAACACATCCAAACGGTCTTTCCAACCCATCTGAATGGCACGGCCTTCACTTTCTCCCTGATGCTGAAGCTCAGGTAGCAAAATATTGTATCCCAAATCGCGGTTGTATAAATACCCAATCATAAACATACGGATAGCATTGTCCGTATATCCGTGGACAATAACTGCTGTTTTATTGGTCGGTTCGGGAGCAGCTACATAGTAAGCATGGAGTTGTATGCCATGCGGATTGATGATAAAAGTATCTTTCAGCGCATCTGCCTGTCGCAGACTATCTACCCATGGGCGCAGAAATGGATAGTTTTTGTACATAAAAGGATAAGAGTCGGCATCTTTAGACAAAATCTTTGCGTCCGGAGTCAGAGAAAAGTTCAACATATAGAAACTTCCTCCGATAGTGCAACCGGTCATCACCAGCATAATGATGATAATACTATAGACTACTTTTCTCTTCATATGATACCTTTGACCTTTTTTACTCTCTCGCCTTGAAAAAGGGGCTAGGAGAGATTCTATTTATTCCAGATTTCCCAGGCGGCAAATGCCTGAAGAAGCAGCATTTCAAGACCGTTTTTTACAACGGCACCCTGTGCTTCTCCCTTTTTCATGAAAAGGGTAACGTTTGGATTATATAACAAATCGTAGAGTAAATGGTTTGGAGTTACCAGCTCATAAGGTATATTAGGACAGAAATCGACTTTAGGAAACATGCCTACAGGAGTGCAGTTTACAATTACTGTATATTCCGCCATGATTTCAGGGCTTAGTTCCTCGTAGGTCAGCATGCCGTCCGCTCTGTGAGTGCGCGAAACGAACACACTTTCAATGCCCAAGTTTTTAAGACCGTGGTAGACAGCCTTGGACCCTCCACCGGTGCCCAGTATTAAAGCCTTTTTGTGATGGGGTTGCAATAATGGTTGTATGGATTGGGTAAATCCGATAATATCAGAATTATAACCTACCAACTTCACCTTTCCTTTCGGCTGACGGATAATTTTGATTACATTTACTGCACCGATTTTCGCAGTATCAGGGTCTAGTTCGCTCAGAAAAGGAATAACTTGCTCCTTGTAAGGGATAGTGACGTTAAGACCACGCAGATTTGGATTCTCTTCAATCACTTCCATGAAATCGTTGATTTGGGGAATCTCAAAATTCACATATTCCGCATTGATGCCTTCGGATTTAAACTTCTCGTTAAAGTATCCGATAGAAAATGAATGTCTCAAAGGGTAGCCGATTAAACCATATTTTTCCATAATCGTTTATTGCTTAGTTGGGTAATTGGGTTTACTTTTCAAAAGACGTACTACTTCTTTGACTTTACCGTCAGGATATTTGTCTTTATAGTATTCCGTCAAATCTTCATATATCCAGAAAATATTAGGGCGGGTGGTAAAGATATTAAAAGTATTAGAGGACTTCTCGCCGTTTATATCTAATTTCAATTTTATATGGCTGTATATTTGGTCTTCAGGAGGAATAAGTCTGAAAGCTTTGGCTATTTCGGCGGTTATTCCATATACACCATGCGCTTCTGTTTCTTTAATAACAAACTCTTTGTCTGCGATAGGCAAACCCTCGGAATTGAATAATGTATATTTACCGGAGTTTTTTTCTTGAATAGCTATATTATATGCTTCTCCCTTGGTATAAGGAGATTTACTTTCTAAATCAGCTTTTATTTTTTCTTTAATTTCATCCGTTTCCGCCTCTATGCCATATTCTACAGAAAGAATATCGAATTTTTGTTCGGATTGAGAAGAGGATTTGGTTATTACAAAACCTTCTTTAAGGGATATTTCTTCTCCATTCAGGCAGAATTTTCGATTGAATATAGGTTCCTTTTTTGATTTCCAGGTCAATTTACTGGAAAAGGTGATAACAGATTTTTCTTTTCCGTCGTTCCAGTCTATTTCAACTTTTTCGTTGTCGAATGTCTGGTCGCCATTGAATTCTCCGAAAGTCAAATAATATTTTCCATCTCGATTGATCTCTGTTTGCAGACCTGCGAAATAGGCCATATATGCTCTGGTTCGTTCTTTTAACGGAGCATCTTTTTCGTAAGTCTCCCCTTTGTAAATTGCTTTTATTCCTTGATTGGCAATAGAGCCTTTGGTGAGTGGATTCAGTAAATCATTGCCTTGGGCATCCTGCACTGAAATGTAAAGAACTATGGGAGAGAAATCCCATATAAGATCATCTCCTTCATTATTTGCCGGATCACAAGATGTGAAATTGATACAACAAAAAATAGAGAGTAGAAATAGTCCAATTGATTTTGTCGTTTTCATAAGGCTAAATTGTTAAGTTATTTTGTCGCAGTATAAAGAGTGCAGATACCAAATGTCAGCCGCCGGAAATTAACTTCACTGAATCCGGCTCGTGAGATGACCCCTTTCATGACTTCCCCTTGTGGAAATACTTTGATGGTGTCCGGCAGATAGCGGTAGGCACTGTTGTCTTTGGAGAGAAGCTTGCCCAGCAATGGGATGACGACTTTAGAGTAGACGGAAAACAATTGTTTCATCGGGAAACGGTCGGGAGTGGTGAGTTCCAAAATCACGAGATGTCCCCCCGGTTTCAGTACCCGGCACATTTCGGAGAGCCCTTTGTCGAGGTCTTCGAAGTTGCGGATGCCGAACGCTACGGTAATCGCGTCAAAGTCATTGTCGGCAAAAGAGAGTGAAGTACAGTCCTCCCGGGCAAAAGAGATTTTGTCCGAGAGCCCTTCCTTCTTTACTTTTTCACGCCCCACGTTCATCATACCTTCCGAGATGTCCGTGCCGATTAGCTCGGCAGGTTGCAGTTTGCGGCAGGCAAGGATGGCAAAATCCCCTGTGCCGGTAGCCACGTCCATCATGCGTTGCGGTTGGAAAGGACGCAGCCAGGCAATGGCTTTGCGGCGCCAACTGCGGTCGATACCTAAAGATAAGGTATGATTCAGCTTGTCGTAAGCATGCGCGATGTTGTCGAACATGCGCTCCACCTGCTCGGTCTTTTTCCCTTCCTCGTCGTAAGGCTTGATATGCTGTTGTGGGTAGTCCATTCTTATTTAGTCAAGAAATTCATTACGTTCTTTTCGATACGTTCAGCGATGTTGCTGGTATCTTCTTTCACAAATTTCTCGCCGGTGATGTTTTCGAACAATTCGATGTAACGGTCACTGATGCTCTGTACGATAGCCGGAGTCATTTCAGGCACTTTTTGGCCGTCTTTGCCCTGGAAACTGTTTTCCATCAACCATTCGCGAACAAATTCCTTAGAAAGCTGCTTCTGTGGTTCGCCTTTTTCAAAGCGTTCCTGATAACCTTCCGAGTAGAAATAACGGCTGGAGTCCGGAGTGTGGATTTCATCCATCAGGTAAATAGTGCCGTTGTGCTTGCCGAATTCATATTTGGTATCGACAAGAATCAATCCGCGTTCTGCAGCGATTTCAGTACCGCGTTTGAAGAGAGCCAGCGTATATTTTTCAAGCACTTCGTACTCTTCGGGAGTAGCCAGTCCTTGTTTCAGGATTTCTTCTTTAGAGATATCTTCGTCGTGCAGTCCCATTTCCGCTTTGGTAGTCGGAGTTACGATAGGTTCGGGGAATTTCTCGTTTTCACGCATTCCGTCCGGCAATTTCACGCCGCAAATTTCGCGTACACCGCTTTTGTAAGTACGCCATGCGCTGCCGCACAAGTAACCGCGTACAATCATTTCTACCGGAAAACCTTCGCACAATACGCCGACAGTAACCATTGGGTCCGGAGTAGCCAGTTTCCAGTTCGGACAGATGTCAGTAGTGGCATCGAGGAATTTAGCTGCAATCTGGTTCAGCATTTGTCCTTTGTAAGGAATACCTTCAGGCAGTACCACGTCAAAGGCCGAAATACGGTCGGTTGCTACCATGACGAGTTTTTCACCGTTGATGTTGTACACATCGCGCACTTTTCCGTGGTACACGCTTTTCTGTCCCGGAAAGTTGAAATCTGTTTTTGTTAATGCTTTCATTGTTTTATCTATAATTACAAATTATAAGTTCCAGTTCATGAGTCGCCATAGGAGTTCCGAACTAAAGGCGATTATTCTTTTGCCAGTTTCACCGGACGTTCGCCGTTGAGAACCAGTTGCTCGTTTTTCCGTTTCTCCCGTTCGGCTTTCGCTTCTTTGTCGAATTTCTCGTAAGCATCCACGATGCGTTCCACCAACTTATGGCGCACAATGTCTTTCTTGTTCAACTCGACAAAGCTGATACCTTTCACCCCTTTCAGTATGCGGAGTGCCTGCACCAGTCCCGAAGTTTGCGAAGCGGGAAGGTCAATCTGCGTCATATCTCCTGTCACAATCATTTTGGTGTTCATACCCATACGGGTGAGGAACATTTTAATCTGCTGCGCGGTGGTGTTCTGTGCTTCGTCAAGAATCACGACAGCATCATTCAGCGTGCGTCCGCGCATAAAGGCTAACGGGGCAATCTGTATAATGTTCAATTCCATGTATTCCTTTAACTTGGCGGCAGGTATCATATCTTGAAGGGCATCGTACAAGGGTTGCAGGTACGGGTCGATTTTGTCTTTCATGTCTCCGGGCAGGAAACCGAGTTTTTCTCCGGCTTCTACGGCAGGGCGGCTGAGGATAATCTTTTTGATTTCCTTGTTTTTCAGCGCACGTACGGCAAGGGCGATAGCGGTATATGTCTTTCCCGAACCTGCGGGACCGATGGCGAATACCATATCGTTCTTGGCGAATCCTTCCACCAGTTTCAACTGGTTTTCGCTTCGGGGGATGATGGGCTTTCCCGTGACGCTGAACACGATCACGTTTCCGCTCTGTTCCGCTTGCGGGGTATTCCCTTTTATAATGTCGATGATAACTTCTTCTTTCAGTGAATTATATTCGGCGCAGTACTTTTCAAGTTTGGTGATGTTTTCTTCGAAGGCGCACATTTCTTCCTCGTCGCCCAGCACTTTGATGACATTGCCACGGGCAACGATACGCAGCTTCGGATATAAAGCTTTAATTAACTGTATGTTGGCGTTGTTTACACCGTAAAAAATAACAGGATCAATATCCTCAAGAACAATCAGTTTCTCTATCATTCAATCGTATTAAAGAAAAATTTCTGCAAATTTAATGAAACGTTTTGGATTCTCTGATTGTTTGGGGATGAATTTTATTGCATTTTATACTCATCTTCCGATTATCTGGCGGTGATGTGGAAACATCCTTGCTTCAACTCATATTTGATATAGCATTTTTCCGCTTTCCGTAGATCCCTTAAAACCTCAGACAGAACGAGTTTCAGAGTATCTGAGCTAACGTCCTGCAAAGGTCGTCCGTCTTTATCTTCCACCTTCTTGAAGCGTTTCCAACTGACATCGAAAGTGGCTCCGAAGCAATGCGCAGAATTTGCGGAAGCATTTCCATTCCGGCGGCGGAGACGTTTCACATCGTTTTCCGTACGCAATACTGAAGTAACGATTACTTGATTCGGATTTAAGCCTTTGGCAGTCAATGAATCGAGGAAATTGACTCCAATCGTATCGAGCAATGCGCTGGCACGGGGAACGAGATAAGGAATGGAATGTGTCAGTGAATCTACCACATAAAATTCATTATCAGTGATATGTGTGAGTTTCTCTTTCATAGCTTCCGCTGCGTCTCGGTCGGCTAGCGGACGGATACCAATCTTTTTGGCTACTTCCAGATGTGCGTCATTCAAGTCAGGAAAAGAACGTTTGTAGCTGACTACGCCACGGATATTGCGGGGTTCGTTCAGTTTCAGTGACATGTCTTTCTTTTTGCAACCGGAAGTGAGTGTTGCAAGTCCTGTAATCAGCAAAAATAGGGGTAATACACGAAGCTTATGTATAGTCATTTTGTATTTTTTGCCCGCAAAGTTATATGAAAACGTTGGAATATACATATGAAATTAAGAAGAATAACAGTTGCCCGCACCAAAAAGATTGTTCAAACCCGTACGGAAATGAATAATTAATTGATGCTTCCTGATTCCACAATTGAGCATGATTAGTAAAGCTATTTCGTAATTAGTTTCAACCCCATTTGAAACACTTTGTTTCTCGGTGTGAAACGAAGTGTTTCATTACGGGAAACAAAGTGTTTCACACCGAGAAACGAATAGTTTCATTAGGAGGAACAATTTTGAAACTAATCGCTTACGGGTGAAATTGTTGCTCTTTACTCGCAAACCCTTTATTCATCGGAGAAACAGGGAAAAGATGATGGGGAGATAGAAAGATTGAGAATAAATGTCCAGTGGGAAAATATAATTTATTCATGTAAAGATTCAGTACCATACTTGTATGGGCTGATATTGTTACATGTTTTTGTAGCATAAAGAATGTAATGATGGGAAAATCCAAAATGAATAATGCGCTGATGAGAAAAAGTAATTGTTCTTTTTTCCATCAGCGCATGTTTTGTTTAGAGCAGGATTATTTCTTATCCTTTTTCTCTTCCGTTTTTGTTGTAGGCTTTTCTTCCGTTTTGCTTTCCGGATTAATAATGCCTTTTACAGTTTCACCGATAGGCAATTTGTCCAATACACCAAGGCTTGGAGCTACCGTCTTTACCAATGTATTCAGGAAGTTGCTTGTACCGCCGTTTCCACCGTCGAATACGGTGATATTTCCTAAGTTCATGTGTTCGAACGCCTTTACCTGTTCACCGGCAATTTCCTTCCACTGGTCTACCATCTTATATTGGATAGCGATAGCCGGATTCGATTCTGCAGCCCTTACCATCGCTTCGAAACCTTCCGCTTCAGCGAGCAATGAGCGTTTCTTACCTTCTGCTTCGGCTTCCAGTTTCATTTGGATAGCTTTTGCTTCCGCTTCGGCTTGTGCCAAAGTTGCTTTTGCACGGGCTTCCGCTTCGCGGGTAATCTTTTCTGCGATAGCGTTTGCCTGAAGGATAGCTTCCTGTCTTGCGATTTCGGCAGGAACAATCTTTTCTGCTTTCAATGACGATTCAACCTTACGTGCTTTCGCTTCTTCCACTTCTTTTTGTGCAGTTTCGCGTGCAGTCTGTACGGCAGCTTCCGATTTGGCTGCGGCTTCACCGGCTTGTTTGTCAGCATTGGCTTGTGTCACGGCCAGTTCGGCATTAGACAGGGTTACTTCTTTCTGTGCGTCATTTCGTCCGATGGCAGCTTTCTTGGCAGCTTCCGCCTGTTTGATTTCCATGTCGGAATTCAGTTCGGCAACGCGGCTTTCCTTTTCGGTATTTGCCTGTTCGATGCGGATATTCTTTTCGGCTTCGGCTTTTGCTACCTGTGACTCTTTCTCAGCGTTGGCGATGGCTACCTGCGAGATTCTGTCTTTGTCAGCATTCGCAACGGAGATTTCCTGCTGTTTCTTAGTTTCCGCGATAGCGATGTCCTGGTCTTTGCGGGTTTCCGCTACTTTCGTTTCGCGTTCCTTAATCTGGTTCGCAATTTTGATAGCACCCAGTTTTTCCTGTTCTTCGATGTTGGCCTGTGCTTCGTTCAATGCCTTGCTTTCGGCTTCCTTACCCAGGTTGACGATATAGTTGGCAGCATCGCGGATATCACTGATATTGATATTCATCAGATACAAACCGAACTTGCGGAGTTCCGTGTCGATATTGTCTTTTACTTTGGAAAGGAACTTATCGCGGTCGGAGTTCAACTCTTCAATCGTCATGTCGGCGATAACCAGACGCATCTGACCGTAAACTACATCTGTAATCAGGTTTTGTTTGTCGTCTATCGTCAGTCCGAGCATACGTTCAGCAGCATTTTGCATTACGTCTGCATCTGTGCTGATGGCTACGGTAATCGTAGTAGGTACGTCCACACGGATATTCTGTGCGGATAGTGCGCCTGTCAGCTTGCAGTCAATCTGCATCGGTTTCATTGACAGGAATTCGTAGCCTTGGATAATCGGCCATACGAAAGCAGCTCCACCGTGATATAATTTCGCAGATTTCTTTTCTCCTCCCGTCTTACCATATACGACGAGGACTTCGTCACTCTTACATTTGCGGTAGCGAGAAAGGATACCGATAAAAGTGAGCAGGATGACCGCCACTAATATTGCGGCCATGATTAGCATTTCTTGTGTCATAAAATTGTGTAAATTTGAATAGTTATTGAATATATAATGTTCCGTCCTGATATCTGGTGATAACAGTGCGGTCCCCGGTTTGATACGTCTTTCCCGATTCGGAGATTACGTCTATTTCACGCATGGCCCCGTCACGATTGGCCTGTACGGTGTATTTATTGTCGCTTTGTTTGAAGTAAATGGTACATTCGCGCCCTACAAGTTCATTTGTCGCTTCGGAGCGGTTCACTTGTTGCAGTTGATAGGCTTTCTTGTACAGAAACCATACGGCGAAAACAAAGAAGAGCCCAATCAGGATGGCGACGATATAGCTTTGGATTTCCGTGTTACCTGCCAAGTACATGTACCAGCCGAAGCCGATACCGAAATGAGTGAGCCCTTTGAAAGAAACTACACTGCTGATGTCGGCATCTACGTCCACATCTGCATCCATATCTCCGAAAAAGATTGATAGAATAAACTGAATCACAAAAATGCCTGTCGTGACAAGGGCAATAATGAGAAAAATAGTACTGCTCATAATTTTGTACTGTTAGTGAATCATATGTATTGTTCTCCAAATATACAGGTTTGTGCGGATTATACAAAGATAAATGGGATAAAATGACTACTTTTGCACGCAAAAACCCTAAAAAGAGGAATTAGCGTGCAAAGGTATTTTATTTATTTGGCTTATGATGGAACCAACTATCACGGTTGGCAGATTCAACCTAATGGAATTAGTGTGCAGGAATGTTTGATGAAAGCCTTGTCCACTTTTCTGCGTCGTGAA